>NZ_JBAKHW010000040.1:0-58393 GCF_036906815.1 Micromonospora sp. CPCC 205539 | reverse complement strand
GGCGACCGGGGCGCTCGCGGGGCCGCCGTGCCGGTGCCGAGCGGGGCCTCGTCCGCCCCGGCCGCCGCGCCGGCGCTCGCCGCCCCCGACCGGGGCGGCTCCCTGCTGCGCCCCGCGTACTACCTGCCGGGCGCGGCCGTCCTCGCGGCGCTGGTGCTGGCGTTGGTGTTCCTGCGGCGCCGCCGGTCGGCCGGCGGGTCCGTCCTCGCCGGCGGGCCCGCCCTCGCCGCCGTGCCGGACGACGACCCGGTGCCGGACAACGTCCGTCAGCTGCCGACCGACCTCAACGCCATCTACGAGCTGGGCCGCCTGGACGAGCGCATCGAACAGCAGCGCAACCGCCGGCCCTGAGGCGGCTCAGAGCGCCAGCCGGGCGCCCTCGCGCGGCGGGATCTTGTCGTCGTATGTCCCGACCGGCCCGGTGTACCGGTCGCCATCCGGGTACGGCCACGCGTTGGGCGTGCACCCGTGCAGGCCCAGCGTCTGCTGCTGCATCACCGGCGCCGGCCGGCCCCGCCCCGGGCACCGCTCGTGGCCCTGGCCGAGCCGGTGCCCCACCTCGTGGTTGACCATGTACTGCCGGTAGGTGGCCAGGTCGCCGCCGTAGCCCGGCACCCCCTTCACCCAGCGCGCCACGTTGAGCACCACCTTGTCGCCCTTGCGGCACGAGGTGTAGCCCTCCGGATTGTCCAGGCACAGCTCGTCGCGCGTGCCGGGAGTCACCAGGTAGATGGTGAAGTCGGTCGGTGCGTCGGGGCCCACCCTGCGTAGTCGCCAGGTGCCGCCCGCCGTCCACCCCCGCGGGTCGTTCAGCGTCGCGGAGACCGCCGCGGCGACGTCGGCAACCGGCAGGCCACGGATCTCGCGTTCCACGGCGACCCGGTACCGCAGGAGCCGCCCCTTGCCGCGCGCCGGTGTCGTCTCGCCCGCCGCCACCGACCAGCGGTTGCCGCCGTTGGCGGGGTAGCTGACCGGGACGGCCGATGGCGACGCGGGCGCCATGCTGGCACTCCCGGCGGCCCCCGCCGGACGCCCGGTCGGGGCCAACCCGGCCGCGGGTTGCCCGCCCGGGACCGGGTCGCCGGTCGTGGCGACCCCGGCCGCGAGCGGCCCGGCCGCTGGCTGGCCGCAGCCGGTGAGCAGCGCCACCAGCAGCAGCGCCGCTGAGGCGGCACGCCCCCGACGGGTAGCCTTCGTCGACATGTCTCTCCCCTCGCGCGCCGCCGGTCTGCGGCGGCGCGGGAGAGAAGACGGGTGACCGGGTCAAAAAGTTGACCGGGCGGGGACTCAACTTTTTCCCGCCCTCACCCGTCCGTACCGGTGTGGCACGGGGGAGGGGTCGGCGTGGCGCGGGGTGACGCGGACTTCGTCGAGTTCGCGCAAGCGGCGTCCGCCCGGCTGGTCCACGCGGCGTTCCTGATGACCGGGGACCACCACCTGGCCGAGGACGCCGCGCAGACCGCCCTGGTGCGGACCTACGCGTCCTGGTCCCGGGTCCGCGACGACGACGCCTACGGGTACGCCCGCCGCATCCTGGTCAACCACCTGGTCGACGGCTGGCGGCGCCCGATCCGGGAGTACCCGACCGAGGAGATCCCGGAGCGACGGCGGGAGGACGTGGCCGACGAGGTGGCCACCCGGGGCTGGTTGACCGCCATCCTCGGTGCGCTCAGCCCCCGGGAGCGGGCCATCGTCGTCCTGCGTTACTACTTCGACCTCCCGGAGGCGCAGGTGGCCCGCGAACTCGCCATCTCGGTGGGCACGGTCAAGAGCACCAGCTCCCGGGCCCTGGAGAAGTTGCGCGCCAACGGGCTGCGGGCGGCCGACAGTCAGGAGGCGTGCCGATGAGCGATCTGGACCGGCTCCGCCGCGCCATGCGGGTGACCGAGCGCCCCGGCGTCACCCTCGACGTGGCCAGCATCCTGCACGAGGGGCGACGGCTGCGGACCCGTCGTCGGGTCGCCGGAGCCGGGGCGACGACGCTCGCGGTCGGGCTGGCCGCCGTCGTCGTGGTCGTGGTGGTCAACGCCGGCCCGGACGACCCGGGTCCGCCACCGGTAGCCGGCGCCGCCACGTCACCGGTCACCGTCGCCCCGGCGCCGTCCAACTCGCCCTGGCCCACGCCGCCGTCGACCACGCCACCGCCGACGACCATGGCGGGTCGAGAGTCGCCGCCGAAGCTCTTGGGCAAGATCATCACTAGCGGCGTCGAGTACGGCGCCGACCAGCGGGTCTTCTTCTTCGTCCGGGTCACGGTGCCCGGCGAGCCCCGGGTGACCATCGGGCTGGCCGCCGGCCGCCGCAGCCCGGACGGCACTCTGACCTCGGACTACCTGATCAACGACGTCGAAGGATCCGACCGCGGTCCCGGCTTCCACCAGATCGGCTACGACCAGAACACGTCGGCCGCGCCGGTGCCCACCTTCGGCTACTTCGTCGGCCCGGCGAGCCGGATCGTCGGCACCGTGGACGGCCGGAAGGTGGCCGCTCGGCTGGCCCCGTGGAGCGTGGACCCGCAGGTGGTGATCTTCTGGTTCGACCCGGCCGATCTCACTCCCGGGGACCGGCTGGACGGCATCGTCGCCTACGACCACAAGAACCGTGGCCTGTAACGCCGGCGGTATCGGACGAACGACCGATGCCCGAGACATCGATACATGCAACTGTTTGCTTCTCTCTCCAACCCCCGAGGAGCCCCCATGAGAGGCAGAACGCTGAGCGCGACGATCGCGCTCGCCGTTTTCACCGGGATGACGGTGACGCTGGCCGCCCAGCCGGTGACCGCGTCACCCATCGCCGGTACGGCAGTGGCCCGGCCGATCGCCGCGCCCGCCGCCGTTCTGGCGGCGCCGGACATCTCCGTCGCCAACGTCCAGGCGCACCTGACCCAGTTCAACTCCATCGCCACCAGCAACGGCGGCAACCGGCGGGCCGGCTCGGCCGGTTACACCGCCTCGGTCAGTTATGTGAAGAGCAGGTTGCAGGCCGCCGGTTACACCGTCACCGAGCAGAACTGCTCCAGCTGCACGTACCCGTCGAACAACCTGATCGCGGAGTGGCCCGGCGGCCCGACCGACCAGGTGGTCATGTTCGGTGCCCACCTGGACAGCGTCTCGGCCGGCCCGGGCATCAACGACAACGCCACCGGCTCGGCCACCCTGCTGGAGAACGCGCTGGTCCTGGCCGCGCAGAACCCGACCATGACGAAGAAGGTCCGGTTCGCCTGGTGGACCGACGAGGAGCAGGGGCTCAACGGCTCCCGGTTCTACGTCAACTCGCTGAGCAGCACCCAGCGCGGCTACATCAAGGGCTACTACAACTTCGACATGGTCGGCTCGACCAACGGTGGCTACTTCATCAACCGGGTCACCTCGACCACGGCGGCGCCGCTGAAGGCGTACTGGGACTCGCTCGGGCTGCAACCCGAGGAGAACGTCGAGGGCCAGGGCCGCTCCGACGACTACTACTTCCAGCAGGCCGGCATCCTCACCTCGGGCTACGCCGCGGGCGCCAGCGCCCGCAAGACCAGCGCCCAGGCGGCCAAGTGGGGCGGCACCGCCAACGCCGCCTACGACCCCTGCTACCACCGGTCCTGTGACACCACCTCGAACGTCAGCGCGACGGTGCTGAACCGGGCGGCGGACGGCGTCGCGTACGCGCTCTGGCAGCTCGCCGTGGGCGGCGGCACCCCGACCAACGACTTCTCCCTCGCGGTCAACCCGACCTCGCGCACGGTCGCGCGGGGCGCCAGCACCACCGCCACGGTCGTCACCGCCACCACCTCCGGCTCGGCGCAGACGGTCAGCCTCTCCGCCTCCGGCGCGCCCAGCGGGGTGAGCGTCTCGTTCAGCCCGACCTCGGTGACCTCCGGCGGCTCGTCGACGATGACCCTGACCGCCTCGGCCAGCGCGGCCACCGGCACCTTCGCGGTCACGATCACGGGCACCGGCTCGGTCACCCGCAGCGCCACCCTCACGCTCACCGTGACCGGCACCGGCGGCTGCGCCGGCGGCCAGGTGATCGGCAACGGTGGCTTCGAGAGCGGCAGCACGCCGTGGACCGCCAGCTCCGGCGTGATCACCAATGACAGCGGGCAGCCGGCCCGGACCGGGAGCTACAAGGCGTGGCTCGACGGGTACGGCAGCACCCACACCGACACCCTGTCCCAGTCGGTGACCGTGCCGGCCGGCTGCGCCAGCTACACGCTGGCGTTCTGGCTGCACATCGACACCGCCGAGACGACCACCTCCACGGCGTACGACAAGCTCACCGTGCAGGTGGGGTCGACCACCCTGGCGACGTACTCGAACCTGAACGCCGCCGGCGGTTACGTCCAGCGCACGTTCAACGTGGCCGCGTACGCGGGGCAGACGGTGACCCTGAAGTTCACCGGAACCGAGGACTCCTCGTTGCAGACCAGCTTCGTGCTCGACGACGTGACGTTGCAGGCGAGCTGACCCGGATCGTCGGGCGGAGGCGGGCGACGGACGTCCCCTCCGCCCGACGTCTAGTCACAACCATCTATCTCTGGTAGAAATCCTGCAAGGCCGGCCCCTGATTCGCAAAATTCCACCCCTCATGCGAAACGGGAGTGCCATGTCAGCCACTCGATCCACCCTGCGCCGCCGCGTGCTCACCCTGCTGGTGTCCACGCTCGCCACGGTCGGCGCCGTGCTCGGTCTCGCCAGCCCGGCGTTCGCCATCACCCACGCGAGCGCCACCTCGCAGCTGAGCGCCGCCGGCATCTCCTGGACCTCCAGCGGCAACTGCAGCAACCGCAACGTCGCCACCTGCACCTCGTTCACCGACGTCCGGCAGGCGACCATCAGCGGCATCATCACCTTCAAGCGGGCCAGCGGCTGCGCGATCACCGTCACCGCCGGCACCGAGGTCGGGCACGCCGGAGGCACCTACAGCCACTGGAACGGCTACAAGCTGGACATCGCGCTGAGCACCTGCATCCAGAACTACATCTCGGCGCACTACACCTACATCGGCTACATCGCCGGCTTCGGCTACCAGTACCAGGCGGCCTCGGGCAACCTCTACACCAAGGAGGGCAGCCACTGGGACATCCTCTTCTACACCTGTGGTGGCTGCTGACCACGTACCCGAGCCGGGGCCGCCGCCGAAGAGCCGGCGGCGGCCCCGGTCACGTGGGGGATCAGGGGAGTTGCGGGTAGAGCGCGGCCACACCGCCGGACAGCCCGGCGAGCACCTGCCGGCTGGTCTCGTCGGCGACGATCTCGTACGAGTCGCCCTCGATGCCGTCCACGGCGATGCGGGCGATCTGGGCCGGATCGGACTTCGGGGCGGTGACCCCGGCCGCCATGTCGGTGTCCATGTAGCCGACGTGCAGGCCCGCCACCCGCACCTTGCGTTCGGCGAGCTGGACACGCAGGGCGTTGGTCATCGACCACTCGGCCGACTTCGCCGCGCTGTAGGCCCCGACCGTCGGGAAGGTCACCCAGGAGAGCACGGAGAGCACGTTCAGGATCGTTCCGCCGCCGTTGCCGGCGATGACCGGGGCGAACGCCCGAATCATCGACAGGTTGCCGAAGTAGTGGGTCTCCAGCTCCAGTCGGACCTGTTCGAGGTCGCCCTCCAGCAGATCTGTCCCGGTCTCGATGCCGGCGTTGTTGATCAGCAGGTCCACGTCTCCCGCCAGTGCGGCGGCGGCGGCCACCGATGCGGGGTCGGTGATATCCAGCCGCACCGGCGTCACTCCGGGCAGGTCGACGCTGTCCGGGTTGCGGGCGCCGGCGTAGACCGTCGCACCCCGGGCGAGGAGTTCGGCGGCGAGGTGCCGGCCGAAGCCCCGGTTGGCACCGGTGACGAGGGCGGTGCTTCCAGTGATCTTCATGGGCGCAACGCTAGCGATCTGACTTGCCTTTAGGCAAGTCAGCTATCTCACGCGCCGGTCCGACCCGGATCGGGAATACGACCCGGATGCGGGCACGGCCCGCCGGGTGACGACTCGTATCCTTTCCGCGAACCTCCGGACGAGTCGACAAGGGGAGACGGTGTGAGCAACCAGGCCGAGACGTTGGAGTTCCAGGCCGAGGCGCGGCAGCTCCTCCAACTGGTGGTCCACTCGATCTACTCGAACAAGGACGTCTTCCTGCGGGAACTCATCTCGAACGGGTCCGACGCGCTCGACAAGCTGCGGCTGGCGACCCAGGTCGACAAGGACCTCACCGCCGACACCGACGACCTGCACATCGCCCTCGAGGTCGACCGGGAGGCCCGCACCCTGACCGTGCGGGACAACGGCATCGGGATGACCCGCGACGAGGTGGTCCGGCTGATCGGCACGATCGCCAAGTCCGGCACCGCCGAGCTGCTGCGCCAACTGCGCGAGACCTCCGACGCCCGCGCCTCGCAGGAGCTGATCGGCCAGTTCGGCGTCGGCTTCTACGCCGCGTTCATGGTCGCCGACACGGTCACCCTGCTGACCCGCAAGGCCGGCGAGACCGGCGGTACGCGGTGGGAGTCCACCGGCGAGGGCACGTACTCGATCGAGACGGTCGACGAGGCCCCGCAGGGCACCTCGGTGACCCTGCACCTCAAGCCCGCCGACACCGAGGACAACCTGCACGACTACACCGCCGAGTGGACCATCCGGGAGATCGTCAAGCGATACTCCGACTTCATCGCCTGGCCGATCCGGATGACCGTCGAGCGTCCCGGCGTCGACGACGCCCCCGCCACGAGCGAGGTGCAGACGCTCAACTCGATGAAGGCGCTCTGGGCGCGGTCCCGCGACGAGGTCGACGCCACCGAGTACAACGAGTTCTACAAGCACGTCAGCCACGACTGGGCCGACCCGCTCGAGGTCGTGCACATGAAGGGCGAGGGCACCTTCGAGTACGAGGCGCTGCTGTTCCTCCCTAGCCACGCGCCGTTGGATCTGTTCGCGCCGCAGGGTCGTCGCGGCGTCCAGCTCTACGTCAAGCGCGTGTTCATCATGGACGACTGCGAGGCGCTGGTCCCCACCTACCTGCGCTTCGTCAAGGGCGTGGTCGACGCGCACGACCTGTCGCTGAACATCTCCCGGGAGATCCTCCAGCAGGACCGCCAGATCCAGATCGTCCGCCGCCGCCTGGTGAAGAAGGTCCTCGCCACGGTCAAGGACCTCAAGGCCAACCACCCCGAGAAGTACCGCACCTTCTGGACCGAGTTCGGCGCCGTCGTCAAGGAAGGGCTGATCGACGACACCGACAACCGGGACACGCTGCTGGAGATCCTCTCGGTGGCCAGCACCCACGACGCCGCCGAGCCCACCGACCTGGCCGGCTACGTCGAGCGGATGAAGGACGGCCAGACCGACATCTGGTACGCCACCGGCGACTCCCGGGCCACCATCGAGAACTCCCCGCACCTGGAGGCGTTCCGGGCCAAGGGCCACGAGGTGCTGCTGCTCACCGACCAGGTCGACGAGGTGTGGGTCGAGCGGGTCGGCGCGTACGACGGCAAGACGCTGCGCTCCATCGCCAAGGGCGAGGTCGACCTGGACACCGACGAGGAGAAGCAGCAGGCCGAGGCCGAGCGCGAGCAGCAGCGGCAGGAGTTCGCGTCCCTGCTCGACTGGCTGGGCACCACCCTGGCCGACAGCGTCCGGGAGGTCCGCCTGTCGTCCCGGCTGACCACCTCGCCGGCCTGCGTCGTCGGCGACGCGCAGGACCTCACCCCGACCCTCGAGAAGATGTACCGGGCGATGGGGCACGAGATCCCGCCGACGAAGCGGATCCTGGAGATCAACGCGGGTCACCCGCTGGTCGCCGGGCTGCGTAAGGCCCACGAGCAGGGCGGCGACACCGTTGCCCTGACCGAGACCGCCGAGCTGCTGTACGGCTTGGCGGTGCTCGCCGAGGGCGGCGAGCTGGCCGATCCGGCTCGCTTCACCCGGGCGCTCGCCGACCGGCTGGCCCGCACCCTGTAGCTCGACGCGTACCCCTCCGGCCGGCGGGCCGCCCGATCAGCGGGCCCCGCCGGCCGGTCCGGTCCGGTCGGCCTGCACGTCAGTGCCCGGGGATCACCAGGCCGGATTCGTAGGCGATCATGACCGCCTGGGCGCGGTCGCGCAGGTGCAGTTTGGCGAGCAGGTTGCCGACGTGCGTCTTGACCGTGTGCTCGCTGAGGTGGTGGTGGGCGGCGATCTCGGCGTTGGACAGGCCGGCCGCGACCAGGCGTAGGACATCCGTCTCGCGGGTGGTCAGCGCGGTCACCGCGGCGGCCAGGGCCGGGTCCGGATGGCCGCGCCGGTGTAGTTCGCCGATCACACGGGCGGTGACGCCGGGGGCGAGCAGCGCGTCGCCGGCGGCGACCACGCGAACCCCGTTCACCAGGTCGGCTCGTGGAGCGTCCTTCAGCAGGAAACCGCTGGCACCGGCGCGCAGGGCCGCGTAGAGGTAGTCGTCGGTGTCGAACATGGTCAGGGCGAGGACCCGGCTCGGGGTGAGGGAGCAGACCTGGCGGGTCGCGGCGACGCCGTCGAGGACGGGCATGCGCATGTCCATCAGGACGACGTCGGGGAGGTGTTCGAGGGCGGCCTGCACGGCGCCGGCGCCGTCGGAGGCCTCGGCGACCACCTCGATGTCCGGCTCGGCACCGAGGATCGTGGCGAACCCGGCCCGGAACAGGTCCTGATCGTCGGCGAGCACGACACGCAGCATCACCCCACCACCGAAGTGGCGAGCGGGAGGGTGGCGGTGACGGAGAAGCCGTGGCTGTCGGAGGCCGGGCCGACGTGCAAAGTGCCGCCGCAGGCCTGGGCGCGCTCGCGCATGCCGGCGATCCCGTAACCGGGCGAGTCGACGCCCGACGCCCGGTCGCCGCGGCCGTCATCGATGATCGACACGGTCAGGGAGTCCGCTGAGTAGCCCAGCAGGATGCGGACCGACCGTGCCTCGGCATGCCGAACCACGTTGGTCAGGGACTCCTGCACGATCCGGTAGACGGCGGCCCCGACGTCCGCAGGCGGTTCGAACGGCGGTCCGGGGACGGATTCGGACGATGCGGGCGAGACGGTGAGGACGGCGTCGAGGCCGGTGGCACGGACGCGTTCGACGAGGACGGGGAGGTGGGCCAGGCCCGGCTGGTCCAGTGGCTGGTCGGCGGGGTCGTGGAGGCTGCCGACCGCGCGGCGGAGCTGGACGACCGCGTCCCTGCCGGTGGCGGCGATCGTGGCGAAAGTGGCGTCGGCGCGGTCCGGGTGAGGGCGGACCAGGAGCGGGCCCGACTCCGCTTGGACGACCATGACACCGACCGCGTGAGTGAGGATGTCGTGCAGGTCGCGGGCGATGCGGGTCCGTTCGCGCAGCACGGCCGCCTCGCGTTCGCCGGCCACGCGACGATCGCGTTCGGCGAGGGCGATGGCCTGGGTACGGCGGGCGCGGGTGCTGGTGCCCAGGGTGTACGCGAGAACGTAGGCGACCGACAGGTATCGCAGCACCTCCACGTCCGGGTGTGGATAGAGCAGCGAGAACAGCAGACCGGCGGCGGTGAGCACAATGCCGAGCAGACGGATTGGCAGGGAGGCACGCGCTGCGAACGTGTAGAGGCAGACGAGGGGGCCGATCGGCAGCAGCGGGGGCGCGCCCAGCGACGCGGAGACCGTCGTGGCGACGCCCACGACGAAGGCGACCCGGAGCAGCGCGCGCTCACGCCACAGCACCGGGACCGACGACGCCACCGCGAGCGGCAGCACCCACCAGGCACGCGGCCCGTCGGCCAGGGCGGGCAGCACGGTCGTGGCGACGGCGGCCACGGTGATGGCGAGATCGACGTACCGCTTCACGTCGGCAGTATCGTCCGGCCCGGCGCTCCCGCGCCTCCCTCCACGGGACCAGAACAGATCCAGTTCGTACGGCGATCCGCCCCGGTCACCCCCGCCGCACGATCGACGCATGATGACGATCGTCGCCACGCTCCTGAGTGGTCTGCTCTGGCTCGGTGGCTCCGGGTTGCACCCGGTTGCCGCGCTGACCTGGCTCGCCCCGATCCCGCTGGTCCTCGCCTCGGTGCGGGTACGCCCCCGGGCCGCGCTCTGCGCGTCGCTCCTCGCCTGGTCGATCGGTCAACTCGGCATGGTCGGGTACTACCTCGGCACCCTGCGACTGCCGGTCCCCGTGGTCGCCGGCGTGGTCCTGCTCGGCCTCGGCCTGGCGGGCGGCACGGTCCTGCTCGCCCGCGCACTGCTGCTGCGCGGACGCACCGTGACCGCTGTCCTCGCCGTGCCGTCACTGTGGGTGCTGGGCGAGTACGCCGCGTCCCGCCTGTTCCCGAACGGTGCGTGGTGGAGCCTGGCCTACACGCAGGCCGACGTGCGCCCGGTCATCCAGGTAACGGCGCTCACCGGCGTCTGGGGCGTCACCTACCTGCTGCTCGCCGTCCCGATCGCCCTGGCCGCCCTGCTCGCAAACGTGCGCCCCACCCTCACCATCCAGCTCGAGGGCCTACGCCCCGCGCTCACCTGCCTGCTCGCCCTCCTGCTCAGCGCCGGCGGATGGTGCGCCTGGTCACTGAGCCGCTCACCCGACCCGGCCGAGCCGCTGACCGTCGGCCTGGTCGCCCTGCACCAGCCCGAGGACGGGCTCCCGATCGACGAACCAACCGGTCGTGACCTGCTCACCCGTTACAGGTCGCGGGTCGCGGGCCTGGTCGCCCGTGGGGCGCGGATCGTCGTGCTGCCGGAGAAGGTGTTCGCCGTGACGGATACGACGCTGCCCCTGCTCGTGGACGCGCTTCAGCAGACCGACGCCCAGGTCGTCGTCGGCGCAGTGCTGCGGCGGGCCGGCACGGCGAGCAACGTCGCACTGGTGCTCGACCCGGGCGGCCCGGTCACCACGTACGAGAAACAGCACCTGGTCCCGGGCCTGGAGGACTGGCTAAGGGCGGGTGACGACGACGTGCTCGTGGACGGGCGGTTCGGCGTCGCGATCTGCAAGGACCTCGACTATCCCGGCCTGGTCCGGCGGTATCGGGCGGAGAGCGCCTCGGTGCTGCTCGTCCCCGCTCTGGATTTCACCTCCGACGGCTGGCTGCACGGCCGGATGGCCCTGGTCCGCGGCGTGGAGAACGGACTCACCGTGGTCCGCGCCGCCGCGTCCGGCCAGCTGATGGTCAGCGATCCCAGCGGCAGGGTGGTGGCCGAGGCCACCGCCGGTGACGCGGAGCTGCTGGTCACGGCAGCGCCGACGACGGGGTGGGGCACGGTCTATTCGCGTACCGGAGACTGGTTTCCGTTCCTGTCCTTGGTCTTGCTGGTGGTCTCCCTCAGTGGGGCGGTGCGGCCGGCCTCCGCGAGCCGGCGGCGGACCCGCTCGGCGTCCGGGTGACCGAGGTCGTCCAGGATGGCCAACGCCGTCCGCCAGCTCCGGGCCGCCTCCTCCGGGTCGCCCGCGTCGGTCAACGCCTAGCACGGCCCCAGGCCGGCGCTGGTGAACATGGCCAGCAGCGTGGCAGCGGCGGTTTCCTGCCCGACCGTCAATCCCGCTACCAGCGGTCCCAGTGGGCGAACGCTCCCGCCTCGGCCCGGGGGCCGGGCTTGAAGTCCGTGCCCAGGGTGTACGCCACCGGTGTGAGTGCCACCTGCACGACGGTGTCGTACGGGATGCCGAGGAGGTCGGCCATCTCCCGCTCGTAGCTGAGGTGACTCGTGGTCCACGCCGTGCCCAGTCCGCGTTCCCGGGCGGCGAGCATGAAGCTCCAGAACGCCGGGATGACGGAGCCCCACGCTCCCGCCTGCCCGCGCACGCTGTCGAGCTCGGCGCGTGACTCGACGCGCAGGCACGGAATGAGCAGCAGCGGAACCTCGTGCAGATGGTCCGCGAGGTGCTGCAGGCTGCCGGCGATGCGACTCCACTGCGTCGAGGCGAAGGGCATCCGGCTGAACGCGGGACCGGTGTTCCCGGACGCGGGCGGTGGGGCCATCAGGCCGAGCCGCCAGAGTCGAGCGACGGCCTCCCGGGTCTGCCGATCTTCGACGAAGACGAAATCCCAGCGCTGTCGGTTGCGGCCGCTGGGTGCCTGAAGGGCGATGCGGAGGCAGTCCTCGACCACGTCGCGGGGGACCGGACGGCTCAGGTCGAGCCGCTTGCGGACGGCGCGGGTCGTGCTCAGGACCTCGTCGGCGGAGAGACCCAGCGTGTCTGGCGTGCCACGTCGGGTCGATTCGGCGTCGGTCATGCGGGCGCTCCCACCGGCGCGGGGATGTCGAGGTTGGCGATGACCGAGGGCAGGAGCCCGGGAAACCGGTCATTGATCTCGTCGGCGCGCAATTCGTGCCGGCGGAAACTGCCGTTCGGTGTGACACGGAGGATGCCGGCCGCTCGCAGGACCTTCAGGTGATGCGAGAGCGTCGAGATGCTCACCTCGGACAACGCGTCGAACTTGCCGCAGACGACACCACCGGCCTGGGCCAGCTGGCGGACGACGCTCAGGCGCACCGGGTCGGCGAGGGCGCCGAGCAGCGTGGCGAGGTCGACCGAGGCGAGATCGGGATGATGCAGGGCTCTCATGCCGCCATGCTAGCCTTCATTTCGTGATTTCGAAAATCATCCAAATCGAGGACGGAGTACCGCCATGCCGTTCGACACGGTGATCTTCAGCGGGGAAGGCCCACACGCCGACCCCTGGCATCCCTTGGCCGAGACCAGCGCGAAGCTGGCCGAGCTGATCGGCGATGAGGGCACGGTGGCGATCGTGACGTCCGTCGACCAGCTCGCGGCAGCACTCGACGGTGCCCGCCTGCTGGTGGTGAACGCCAGCGCCAACCGTCCCGGCCCGACCCCCGAAGACGAGGACTTCGCGCGCACCCTCGACGCGTTCCTGGCCCGGGGCGGCAACCTGCTCGCCACCCACAGCGCCACGATCGCCTTTCCCGACCTGCCGATCTGGCGGTCCACGATCGGCGCCACATGGGAGCACGGCCGGAGCTTCCACCCGCCGATCGGTCCGAGCCGCATCCGGCGCGCCGACGTCGAGCACCCGCTGACCAGCGGGCGCGGTGACTTCGAGGTCTACGACGAGCGCTACACCGACCTGGCGGTCGCGGACATCGAGCCCCTCTACGTGCATGACGAGGGCGGCGCCACGCACCCGGTCGTCTGGGCGCGCACCGTCGGCGACAGCCGGATCGTCTACAACGCGCTCGGTCACGACCTCCGGTCGTACGAGTCAGCGGAGCATGTCGACCTGCTCCGGCGCATCGTGGCCTGGCTTCGACACGACGCGTGAACACGAACGCTCGGCTGGATCCCCAGCCGAGCGTTCAGGTGTCTCACGCCGCCGAGGCGGAAGCCGACCCGCGGTGTGACGCCGTCGGGCCCGCGTTGCGGCTCCGACGGGCTGCCGCCGCCTGACTGGCCCAGCCGTCACTGTCGACGGCGACCCAGGTGGGTGCGGTGTCGGTCGTCCCACGGGCCAGCCGGAGTGACTGCTCGGCGCTGGTGCGGGCCGCGCACGGCCACGGCTCGTCGGCGCACTGGAGATTGCGGCACCGACCCTCGTCGTCCGGCTCGTGGGCGCCCAGCACGTCGACCGCGAGCTGCCAGAGCAGCGGATCGGTCACGTCGTCCGGGCGCTCGGCATGGCGACTCAATCGGTTGCTGGTGTCGTCGGACATGGTGGTCCCCCCTGTCGGTGTACCCCTCAAGGGTCACCCCACAGCCGGACGCTAAACCGCCACCCCGCTGTGATGTGTCTCCGGTCGCAGGTCAGAGCCGCGATTGAAGTCCTCGGACCG
This sequence comes from Micromonospora sp. CPCC 205539, assembly GCF_036906815.1. Classification (NCBI taxonomy): domain Bacteria; kingdom Bacillati; phylum Actinomycetota; class Actinomycetes; order Micromonosporales; family Micromonosporaceae; genus Micromonospora; species Micromonospora sp. CPCC 205539. Next base: position 44,646 of record NZ_JBAKHW010000040.1, on the reverse strand, counting down.
GAGGCTCCACAGAGGCGCTAATCCGGCAAGAGCGGCATTTCGACGCCCGGGTCCCGGCCGAGCAGCACCGCACGGGTGAGCGCCGCCGACCCGAACCGGTCGCGGACCGCGTCCACCGCGGCGTCCAACTCGGCGCCCGGGTCGGGGTGGAACGGCAACTCCGGCTGGACCTGGTGGTCGTCCAGGTTGCCGACCGAGACGCCGATCAGGGTGATGCCCCGGCGGTCGATCTCGGGCAGCGCCGCCCGCAGCAGGGCCCGCGCGGCGGCGAGCAGCGGCGTCGTGTCCGCGGTCGCCTTGGTGATGGTGTGCGAGCGGGTGGCGCGGGTGTAGTCGCCGAAGCGCAATCGCAGCACCACCGTCCGCCCGGACCGGCCGGCAGCTCGCATCCTGCGGGTGACCCGGTCGACCAGGCCGGCCAGGATGGCGTCCAACTCGTCCGGCGGATGCGCGGCGCGGCCCAACGCGTGCTGCGCGCCCATCGACCCGCGCCGCCGGCCCACCTGCACCGACCGGGGGTCGCGGTTGTGCGCCAGGCCGTGCAGGTGCCGGCCGGCGCCCGCGCCGAGCAGCGACACCAGGGCCGCCTCACCGAGCCGAGCGACATCACCGACGGTACGGATCCGCCGCTCCCGCAGCTTCGCGGCCGTGATCGGGCCGACGCCCCACAGTCGCTCCACCGGAAGCGGGTGCAGGAAGGCCAGTTCGGCGTCCGGCGCGACGACCAGCAGACCATCCGGCTTGGCCACCCCACTGGCGACCTTGGCCAGGAACTTCGTCCGGGCCACCCCCACCGTGATCGGCAGGCCGACCTGGTCCCGGACCTCCCGGCGCAGCCGCTCAGCGATCTCGACCGGTGGCCCGACCAGCCGGCGCAGGCCGCCCACGTCCAGGAACGCCTCGTCGATGGAGAGCCCCTCGACCAGTGGCGTGGTCTGCCGGAAGATCTCGAACACCGCCCGGCTGGCCGCCGTGTACGCCGACATCCTCGGCGGCACCACGATCGCGTCCGGACACAGCCGGCGGGCCTGCTGGCCAGCCATCGCGCTGCGTACGCCCCGCGCCTTCGCCTCGTAGCTGGCCGCGAGCACCACGCCACCGCCGACGATCACCGGCCGGCCCCGCAGGCGCGGGTCGTCGCGCTGCTCGACCGACGCGTAGAAGGCGTCCAGGTCGGCGTGCAGGATGCTGGCGCCGGGCGACACGTACACATGTTCGCACGGCGCCCGACCGTCGCGGCAGTGAGCTGGGCGAACGCTCGATCAGTCGAGGCAGAACTCGTTGCCCTCCGGGTCGGCCATGACGAGGTGACCGGCGCCCAGCGGGGGAGCGGGTTCGTGACGGCTGAGCCGGGTGGCGCCGCGCGAGCCGAGCCGTTCGGCCTCCGCCTCCAGGGCCGCCATCCGCTCGTCGCCCGTGAGCCCGGGCGCGGCCCGCACGTCGACGTGGACGCGATTCTTCGTCTGCTTGTGCTCCGGCACCCGCTGAAAGAACAGGCGCGGCCCGGAGCCCTCGGGGTCGACCACCGCCGACGCGTCGTTGCGGTTCTCCGGCGGCACACCCATCGCGTCCAGTGCCTGCTCCCATGACTCGAAGTCGCCGGGCGGAGGCTGCACCTGGTAGCCGAGCGCGTCGGCCCAGAACACCGCCAACGCCGCCGGGTCGGAGCAGTCGAACGTGATCTGCACATCGCGGGCCATGTCAGCTCCCTGTTCGTTGATCTGGTCGGTCATGATCTCAGCCTGACGCCGATAGCGGACAGGGTCGTTCCGCATTGTGTGCAACGATCGGCGCGTGACCGTCGAGGCAACGACCGAACGGGTGCTGCGGTTGCTGGCGCTGTTGCAGCGGCGACCGTCCTGGACGGCAGCCGACCTCGCCGCCGAGTTGGGTGTCACCGGCCGCTGCGTGCGTCGCGACGTGCAGCGACTGCGCACGCTCGGCTACCCCGTGAACGCGACGGCGGGCGTCGGCGGCGGCTATCAACTCGGCGCGGGCACCCGGCTGCCGCCACTGCTCCTCGACGACGAGGAGGCGATCGCCACGGCGGTGTCCCTACGGCTCGCCTCGGGAGGCACGGTCGCCGGGGCGGGCGAGGCGGCGCTGCGGGCACTCGCGAAGCTCGATCAGGTGATGCCGTCGCGGCTGCGCGCCGAGGTACGGGCCGTGCACGGCTCCACGGAGACGCTCCTCGGTCCGGTGGTCGAGATCGACGCGGACCTGCTGATGACACTCGCACGGGCCTGTCGAGACGCTGTGCGGGTTCGCTTCTGGTACTCCGGCCGCGACGGCGGGGAGCGCGAGCGACAGGTCGAACCCATTCGGATGGTCACGACCGGCCGCCGCTGGTACCTGATGGCCTGGGACGTCGGCCGCGACGACTGGCGCACGTTCCGCCTGGACCGGATGCGCGCGGCGGAGGCGACGACCTGGCGCTTCCGGATGCGCGAGCACCCGGATCCGGTCGCCTTCGTGCAGCGGTCCGTGACCGAGACCCCGTACCGGTATCTCGCCCGGGTGCGCGTGCACGCCTCGGCCGACCGGGTGCGGGAACTGGTGCCGCCCCAGGTGGGGCGTGTCGAGGACGATCGCGACGGGTGGTCTGTGCTGGTGGTCGGCGGGGAGCGCCTGGACTGGCTCGCCGCGCACGTCGCCCGCCTGAGTTACGAGGTGGAGGTGCTGGAGCCTCCGGAGCTGCGTGAGGCCGCCGCCCTGCTCGGCCGCCGCCTCACGGCGATGGCCGGTGCGGTGTCGGAGCGCAGCGAGTAGTGGCGTAGCGACACCGGGCTGCCGTCGGGGGCGGTCCAGGGTGCCGTGCTGGTGCCGGTGCACCGCCAGCCGGCGCGCTCGTAGAGAGCGACGGCCCCGGCGCTGCCGGAGGTCACGTCGAGCACCAGATCCGTCCCACGCGCACTCGCCCACTGCCGGGCCCGGTCCAGCAACGCGCTGCCCAGCGCCAACCCCCGGGCGCTCGGCACCACGAAGAGCCGCGCCACCTCGGCGGTCGGCCGGGCGGGCGGCCCGTTCCCTGGACCGGGCAGCCGGTGCACCGCGACGTGTCCGACGATTGCCCCGTCAGCGTCGACGGCGACCCACGCGCGTGCCGGGTGCGGCTCGCGCAGCCACCGGTGCGGGTCAGCCGGCCAGTTCAGGGGGTACCGGTCGACCTGGTGAACTGTCGCGAGCCCTGCGACGCAGCCGTCGAGGTCGGTGCGGCGTCGCCGACGGATGCGGGGCTGGCTCACAGCTCGTCGAAGGGGCGGGCGTAGCGGAACTCGCCCCGGACCGACTCCCGCCAGGCGCGGATGGCATCGATGTCGGCGGGCGTCTCGCGTCTGATCAGCACCGCGCCACGATACGGCGGCTCCGGCGCCGGCTCCACGCGTTATCCGTGCGGCCCGGTCAGCCGACGGCGGTCGGCGAGGGCGGGGCGGTGCCGCCCTGCGGCGCCTCCGGGGCCATCAGTCGAATGATCTCCGCCTGGTCGGCCGGTGAGGGCAGTCCCCACTCCGGCCGGTAGCCGTACACCTCGTGCAGGGGGGTGGCGCGGGTGCGGCCGTCCAGGATCTCCACGGCGCCGCTGTCGATCAGGCCGGGATGCTCCACGCCGCACGCCTCGGCCACCTTGACCAGGTCCCGGCGCAGCGTCCGCAGGTAGTTGGCCGCGCGGACCGACTTCAGCGCCGGGTCCAGCCCTCGGGCCAGCCAATTGTTCTGCGTCGCCACACCGGTGGGGCAGGTGTCGGTGTGGCATTTCTGCGCCTGGATGCAGCCGATCGACAGCATCGCCTCCCGACCGACGTTGACCAGGTCGCAGCCGAGCGCGAAGGCCACGATCGCGTTGTCCGGCAGGCCCAACTTGCCAGCGCCGACGAACACCACCTGTTCGTGCAGGTCGTGCTCGGCGAAGACCTTGTAGACGCGGGAGAAGCCCTGCTGAAACGGGAATGACACCGAGTCGGTGAAGATCAGCGGCGCGGCACCGGTGCCGCCCTCGCCACCGTCGATCGTCACGAAGTCGACGCCCCGGCCGGTGTCGCGCATCAGGGTGGCCAGGTCCTGCCAGAAGCCCAGGTCACCGACCGCCGACTTGATGCCGACCGGCAGGCCGGTCTCGGCGGCCAGCAGCTCCACCCAGTCGAGCAGGCTGTCGCAGTCGGAGAACTCGGCGTGCCGGGACGGGCTGACGCAGTCCTGGCCGGCCGGGATGCCCCGGGTGGCGGCGATCTCGGCGGACACCTTCGCCCCGGGTAGCAACCCGCCGAGGCTGGGCTTGGCACCCTGGCTCAGCTTGATCTCCAACGCCTTCACCGGCGCGCCCGCGACCAGGTCCTTCAGCCGGTCCAGGCTGAACCGGCCGTGCTCGTCCCGGCAGCCGAAGTACGCCGTACCCAACTGGAAGACCAGGTCACCGCCGTTGCGGTGGTACGGCGACAGCCCGCCCTCGCCGGTGTTCTGCAGGCATCCGGCGAGCGCGGCCCCCCGGTTCAGGGCCGTGATGGCGTTGCCGGAGAGCGAGCCGAAGCTCATCCCGGAGATGTTGACGACCGACTCCGGTCGGAAGGCGCGGGCCCGGCCCCGGGCAGCGCCGAGCACCTTGGCGCTCGGCAGCCGTACGTCGTGGCCGGCGGTCGGCGTCGACGGTGGCACGGCCCGGCCGAACGTGCGGTGTTTGATCACCGGGTAGCCGGGCGTGTACTCGATGTCGTTGTCCGTGCCGAAGCCGAAGTAGTTGTTCTGCTGCTTCGCCGACGCGTACACCCAGCGACGCTGGTCCCGGGTGAACGGCCGCTCCTCGTTGTTGCCGGCCACGATGTACTGCCGAAGCTCCGGCCCGATCGCCTCGAGCAGGTACCGGGCGCGTCCGAGTACCGGGAAGTTGCGCAGCAACGCGTGGTCGCGCTGGATCAGATCCCGTGCGGCGAGCGCCGCGACGGCGGCGGTGACGGCGGGTACGGCTCTGCGGGCCCATCTCATGCCCGCACTCTTTCCGCCCGCGCCGTTCGCCAAACCGGGCGGCCGACGACCCCGCGCTGGTCAGCCCTCGGGCAGAGCGATGTTGACCAACCAGCCGATGCCGTACGGGTCGACGCACTGGCCGAACTCGGCGCCCCACATCTGCTTCTCCAACGGAACGGTCACCGAGCCGTTCGTGGAGAGCTGCTCCCAGTAGCCGAACAGCTCGTCGTGGTCGTCGCCGCTCAGGCTGATCGTGATGTTGGTGCCGGGCACGTGGGTCATTCCGGGCGGGAGGTCGGAGGCCATCAGGGTGAAGCCGCTGGGCGTCTCGAGCTGCCCGTGCATGATCTGGGCCGCGAGGTCCGGGTCCGGGTTGCCGAAGTCGCCGAAGGTGTTCATGGTCAGCTCGCCACCGAACACGCGGTGGTAGAACTCCAACGCCCCGCGGGCCGTGCCGGGAAAGTTCAGGTACGGGTTGAGTCGCGACTGCACAGCACCCTCCTTGGTCCTGGTCAGCGGTCATCGTCGCAGACGAGCGGGGGGTGGACAACGAGGCGCGCCCGCGTCGAGCCGGCCCCCGCGGCGGCACGGGCAGGCCCGTACCGCCGCCGGAGCATCGGCGCGGATCAGCCGTGCCGGAACGACTGGCGGACCATCCCACCGACGATCGTGCACCACGTGCTCGTGCTGAGCTTGCCGTTGCGGGGCAGCCCGTGCAGGGCTTGGACGTCCTGCACCGCCGCGCGGGTGGCGTGGTCGTACGCCCCGGTGACGGTGACGGCGTACCCCTTGGTGGCCAGGATCTCCTGCACGGCCGTGACCGGCAGGCCGCTGGCGTGCTGGTCCAGCTCGGGTGCCAGGGTCTCCCAGGTAGGCGCGGTGAGGGTGGCGTCCACGTCCACCGGGATGCCGTTGCGGGCCTGCCAGTCCTGCACGGCGGTCACGGTCGCGGCGTCGAACGTGCCGCTGACCGTCACCGGGTAGCCGCGGTACGCGAGCAGGTACTGCACGACCCGCACGGAGGGGGAGTTGACGAAGCGCCACAGGTCCGGCCAGCGGCGGGCCGGCACGTCGGCCAGGTGGGTGCCGAGCTCGGCGAACACCCGGCGGCGCAGCGTCGGGAACTGACGGTAGAAGGCCGCGCCGGGGCACTCGGTCGTACGGAAGTCCCAGTGGCCGAAGATGTCGTGCGCGTGCAGGCCGTACTGCCGGCAGATGGCGACGCAGAGCTTGACCAGCGAGTCGGTCAGCGCGTGCGGCGGCGTCTCGGTGACGTAGGTGCCCTCGTTCTCGATCCCGATGGCCCGGCCGTTCTCGCCGGGACAGTGCGCCGAGATCATCTGCCGGTCGCCGGCCTCCAGACGCTCCAGGCTGCCCCGGCGACCCTCCAGCACGTAACCGCCCCGGCTCACCGTGAAGTGCTGGCCGGTGTCGGACCATCCGTTGCCGTCCATGTGCAGGTCCTGGCAGTCGTGGGCCAGCTTGACCGCCTGATCGTGGGAGTAGTCGGTGACGTTCGGGAACGCCATGTGGTGCACGATGATCTTGTTGGTGGCGATGGCGCTGACCGACAGCGGGTCCTTTGGCGGGCGGGCGTCCCACTCGTCGCAGCTGATGATCCAGTCCAGGTCGGTGCCGGGGTCGGCCTGCGCCGCGCCCGGGAAGGCGAGCTCGCTCCCGACCACGGCGACCGCGGCGGCGCCGAGGCCGGCCCGCAGCAGCGTCCGGCGGTCCAGTTCGGAATGGTCGACCTGCATGGCTTCTCCTCCTGCGACCGGCGGCGGGGGTGAAAAGTAGCTCCAATTGCCGCACGTGCCCCGGAGGATATTGCCAAGTCTCGCTCGTGCGCTAGACCCCGCCGGCACCGTGATCACTGGGTGCTCAACGGTTCGACAGCCGAGTTTTCATTGAGTGGTCGAGGGGTGACCGGCGGTGCCACGGCCTGGCGCACCCGGCCGCTCGAGCCGGCTGGCGTACGACTCGACCAGCGCTCGCGCCGTCGGATCGTCGGCACCCAGCGTGGCGTCGGCCGCCGCGCGGACCCGCTCGACCAGATCGGCGTACGCCGCCCGGACCGTCTCCAACACGGCCTCGGCGGTCCGCGCACCCGACCGGGCCCGGACCCGATCGTCGAGCCGCAGACCGACCAGGCGGCCATGGGCGTCGACGGTCACCTCGACGGTGCCGTCGGCGGTGCGCGCGGTGCCGGTGAGGACCGCCAACTCCCGGGTCAAAGCCGTGGTGCGTGCCGAACGGGCCGCGATCGTCGACTCCCACTCGTCGACCCGTCGCCGTGTCGCGTCGAGCGCGTCGTCATCGGTCCACATGTCGGCCCCCTCCCGCCGCCACCGCGGCGCCACCCCGAGCCGCCGTCACGTTACCAACAGCGATGGAGTCGCACCGCCCCGTGACGGCGGTGTCGATGCGGCATCCGAGGCCCGCGAAGCCTTGCGCCACCGGCGTTTTCGCGTACGACGGCGCGGGTAGGTTCGGGTGCTGACCGTCCTGGCTGCCCCCTTGGAGGAAAACCCCGATGAGTGACAACGTCAGCGATGCGGTGGGTGACGCCCTCCGCTCGGTGATGCTCTTCCTGCCCAAGGCCGTCGCCTTCCTGGCGATCCTGGTGGCGGGATGGCTGATCGCCAAGGCTGTGCTGAAGATCGTGGAGAAGGTGCTGGAGCGGATCGGCTTCGACCGTGCCGTCGAGCGCGGCGGCGTCCGGCGGGCGCTGAGTCGGTCCCGGTACGACGCCAGCGACATCGTCGCGAAGCTCGCCTACTACGGGGTGCTGCTCGTCACCCTCCAGCTCGCCTTCGGCATCTGGGGGCCCAACCCGATCTCCGACCTGATCGCCGCGGTCATCGCGTGGCTGCCCCGCGCCTTCGTGGCGATCGTCATCGTCGTGGTCGCCGCCGCGATCGCCAACGCGGTCAAGGACATCATCAGCGGCGCGTTGGGCGGGTTGTCGTACGGTCGGGCGCTGGCCGGGATCGCCTCGGTGTTCATCCTCGGCCTCGGTGTCATCGCCGCGCTGAACCAGATCGGTGTGGCCACCGCGGTCACCACGCCCGTACTGATCGCCGTGCTGGCCACCATCGGCGGCATTCTCGTCGTCGGGGTCGGCGGCGGCCTGATCCGGCCGATGCAGAGCCGATGGGAGTCGTGGCTGACCCGCGCCGAGCAGGAGTCGTCGCTGATCGCCACGCACGCGCGTGCCTATCGGGACGGTCGCCGGGACGCCGCGGCAGCCGAGCAGGCCCGACCGTCGGCCGCTGGCCCCGACCCGGAGGCCACCCAGGTGGTGACCCGGCCGGTCGACCCGGACGCGACGCGGGTCGCCGGTCCGTCCATGGTGGCGCAGCCGCCCGCCGAGACCGCATCACCGGTGTTCGCCCCGGCTGCCGACGATGAGCCGACGCAGGCCCCTCGACCAGCCGACCCGGACGCGACGCAGGTGGTGACCCGGCCGGTCGACGACGAGCCGACGCAGGTGGTGACCCGGCCCGTCGACGACGAGCCGACGCAGGCCACCCGGCCGGCGGTGGACGACACGACGCAGGTGGTCGCCCGGCCGTCCGACCCGGACACGACGGAGGTGGTCGGTCGTGGCGCCGACGCCGACGCGACGCAGGTGGTGCGCGGCGGCACCGACCGCGTGGCCCCCGAGCAGCGGACCGGCGACGACAGCGAGGCCACCACGGTCATCCCGCCGGTCGACCCGAACCGGCGCTGACCGCGACGGATCAGCGGGGCGGGAATCCGGGCAACCGGTTCCCGCCCCGATCCGTACGCCCGGCATGCCGGTAGGCTTGATCGATGCCCCCAGCAGGTCGCCCCTTGTACGTGGCCGCGGATGTGCACGGTCACCGCTCCGAGCTGCGGGAGGTGCTGCGTACGGCCGGACTCGTCGATCACGCCGGGGAATGGTCCGGTGGCGAGGCCCGGCTGTGGCTCCTCGGCGACTATGTCGACCGTGGTCCGGATGGCATCGGCGTCCTCGACGACATCCGCCGGCTCGCGGTGGGCGCTGCCGCCACGGGTGGTCACGTGGGAGCCCTGCTGGGTAACCACGAGACGCAACTGCTCGCCGCGCACCGGTTCGGCACGGAGCCTGTTGCCGGATGGGACGAGCCCGGTGGATTCCGGGGTGGTTGGGCACGCTTCGGCGGGCGGGAGGCCGATCTCCGCCGGCTGACGCCGCAGCATGTCGCCTGGATCATGGGCCTGCCGGCGGTCCTGGTGGTCGACCGGCACCTGCTCGTGCACTCCGACACCGCACGGTACCTGGAGTTCGGCTCGAGCGTCGCGGCGATCAACGCAGCCGTGTCCGTGGCCCTGGCCAGTACGGACAGCGCCTTGTGGCTGGATTTCTGCGAGCGGATGAGTGATCGGGGTGGGTTCCGCGACGCCGAGCCGGCTCGCTCGGACGACCCCGTGGCGACGATGCTGCGGACACTCGGCGCCGACCTGATCGTGCACGGGCACAGCACGCTCACGAAGCATTTCGGTGTCGCGCCGCAGGACGTCTCGGCGGCGGTGCGGTATGCCGACGGCCGGGTCCTCGCCATCGACGGCGGCGTCTATGAGGGCGGTCGGATCCTGCTCACCCGGCTCAATTAGCTTGCACCCCGCCGCCAGCGGGCTAGCATCAGCGCCATGACCTGGCGACATTGATCCAACGCCGCACGCGTGCCCGACCCGGCGGTCCGCCGGCTCAGCGCCACTCTCTACGGGTACGCGTTCCTGAGCGACCTCGTTCTGCTCTACCCGGTGTACGCGTTGCTCTTCGACGCCACCGGGTTGTCGGTGGGGCAGATCTCGTCGCTCTTCGTCCTCTGGTCGGCGGCCGGCATCCTGTTCGAGGTGCCCTCCGGCGCGTGGGCCGACACGATGTCCCGCCGGCTGCTGCTGTGTCTTGCCCCGCTGGTGACCGCGGCCGGCTTCGCGCTCTGGGTGCTGTTCCCGTCGTACCCGGCCTTCGCGGTCGGTTTTCTGCTCTGGGGCGCTGGCGGGGCGTTGGTCTCCGGTGCCCTGGAGGCGCTGGTCTGGACCGAGTTGGATCGGCTCGGTGCCGCCGACCGGTACGCCCGGATACTGGGCCGGTCCCGTACGGCGGGCGTGTTGGGTGTGGTGGTCTCCGGCGTGCTCGCCGGCCCGGTGCTCGCCGCCGGCGGCTATCCCGCGGTCGGAGCCGCCAGCGTGCTCGCCGGACTGCTCGCCGCCGCCGTCGCCACCCGCCTCCCGGAGCACCGTCCGCCGGCCGAGACGCCGGACCCGGTCGCGGCGTCCGTCGTGAACGACTGGTGGGAGACGCTGCGGGCGGGGGTGACGCAGGTCCGCGTCCACCCGCCGGTACGGTCCGCCGTGCTGCTGGTCGCGGTGGTGGCCGCCGACGCCGGTGCCCTGGACGAGTACACGCCGCTGCTGGCCCGGGACACCGGCGTCGACGCCCAGGCCGTGCCGCTGCTGCTCCTGCTGCTCTGGGCCGGCGTGACCGTCGGTGGGTTGCTCGCCCCGGCGGGGGAGCGGTTGACCGGCCCGGGGTACGCGGCCCTGCTGGCGGTGGTCGCCGTCGCGCTGGCCGGCGGTGCCCTCACCGCCTACCCCGCCGGCTTCGTGCTGCTCGCGGTGGCGTTCGGAGCCGCGCACTGGCCACCGTGCTGGCCGACGCCCGACTCCAGGCCCGCATCACCGGGCGCAGCCGCGCGACCGTCACCTCGCTGGCCGGAATGGCCACCGACCTGCTGGTCATCGGGACCTACGTCGGCTACGCCCTGGTCGCCACGGTGGCCGGCAACGCGGTGGCGTTCGCGGTGCTGGCCGGGCCGTACCTCATCGTGGCGCTCGTGCTGGCGGCCCGCCACCGCCGGTCGCACGCCGCGAAGGTCTCAGGATGACCAACTCGTCGGGACGTTCGCAACTCAGTCGCTCAGGTGCAGGAACGACCACTGGTGGCCGTCGAGGTCGCGGAAACCGCGCATGTAGAGCGGACCGTTGGTCATCCCCGGCCCGAGCGCCTCGCCGCCGGCGACGGCCGCCCGCCCGACCAACTCGTCGACCCGCTCGCGGCTCTCCACCGCCAGCCCCACGATGACCTCCCGGCTGGTCGCCGTGTCCGTCGCGGCGACTCCCGCGTAAGCCTCGAAGGCCGAGCGGAGGTGCAGGATCAGCCGGGCGCTGTCCGAGACGGTGAGCAACAGGGTGTCCGCGTTCGGCTCGGTATGCTCACTGGTGAAGCCGAGGGCCCGGAAGAACTCGGCGGCGGTGGTCAGATCACGCACCGGTAGGTTGATGAACGTCATGGTCATCGGTGGTCTCCATCCGCCGTCGCAGCACGTCATCCTATGCCGGAGCGGCCCGTCAGGGGTGTTGACCGTCGAGGTAGACCCAGTGGCCGTCCTCGCGGACGAACCGGCTGCGTTCGGTCAGCGTGCCCGGCCGACCCGCGTTCCGGTAGTGGGCGTGGAACGTCACGGTGCCGGCGTTGTCGAGCAGGCCGCCCCGCTCGGTCTCGACGATCTCCAGCCGGGTCCACCGCTGCCCGGCGTCCAGGTCCAAACTCGGCGGCCGGGTCGAGGAGGCCCAACTGCGCAGCAGATGGTCGGTGTCGCCGAGGGCGAAGGCGCTGAACCGCGAGCGCATCAACGCCTCGGCGGTCGGCGCCTGCGCGGTGCCGGCGTGCACCGGGGCGCAGCAGTCCGCGTACGCCCCGCCGGAGCCGCACGGGCAGGCCCGTCCCGTCGTCGCGTCCGCCCGTCGTCGCCCCGCACCCTTACCCACCCGGCCATCCTGCCGCACCCGTCGTCGGGGCCGACCGGCGGCGGTCACAGCCCTAGTCCAGCGGTACCGGCAGCGGCACCGGTCGCTTCGCGGTCCGGTCGTCGCCCGACGATCGGCCGCGCAGGTGGCGGGCCAGCCAGGGCAGCAGGTGCCGGCGGGCCCAGGCCAGTTCGGCGCCGAACACCTCGCCGCGGCGCCGCCGGGGTGCGGGTGGCAGCGGCGTCGTCCAGGAGTCGTCGGTGCCGGGCAGACCCGCGGTGTACGCCAGGGCGGCGGCTATCCGTTCGTGCCCGGCGCTGTTGGCGTGCAGTCGGTCGTCGCTCCACAGCCGGGGATCGGAGGAGACTGGGTGCGCGCCGAGGTCGAGCAGGGTGGCCCCGGTCTGCGCGGTGACCGCGCGCAGCGCCGAGTTGAGCGCCAGCATCCGCCCCCGCAGCGGCCGGGCCAGCGGCATCACCGGCGCCGGGTCCGGCATCGTAAAGGTCAGCACGGTCGCACCCTGCCCGACCAGCGCCCGCTGCATCTCCCCGACGTTCTCGGCGACCCGGTTTGCGTCGAAGGACGGGCGCAGCACGTCGTTCATGCCGGCGACCACGGTGGCCAGGTCGGGGGCCAGCTCGAGGGCGGGCTGGAGCTGCTCGGCCCGGATCTGGGCGGCGGTCCGGCCCCGGATGGCCAGGTTGGCGTACTCCAGGCTGCCCTGGGCCTGGGCCACCGCCAGCGCGAACCGGTCGGCCCAGCCCCGATAGCCGCCAGCCCCGTCCGGATCGTCGAGTCCTTCGGTGGTGCTGTCGCCGATCGCCACGTACCGCTGCCACATCACCCGGGCGAGGTTAGCCGCCCTGCGCCGCCCCATCCCCTGCCCCCGCCCTCACCCGGCGCGATCTTGCACTTTCTGCCCCCGTATTACGGGCTTATGGGGCGCAACGGCGACCCAAAGTGCAAGATCGCGGGAGCGCGGGCGGGTCAGAGCCAGCCGGAGCGGCGGAACAGGCGGTACAGGAACAGGGCGGCCGCCGCCATCAGCGCGACTGCTCCCGCGTAGCCGTAACGCCAGGTCAGCTCCGGCATGTATGCGAAGTTCATGCCGTAGATGCCGGCGATGCCGGTCTGGGTGGCCGCGATGGCCGCCCACGCCGCGATCTTGCGCATGTCGTTGTTCTGCTCGACGGCGAGCTGCGCCAGCCGGGACTGGACGATCGAGGTGAGCAGATCGTCGTACGCGGCCACCCGGTCGACGGCCCGGCCGAGCCGGCCGTCCACGTCGACGAACCAGCGGTGCAGCGCGCGCGGTGGCCCGTCGGTGCCCGGGGTGAGCAACGTGCGCATCGGTGCCTGCAACGGCAGCACCGCTCGCTTGAACTCCACCACCTCCCGCTTGAGCTGGTAGATGTGCTGGATGTCGGCGGAGTGGTCGCGGGCGAAGACCGACTCCTCGACCCGTTCGAGGTCCCGCTCCACGTGCCCGGCCACCTCCAGGTAGGTGTCGACCATCCGGGTGCAGACCGCGTAGGCCACCGCCCACGGTCCCGCGGCCAGCAGCGTCGGGCGCAGTTCGAGGTCGGCGCGGACGCTGCGCAGCGCTCCGGCGGCGCCGTGCCGCACGGTGATGGCGAACCGGTCACCGAGCAGCACCATCACGTCGCCGGTGTCGATCACCTCGGAGGTGTCGGTCAGCTCGGCGTGCTCCACGTAACCGGCGGTGCGCAGCACCAGCAGGGTGACCGGCCCGTGTCGCTGCACGGTGGGCCGGTGCCCGTCGGCGAGTGCCTGCTCGACGGTCAGCTCGTCGAGGCCGAAGGTGCGGCCCACGGCGGCGAGCACGGCCGGGCCGGGCTCGTGCAGCCCCAGCCAGACGAAGGCGTCGCGGCCGCGCTGACTGCGGGCGTACGCGTCGGCGTAGTGCGGCCGGCCGGGCTCCCGCCGCCCGTTGACGTAGACCGCGCAGTCGACCACGGCGTCCGGGTTGGCCCGGCGGGGTGTGGGGGAGTCGCCCTCGACCCGGCCGAGCAGTCGACGGGCCAGAGCGCGTACGCCGCCGCCAGCCCGGTCCCGTACCGGTCGTTGAACCACGGCGTGCCCCCCTGTCGCCCGGCGCACCGTCCTCGACGGCGGTGCCCGCAGGGGATGGTGTCACCGCATTCTGCCGAGCGGGGTCGGGGGCCCGACAGGTGGGCCGGCCGGGTCAGGCCGTGCGGGTGGCGAAAACGACGACGTTGTCCACGTAGTTGCCGGTTCCCGCGTCGAACCGGCCGCCACACGTGATGAGGCGCAGTCCGGCGGCGTCCGCCGGTCCGTAGACCAGCGCCGAGGGGAAGCGGTCCTTGGGGTACGACCGCACACCGTCCACTGTGAAGACGGTGACCCGTGCGTCGGCGCGAGTGATCTGGATCTCCTGGCCGGTGCGGAGCCGACCGAGGTCGAAGAAGACCGCCGGTCCGGCCGAGGAGTCGACGTGTCCGACCAGGACGGCGTTGCCGGTCTCGCCCGGGCTGACGCCGTGCCGGTACCAGCCGGCGAGGGTGGGTCGGTCCAGGGGTGGCACCTCCAGCACCCCGGCCGCGTCCGCGCCGACCGGGACGACCTCGGCGCGTACCCCGATCGCCGGAATCTGCACCCGGACCGGCGCGGCCCGGGGCAGCGGCGCCAGGTCCGGCGCGGGGCGGGTGTGTGTCGGCGTCTCGGTCGGCGGCCGCGGTGGTCGTGCCGGACCGGCGGTGAGGCCAGCGGCGATGAGCCCCAGCCCGGTGACGCCGAGCAGCGCGACCACGGCTGGTCCGATCCGTCGCCCCCACATGTGTGCCCACCTTCGTCCAGGATCGTCGGGGTGCCCGCGCCGGTGTCACCGGTGCGGGCACCCGTCCTCAGGGATGGAGCGGGTCGCCGGTCAGGCGACAGTGGAGGCCGGTCGGCGCCGGCGGAACAGGATCACCGCGCCGGCGGCGGCGGTGCCGAGCAGCGTGCCACCGGCGGCGAGGGCGCCGTTGTCGCGGCTGCCTCCACCGGAGCCGGCCGGGGCGCCGCCGATCGGGGTGACGGTGAACGTGGCGCTGCCGTCCGAGCTGCCGTCGCCGCAGGTGGCCGCCACCGTGTACGTGCCCAGGGTGAACCCGGCGGTGAAGAGCTCGGCGCTCAGCCCGCCACCGGCGGCGGCCGTGGTGGATCGGACGTTCTCGTTACGGTTGGGCCCGGTGACGCGGAAGAGGGCGTCACCCGACTTGGGGTTGCAGGTCGTCGCGGTGAGCACGACGGTCCCACCGACCGGAGTGGTGGCCGGTGACACGGTGGTGTCGGCCAGTGCGGCGCCCGGCAGCAGGAGCGTGCCGAGGCCCACGCCGAGCGCCGCCGAGCAGAGTGCTGTTGTGACCTTCATACGCGTCTTCCCTCACTTTTCGTCCGCTGACTGCGTGGGACGTCGTTCGGGTGGCCAACTCCGTGACTAACACCGGTGTGCCCAACACTAGGTGCGTTGGGTCCTCGATCAGGTGAAAATGAGAAATCCTCGTTGCCGTCACGTGTCCACCCGAAGGCGGGAAGAGCTGCGGAAAGGCCCCGACGGGCCGACCGGCGTCGGTGGTCCGATCGATGTCCGTCCGGTCCGGCTGTCGCGGCTGGGCCGTAGGCGAGGTATTGCCGGTGCCGGCGGGAATGCCCTGGGGCGCTGGTGCGAGGTCAGCCGACCGGCTCGCGCATCGGCTCGCCGGTCTCGAGCAGCGTCTTGAGGCTGGCCAGCAACACCGGCCAACCGCCGCTGCCGTCGAGTTGGCCGCTGATCGCCCGGTGCATCTCGCTGTCCGGGGAGAAGTCGTCGTGGACGACGGTCAGCCGGACGGCCGAGTCGCCGTGCGGCTCGATCTCGAAAGTCACCGTCGACCGGCGCTCGCCGAGGCGGGCGGCCAGATCCTCGGCGGACCAGCCGAAGTGCTCGGCATGCTCTGGCTGAAAGCCGTGCCAACTGTAGGAGAGGCGCCGGTACGGCTCGGCGGCCAACACCCGCTGGCCGAGATCGCGGGGCTCGCCGTCGGGCGCGTCCTGCCACAGCACCGGTGAGCCGACCTGCCAGTCCGACATCAACGCGACCCCGCCCCAGTAGCGGCGGGTGAAGGCCGGTTCGATGAGCGCCGCCCACAGCCGTCGCGGGGTGGTGGTGATGTATGTGGTGTACACGAAGGTCGGGTTCTCCATGGGCTGGTGCTCCAATGCTGTGCTCAGATCGGCGAGCGCCGCCGCCCGCTGACGGTCGTAACTGCTAAGCCACCGGTCGGCGATGGCGATGATCGGGGCGGCGTTGAGGTAGTGCAGCTTCTCCCGGCCGCGCCGCGCGGTCGTGACGAGGTTGGCTGCCTCCAGCGCGGAGAGATGCTTACTGACCGCCTGTCGGCTCGTCGCCAGCCCAGCACAGAGCTCACGCAGGGTCTGGCCGTTGCGTTCGTTCAGCCGGTCGAGCAGCCGTCGCCGGGTGGGATCGGCCAGCGCCCGGAAAGCCTCGTCCATGGACCCTCCCGATACGCAACCATTTGGCTGCCTGTCACCATAGGTAACCGAATGGTTGCCTGTCAAGCCGGCCAGCCGCTGCCGGCGGTATAAATCGAGGTGGGTCCGGGCGGGCGCTGGTAGGTTCGCTGCCCGTGACACGGGACGGAAGTGCGGGACTGGGTACGCGGTTTGCCCGATTGTGGGCGGCGAGCACGCTCTCCGCCCTCGGCAGCGGTCTGGCCACGGTCGCCGCGCCTCTCTTCGTCGCGTCGCGTAGCGATGATCCGCTCGTGGTGGCCGCGGCGTCCGCCGTGGCCTGGCTGCCCTGGCTGCTCTTCGCCCTGCCGGGTGGGGTGCTGGTGGACCGGGTGGACCGACGTCGCCTCATGATCATCATCGACCTGGTGCGGGTGGCCGCGCTCGCCGTGCTGGCTCTGGCGATCATCACGGATCGGGCCGGGGTGGCGCTGCTCTACGCGGTGCTCTTCGTGGTCAACACCGGCGAGATCGTGTTCCGGTCGGCCAGCCAGGCGGTGCTGCCGGCCGTGGTGCCCCGGGAGCGGCTGGAACGGGCCAACGGCTGGCTCGGCGGCGGCACCACCCTGATGCAGGGCATGCTCGCCGGCCCGCTGGGCGGCTTCCTGTTCGTGCTCGCGGCGGGCAGCCCGTTCCTGGTCAACGCCGTAACGTACGCCCTCAGCGCGGTGCTCGTGGCGCTGATCGGAGGCGACTTCCGCGCCAGCACCACGACGGCGGACGGCGATGCGCGCCAGAGCCGCTCGGTCTGGGCGGAGATCGTCGAGGGGTTCCGCTGGCTGCTCGGCCAGCGGCTGCTGCGGACGATGTCCGTGCTGATCGGCCTGCTCAACGTCACCCTGACCGCCGCGCTCGCGGTGCTGGTGCTGCTGGCCCACGAGCGGCTGGGGCTCGGCTCGGTCGGCTACGGGCTGCTGTTCACCTGCCTGGCTGCCGGCGGCGTGCTCGGCGCGCTCGTCGGCGACCGGCTCATCGCCCGGCTCACCGCCACCTGGACGGTACGGGTCGGTCTGCTGATCGAGGCGGGCCTGCACCTCGCCCTGGCCGCGTCCCGCAGCGCGGCCGTGGTCGGGTTCGCGCTCTTCGCGTTCGGGGTGCACGGCGCGCTGTGGAACATCGTGGCGAACTCGCTGCGTCAACGGCTCACACCACCAGCGCTGCAGGGCCGGGTGGCCAGCACCACGTTCTTCGTGGCGGCCGGCGGTAACTGTGCCGGTGCGCTGCTCGGCGGCGTGCTGGCCGCCCGGTTCGGCATCACCGCGCCGTACTGGGTCGGGCTGGCGGTAGCCATCGGCGTCTCCGCCGCCACCTGGCGGGTGTTCAACCGGGCCGCCGTGGCCAGCGCCTACGCCGAGCCGGCTCCGGCGTCGGCTCCGGCTCCGGGTCTGGGTGCGGCCTCGGGGTCGGGTCCGGGTGCGGCCTCGGGTGCGGCCTCGGGTGAGCAGCGGGCCGCGCGGGTCGACTGACCGTCGCGCCGCGGCGGGCGGCCCGGTGTGGCAGCGTGGTGCGGTGACCGAAACCGCGCCGCTGGATGTCGACCTCGCGCTGCTCGGTGGCGGTGGCGCCGCGTCGCTGGTGCTCGCCGCATTGGACCGGCACGGCGTACGCGACCTGCGGATCGCGATCGTCGACCCGGTGCGCCGGCGCGGGCAGGACCGCACCTGGGCGTTCTGGGGCTCCCCGGGCAGTGACCTGGATCCGCTGCTCAGCGCGAGCTGGCAGCGGGTCGAGGTGGCCACGGCGGCGCGGCGTCGCGTGCTCGACCTGGCCCCGCTGCGGTACGCCATGCTCCGCTCCGGCCCGGTCTACGACCGGGCTGCCGAGGCCGAGCGACGGCTCGACGCCACCCGCATCGGCGCGCCCGCCCAGACGGTGGCCGACGACGGCGCAAGGGTGGTGGTGCGCACCGGCGGCGGGCCGACCGTACGGGCCGGCTGGGTGCTCGACTCCCGCCCCCGCCCGCCGGCCCGCTCCGGGCGGACCACCTGGTTGCAGCACTTCCGGGGCTGGTGGCTGGAGGCCGACCGGCCGGTCTTCGACCCGGGCCGGGCGGTGCTCATGGACTTCCGCACCCCGCAGCCGCCCCGAGGGGTCTCCTTCGGGTACGTGCTGCCGGTGAGCGACCGTTACGCCTTGGTCGAGTACACCGAGTTCTCGCCGGCACTGCTCACCGACGCCGGGTATGACGCGGCGCTCGCCAACTACCGGGATCTGCTCGGGCTGGACCCGGCCGGGCTGCGGGTGCGCGAGGTGGAGAACGGGGTGATCCCGATGACCGATGCGCCGTTCCCGGCCCGGCCCTCGCCCCGGGTGGTCCGTCTCGGCACGGCCGGCGGCGCCACCCGTCCCTCCACCGGCTTCACCTTCTCCGCCATGTACCGCCAAGCCGACCAGGTGGCCCGCGCCCTCGCCGCCGGCCGGCCGCCGGTGCCCGCGCCCGCGTATCCGCGTCGGCACCGCTGGATGGACGCCGTCGCGCTGCGCGCCCTGGACCGGGGCGGGGTCGGTGGCGTCGAGTTCTTCGACCGGCTCTTCGACCGCAACCCGCCGGAGCGGGTGCTGCGCTTCCTCGACGGCGTCACCAGCCCCGCCGAGGAGGTCGCGGTGATGAACTCCACCCGACTGCTGCCGATGATCTCCGCCACCGCCGGCGACGCCGCGCACCGCGTCCGCGACCGGCTGCGCCCGACCCGTCCCGCGCCGGCTGTCCCGGCGGCGGTGGTCGGCGCCGCGGGCGGCCCGGAGCCCAGCCCACCGACCGGCGGCAAGTAGCGCGGCGCGCGCTGCGCGCGCCCTGCGCTCCGCGTGCGCGCGTCCTGCGCTCCGCGTGATCGACTCGACTTCGCTGTTGTCGCGGTATTCCGCTGCCGCTGATGCCGCGACTTCAGCGATCTCGTGTCGATCAGCCCGGCCGGCCCGCTGGCGCGAGCGCGCCGGCCAGTCCGCCGGCTGTCAGTCGGTCAGCAGTCGTTCGCGGAGCCGGGCGGTGAGCGCCTCGTCCACGCCGAGCCGGTCGGTGGCGTAGCCGAGGACCGAGCCGTGCGCGGCGGCCAGGTCGGCCAGGACGAGACGGATGATCACCTCGGGCGCGCGGCCGTACCCCGGCCAGGCCAGCTCCCGGTCCGGGTGCAGGGCCCGCCAGTCGGCGATCAGTCCCTCGGTGGCCAGCTCGGTACGGGCGAAGTCGGCGGCGATCTGGTCCTCGTCGACCCCGAGCAGGGTCAACAGCAGGGCGGCCAGCAGCCCCGTCCGGTCCTTGCCGGAGGCGCAGTGGAAGACCAGCGGACCGTCGGCGGCCGCGATCACCTCCAGCGCCCGACGCAGCTCGGCCACCCCGTCCTCGGCGACCTCGGCGTACCGGTCGGCGAGGTAACGCCACGGGTCCAGCGTCGGGTCGATGGTGGCCTGCTCGTAGGGGCGGTGCTCGATGCTCAGGTTGTGCCAGCTCAGCCCGTCGATCTCCGGTGCTCGGCCGCGAGCCGCGATCTCCCACGGGTAGCGCAGGTCGAGCACCGTGCGGACGCCGAGGGCCTCGAAGCGGGCCAGGTCGGCGCCCGCCAACTTGGCGAGGGAATCCGACCGGTAGAGCAGGCGCCAGCGCACCGATCGCCCGTCCTCGGTGCGATAGCCGCCAAGGTCGCGGAAGTTGTGCAGTCGGTCGAAGGTGATGTGCCGTTCCACCGGGCCGACCCTAGCGGTTCCGCCCCGGCGTGGTGGCCCCCGCAGGCGGGGTACGGCGACGCCGCCCGGTAGGTTGCCGGGCATGGTGGACGCGGCGGCCGGCAAGGGCGTACAGATCTGGACCGACGGGGCGTGCAGCGGCAACCCCGGGCCGGGCGGCTGGGGAGCTCTGCTGCGCTACGGCGGCCACGAGCGGGAGCTGTGCGGCGGCGAGGCCACCCCGACCACCAACAACCGGATGGAGCTGATGGCGGCCATCCAGGCGCTGGAGAGCCTGACCCGGCCGGTCACCGTGGAGCTGCACACCGACAGCACGTACGTGCGCAACGGCATCACCAGTTGGCTGGCTTCCTGGAAGCGCAACGGCTGGAAGACCGCCGCGAAGCAGCCGGTGAAGAACGCCGACCTGTGGCAGCGGCTGGAGGCGGCCTGCGAGCGTCACGAGGTCACCTGGCTGTGGGTCAAGGGCCACAACGGGCACCCCGAGAACGAACGGGCCGACGGGCTGGCCAACAAGGGCATGACCGAGGCGCGAGCGGCGGCGTTGACCAGCCGTTGACGCCGTGCGGCGGCCGCTGACCGCCTGCTGATGGCTGCGGCTCAGCGCGTCGCGTCCGGATGGCCGGGCATGCTCGACCCGCCGCCGCTGCTGCCGGAGGAGCCACCGGCGACACCCGAGTTGTCGTCCTCGGTCACGATGTCCGGCGGCACGTCGGTGTCGGCCGGTGCCGGGACCTCGGTGTCCGCCTCGACCTGCACCAGCCGGGCCTGGCCGGCCTCGTCCTCGGCGTGCTCCGGGTCCGCCGGCAGCTCACCGTCCCGCTTTCGGTAGCCCACGCCGCGCCCCCCGTCGGTGCCGTTTCGCGTCGGCGGTGGCTACCCGGCGTCGTCGGGGACGAAACCTCGCGTCAGCGGCGTCGGCCGCGCCGCGCCGGCGCGGTGGCGGCGGCCCGCGACGGCTGACGGACCGGGGTGAGGGGCAGCGCCGTCCAGTGCGCCGGTCGGGCGAGCGTCGCCGGTAGCCCGGTGCGTGCGTCACCACGGGCGGCGTCGAGCTGGGACTGGTGCAGGAAGAGGGTGGTCCGCAGGTCCGCGCCGCGCAGGTCGGCCCCGCGCAGGTCGGCGCCCGTGACGTCAGCCAGACTCAGGTCGACCCCGCGCAGGTCAGCGCCGATCAGCAGCGCCCCGCGCAGGTTGGCCCGGTGTAGGTCCACCCGGCGCAGGTCCGCCCCGAAGAGCTGGGCGCCCCGGTGGTCGGCACCGGCGGCGCCGCCTCGGGAGCGGGCCGCGTCACCGGCCCGGGACAGCAGCGGGTTGACCCGGGCCCGCTGGGCGGCCACATCCACCGTCGCCAGCTCGGCGGGGTCGCCGGCGATCAGTGCCGCCGTCTCGGCCTGGGCGCGGGCCAGCTCGGCGCGCAGATCGACCGGCGGGCGCAGTGTCAGCGCCTCGGTGAGGTACCAGAGCAGCTCGTGCAGCGGTCGCAGCACGGTGAACGCGGCAGCCATCGCCGGCAGCGTCTCCGGCGCGTCCCGCCAGTCCCGCCCGCCGAAGGTCACCTGGGCGACCTGCTGGCCGGCACCGAAGCAGTCGAACACCGTGCAGCCCGGGAACCCCCGCTCCCGCAGCTCGGTGTGGATGCCGCAGCGGTGGTCCGGGCGCAGGTTGGGGCAGGGTCGCCCGGCCGGCTTGTCGATGGCGAAGTCCGCCGACGCGGCGAAGGCGGGCACCACGCAGCACAACCCGAAGCAGCGCCCGCAGTCGGCGCGCAGCTGCGCGGGGCCGGGCGGCGGAACGGGGCGGGGCGACACGCGGAAGGACCTCCGGGCGATCGGGCGCGGTGACGCGCTGGCACTGCCATCATCGCGCGCGCCACCCCGACCGGGCGGGCCGGGGGTCACCGTCCGTGCGGGTCGTCCGGCGTCTGCGGTACGAGCCGGCGCAACACCCGGTCCCCGTCACCGGGGCCGTACTTCTGGTCGAAGTGCCGGGACACGGTGGCGGGCGGCAGATGATCGCCCTCGGCGGGCTCGGCCAGCGTGAACACGCCCGGCGTCGCGCCGGGCGGCCGGGGTGGCAGGACGGCCCGTACGGTCAGCGGTCGGGCGACCCGGAACGCGCGGCAGTCGATGTAGTGCTGCCCGTCCACCGTCACGTACGGCACCTGCACCTCGATCATGTCGGAGCCGTCGTGGCGCAGCGTGACCGTGACCGACGCGTACCGCTCCAGGCTCACGGTGGCCTGCTCGTGCTCCCACAGCTCCTCGAACCGGGCGTGCACGAACCCGCCCCACGGGCTGTCCATGTCCACCTCGAGCTGCGGCACGTTGAACGACAGCTTCCCGATCGGGAAGAACGAGATCAGCGCCCGGCCGTCCCACTGGTAGAGCTGGATCGACGGGGACGCGTCGTAGAGCCGGACCTGCAACCGGTGCCGCAGCGCGGGGTCGAGGGTGTGCGCGAAGGCAGCCAGGTGGCGCAGGTTGCTCCGGATGTAGCGGGGGACGTCCACCCGCTCCCGTTCCAGTTCCTCGGAGCGCTGCTGGGCGGCGGAGCAGTCCGGATCGAGCAGGAGCAACTGCACCTCGGCGCCGTTGGTGAGCGCCGCCCGGACGGCGCGCAGCGTCTCCTCGCGGTGCACCCGCTCCAACATGATCGTCCAGGTGTCGAGGATCCGGACCCGGCGACCGGCGCGGTGCAGCTGCGCCACGAACGCCTGCCGGTCGAAGCTCAGGTGCTCCTGCACCCGTGCCTTGCGGGCCTCCTCGAACAGCGGGTCGAAGATGACGTAGGAGATGGCCGCGAGCACGACGCTGGAGCCGAGGTTGAGCAGCAGGTCGCTTCGGAAGCCGGTGCTGAGCCACGCGGCGAGCAGCATCGCCGTGGCGATGCCGAGCAGGGCGCCACCGACGACGAAGGAGCGTCGTTGCCGGCCGCTGCGCTCAGCCCACCCGGGCATTCGGCCCCCTCTGTCGTCGGACGGCGGCGCCGCCGAGCGTCGATCACCGAGATGCGGAGGATACGTGCGTGCTGTGCCGCCCGCTGTCCCGTTCGTGACCGTCCGGTTCGTCGGCTGGACCGCCTCCACCGCTCGTAGGGTGACGGTGAGGGGTCGGGCGGCTGCGGAGGGTCGGCGGGATGGATGACGGCGAACGCGAGAAGGCGCTGCTCACCGCCCTGACCACCGAGCACTACGCGTTGCAGACGTCCCGCGCCGGGACCATCGCCGAGGCCACCGGCCGGGCCACCATCTTCCTGTCCCTGCTGTCGGCCGCCCTGATCGGGCTGGGGTTCGTCGCCAGTAACGACAGGGTGGTCCGGCCCTACGTCGGCGCGGTGCTACCGACGCTGGTGATTATCGGGGTGCTGACCTTCCTCCGGTTGGTCGAGACCACCGTGGAGAACTCGCTGGACCTGCGCCGGATTCAGCGCATCCGTGCCTACTACCAACATCGGTTCGCTGGCGAGCACGACTTCTTCTCCGACGCGGTGACGGCCGAGGGCAGCATGCGGACGGCCTGGACCCTGGTCGGCACCGGACCGGGGCGCTGGGAGTTCCTGCTCACCACGGCCTCGCTGGTCGGCACGGTCAACGCGTTGCTGGCCGGGCTCGGCGTCACCCTGCTTTCCGAGACGGCCGGGGCTGGGCACTGGCTGGCGCTCCCAGCGGGTGTGCTGGTCGCGCTGGTCGCATTCGGCGTGCAGTTCGCGTACATCGTCCGGACGTCGAGCACGCGGCTGAGCTGAGCGCGCTCAGACCGACCGTCAGGACGCCCCGCCGACCCGACCCGGCCCAATTGCGGGCGTACCGTCGCCGGATGCGGATCACCCGATTCACCCACGCCTGCGTCCGGGTCGAGCACGAGGGCGGGGTGCTGGTGGTCGATCCGGGCACGTGGAGCGAGCCGCGTGCCCTGGTCGGCGCGGACGCCGTCATGGTCACCCACGAGCACACCGACCACGTGGACGTGCTGCGCCTGGCTGGCCTGGGCGTCCCGGTGTACGCCCCCGAGGGCGCCCGCCTGCCCGACCTCGCCCCGCTGCCGGTGACCCGGGTGAGCGCTGGGCAGAGCTTCACCGCGGCGGGCATCGCGGTCACCGCCCACGGTGGGCGGCACGCCCCCATCCACGAGGGCCAGCCCGATTGTCCCAACCTCGGCTACGTGATCGGCGACGGGGTCTACCACCCCGGCGACTCGCTGCACGTGCCGGACGCGCCGGTGCACACCCTGCTGGTGCCGGCGCAGGGGTCCTGGATGCGCCTCGGCGAGGCGATCCGGTTCGCCGCCGCGGTGGGCGCCGACCGGGCGTACCCGATCCACGACGCCCAGCTCAACGAGCGGGGCCTGGCCAGCGTCGCCGGCTGGTTCGGGGAGACGATCCCCGGCTACCGCCACCTCGTCCCCGGTGACACCGCCTGAGACCGTCACCGCTCGGTGAGGGCGAGCGTCACGCCGAGCGCGATGAACGTGCCGGCGACGGACCGGCGCAGCCAGTCGGTGACGCGCGGCCGGGCCAGCACTCGATCGCGTACCCGGGCCGCGAAGATGCCGTAGCCGCTGAACACCACGAAGGTGAACAGCATGAACACCGCGCCGCAGGCGAGCATCGACCGGGTCGAGCCCGGCGCGGTGGTGTCGACGAACTGCGGCAGGAACGCGACGAAGAACAGGGTCGGCTTCGGGTTGAGCAGGTTGACCAGCACTCCCGAGACGATCACGCGGGCCGCCGAGCGGGGCGGCCCGACCGCCGTGTCCGGCGCGAAGGCGCTGCGGTCCCGCGCCGTCGACCAGCCCAGGTAGAGCAGGTACGCGACGCCGAGGTACTTGACCACCTCGAACGCCGCCGCGCTCGCCTGCAGGACGGCGGCCAGCCCGGTCAGCGCCGCCAGCAGGTGCGGCACCACCCCCAGCGTGCAGGCGAACGCGGCCACCACGCCAGCCCGGGCACCCCGGGACAGGCCAGCGGCGAGGGTGAAGAACACCCCGGTGCCCGGGGTGATCACCACGATCAGCACGGTGATCAGGAACGGGATCGTCACGGTCGTCCTCCGATGGTTGGCGGGGCGCTCTCGTGCTCACTCTGGTGGCAGGATGGTCCGGTGAGCAGGGCCAAAGCGAGGGCAGTTGAGAGGTCCATAACCGCCGGGTCGGATTTTCTGCACCTCGCCATCGCCGACGCGCCGCCCGGGGGTCGCGCCGACTGGCTGGCGGGCCGGTTGCGCCAGGCCATCGCCGACGGGCGGGTGCCGGTCGGTGGCCGGCTGCCCGCCACGCGGGTGCTCGCCGCCGACCTCGGCGTCTCCCGGGGCGTGGTCACCGAGGCGTACCAGCGGCTGACCGAGGAGGGGCACGTCGCCGGCCGGGGCCGGGCCGGGACGGTGGTCGTCGCCGCGCCGGCCGCCGTGGTCACGTCGGCACCCACCCCGGCCGCCGCGCCGGTGCCGGCCGCGCTCTTCCCGCCGGCACCGGGCAGCGACATCTTCGACGCGGTACGCACGGCGCCCGCGAAGATCGACCTGACTCCCGGCGTACCCGATCTCGCCGCCTTCCCCCGGGCGGAGTGGCTGCGCGCCGAACGGACCGTGCTCCGCCACCTCGTCGCGGCCGACTTCGGCTACGGCGACCCGTGTGGCACACCGGCGTTGCGGCGGGCCGTCGCCGCCTGGCTGGCCCGCAGCCGGGGCATCGTCGTCGACCCCGCCGAGGTGATCATCGTGGCGGGCGTGTCCCAGGCGCTCGGGCTGCTCGCCCAGGCGCTCGGCCTCGCCGGCATCGACCGGGTGGCGGTCGAGGACCCGGGCTCGCTCGGCGTGCGGCAGCACCTGAACAACTGGCGGGTGGAGACCCCACCGATCGCGGTGGACGAGGCCGGGCTGCGGGTCGACGAGCTTGCCGCCAGCGGGTTCCCCGCGGTGATGCTCACCCCCGCGCATCAGTTCCCGACCGGCGTGGTGCTCAACGGCGACCGCCGCCGTCAGCTCGTCGACTGGGCTCGGGCCGGCGGTCTGATCATCGAGGACGACTACGACGCCGAGCACCGCTACGACCGCCCCCCGGTGCCGGCGCTGCGTGGGCTGCTGCCCGAGCAGGTCTGCTACACCGGCAGCGTGTCCAAGCTGCTCGCCCCGGCGCTGCGGGTCGGCTGGCTGCTCGTGCCGAGCCGGCACCGGGCGGCGGTGGTGGCCGCCAAGCGCAACGCCGACCTGGGCAACGCGGCGCTGCCGCAACTGGTGCTGGCGGAGCTGATGACCTCCGGCGCGCTCGAGCGGCACCTGCGGTTGCTGCGCCGCCGGCACATCCGTCGGCGCGACACGATGATCGAGGCGGTCCGCCGGCACCTGCCCGGTGCGACCGTGCACGGGGCGGCGGCCGGTCTGCACCTGGTGATCACGCTCGACGACGCGCTGGTGGACACCGATCTGGCGGCGGCGGCGCTGGCGCGTGGTGTGAAGGTGCAGCCGTTGTCCTGGCACTGCCAGCGGCCGTACCGCCCGGGTCTGGTGCTCGGTTACGCGGCGAACACCGCGTCGACCCTCGAAGAGGGCATCGCCACGATCGCCGCCGCGCTCGGTGACCTCCGTTGACGTGCGGGGCGGTCAGCCCAGCATGATCTGGAACAGGACCAGCACGGCGAGCAGCGCCGGCCCGCGTGCGCCCTGGCGCAGCAGGTCGACCGGGATCATCCCGAACGGCGTGTTGACGGTGGCTCCGCCGTAGTCGATCGGTGGTCGGGTGGCCGCTCGCCAGGCGGCGGCCACCACCCCGAGCGCGAGCATGGGCGCGAGCCAGGGCGGCCCACCGTGCACGGTCGGCGTGGTCAGCAGCCACCACAGGCCCGCGCCCACCGCCGGCACGATCAAATGGATCGCGCGCAGCGCGTTGTCGCTGCCGCCGAGCGCCCGACGCAGCCCGGTCGACCGACTGATCGAGCGCAGCCCGCCGGTCAGTCGGTCGGCGGCGACGTAGCCGAACACCACCTGCGCGGCTCCGGCGAGCCCGGGCAGGGCGAGCGCGGCAGCGTACTGGACGAGGATCAGCGCCGCCCAGAACAGCAGGGCGCTGGGGTGGCGGCCGAGCCGGCGGACGTCGGCCTGGAGCAGCACCCACCAGCCGGGGCCGGGCAGGAAGCGCCGGCTGCGGACCCGGCCGATCCGGCGCCAGCGCCGGCTCTCCACCAGGCTGACCAGCATCGTCGGGTCGAGCAGGATGGTGGCCGTGGCGGCGGCGTTGGCGAACTGCGCGCCGGTGGTCAGGGTGGCCCGGTCCACCCGGGGCAGCGCGCGTACCGCGAGGATGATGGCGGCGACCGCGAGGGGCGCTCCGACGGCGACCAGCGCGACGGTCGGCGCGGTCACCGGCCGGGGCAGCCCCTCGCCGAGGTGACCGACGAGCACCACGACGCCCGTGACGACGGCGGCGGCGAGCATCGGCACCGCCCCCAGCAGGACGGGCCACCGCCGGCCGGGCGGGCTGCTCTGCGCGACCACGCTCAGCGCGAGCGCGGCCACTCCCCAGCCGGCACCGGCCGCCGCCGCCCAGCCCAGGACGCTCAGGTCGCTGACGCCGGCCAGCGCCGCCACGGCGGCACCGAGCGCCGCCGTGGCGGCCGCCGCGCCGGTCAGCAGGACGCCGAGGCGCGGCGCCAGCCAGGCCCGCCGGTCGACCGGCGCGCTGGTCACCCAGCTCTGCGTCGCCGGGGTGACCAGCAGCGGGCCGAGCGCCCGCAGGCCGCGCCAGGCGAGACCGGCGCCGGCCAGCAGCGCCGCGACCGCCAGCCACCACCGCACCCCCGGGTCGGCCTGTCCCATGCTGGGCGAGCGCAGCAGGTCGCGGCTGGCGCTGACCGCGAACCAGCCGTACATGCCCACGAACAGGACCACGACGTACGCGTCGCCCAGCACATCGCCGAGGGAATGATCGTGATGCCGGCGGCGGGCCTGGCGCAGGTGCGTACGGACCTGCCGCGCGGAGGGCACCCCGGCCGGCACCTCGGCGATCGTGGCGGGTGCAGCGGTCACCGGCCGATCTCGATCCGCTCGTCGACCACCGCGTCGATCAGCTCCGGGTCGTGCGAGGCCATCAGCACGGCGGTGCCGGCGACCCGCTCGCGGCGCAGCCGGTCGGCCAGCCACTCCCGCCCGCGGACGTCCAGGCGCTGCTCCGGCTCGTCCAGGATCAGCACCCGACGGGGCCGTACGAAGCAGGAGGCCAGCGCCAGCCGGCGGCGCTGCCCGCTGGACAGGGTCACCGGCAGTTGGTCGCGGGCCGGCTCCAGGCCCAGCTCGGCGAGGACCTCGTCGACCGGCTCGGCGTCACCCCCGTGGGCGTACGCGACCAGCTCCAGGTGCTCGACCACGGACAGGTCGGGGAAGAAGTCGATGTCGTCCAGGGCGGCGGCCACCAGCGCGCGCACCTGAGGATCGGTCTCGTCGGCTCGGCGACCCTGGACCAGCACCTCGCCCGCGTCCGGCCGGTCGGCACCGACCACGCAGCGCAGCAGGGTGGTCTTGCCGCTGCCGTTGGGGCCCAGCACCACCGCGATCCGGCCCGCCTGGAGCGTGAAGCTCACGTCGTCCAACACGACCAGGTTGCCGAAGTTGCGGCTGAGTCCCCGCACCGAGAGAGCGTCCACGGTCACACACTCTCCCAGAACCCCGCCACCGACCAACGTGAGCGACCCACATCACGCCGGGGCGTAGAGCGCGGCCAGCCCGGCAGCCGTGGCGGCCAACCGCTCGCGCAGCGCGACCGGGGTGAGCACCTCCACGTCCGCGCCGAGGCGCAGCAGGTCCCCGTGGGCGTGGGTGAGCGACTCGATGGGCAGCACCGCGGTCACCCAGCCCTGCTCGTCGGGTGGGCCGGCGCTGGCGTCCACCGCGGCCACCACCGGGTCGCTGCCGACCTCCCGTAGCCGCGCCCGGCCGCCCGGGGACAGCCGCACGGTGGCCTCGTCGCGGTGCAGCCGGGCGCGGAACTGCACCACGTGCGCCCGCCACCAGGCCGGCAGGTCGAAGTCGGCCGGCCGGTCGAACGCCTGATCGAGGGGGGTCAGCGCGAGGATCTGGTTGATCCGGTAGGTGGCCGGTGCGCCCCGGCCGGGCCGGTCGGCCACCAGATACCACCGGCCGCCCTTGAGCACCAGGCCGTACGGCTCCAGGACCCGGGTCACCTCGCCCTCCCAGCTGCGGTAGCGCACCTCGACGCGGTGCTGCCGCCAGACCGCCTCGGCCGTGCGGGCCAGCTCGGGGGAGGTGTCGCCGTCGGAGTACCAGCCGGGCGCGTCCAGGTGGAAGCGCTGTTGGAGCTGGGTGGCCCGGTCGCGCAGCGGCGCCGGGAGCGCGGCGTGCAGCTTGAGTTGCAGGGCGGCCACCACGTCGCCGTAGCCCAGGTCGTCGGCCGGCCCGGGCAGCCCGGCCAGGAAGAGCCGGTCGGCCTCCTCGGCGGTCAGCCCGGTCAGGCGGGTGCGCCACCCGTCGACGAGTTGGTAGCCGCCGGCGTGCCCGGCCTCGCCGTAGAGCGGGATGCCGGCGGCGTGCAGCGACTCCACGTCCCGGTAGATCGTCCGGGGAGAGACGGTCAGCCGCTCGGCGAGCTGTGTGGCGGTCAGCCGGCCGTGCGACTGGAGCAGCAGCAGGAGAGAGAGAAGTCGAGAAGCCCGCACTTCACTGACACTAGTTGTCAGGGGACCCGTTCTACCGTCCCCGCATGGCATTTCGCGACAAGGAACTACGAACGCCCGGAACGCTTCTGGTGGATGGTCGCCAGCTCAAGCGCTACCACATAGACCAGCCGGAGCGGCCGATCGAGGCCGAGGTGGAGAAGGCCGCGTACGACTTCCTGCCCGCCCTGCTGGCCGGGGTCGCGGACGACGGCACCCCGGCGGCCGGGTGGGTGGTGCTGCACCGCGGCGCGGACACCGGCGCCTATCTGCTGGCGTACACCTGGGTGTGGGACAACGCCCTCGAGGTCCGCGTCGCCGCGGCCGGGCAACCGGCGCTGGACTGCCCGGACGCGGACCCGACCCACTTCGTCGAGGTACGCCTACCCGCCGTCGGCTGCGTGTGGGAGCTGGCGGTGCTCGAGCACGAGCGGGCCGCCTGGGTCCGGCACCTGCTTGCGCCGGAGCATCCCGACCTGGCTGGATATCTGAACGACACTCGAGCGGAAGGGCCGGTGGGCCGCTGATGGGCGACTTCGACTTCTACGTGGGCACCTGGAACGTGGTCAACCGGCGGCTGCGCGAGCGGCTGGTCGGCTCCGACGAGTGGGAGGAGTTCCCGGGCATCTCCGTCGCGCACTGCTTCTTCGGCGGCGGCGGCAACTTCGACGAGGTCACCTTCCCGACCAAGGGTTCGGCGGGCGCCACGATCAGGATCTTCGATCCGAAGCGCGAGGAGTGGTCGATCTACTGGATGAACAGCGAGCGCGGCGAGTTGGAGCAGCCGCCGATGGTGGGCCGCTTCGTCGACGGCGTCGGCCGCTTCTACGCCGACGACCAGCACGAGGGGCGACCGGTCCGGTGCCGGTTCATCTGGTCGGACATCACCGCGACGACGGCCCGCTGGGAGCAGGCGTTCTCCGTCGACGGCGAGCAGACTTGGGAGACCAACTGGATCATGACGTCTACCAAGGCCGCGGAGTAGGTCAGGGCGACGGCGGGGGAGCGGTGTCGCGGTAGATGCCGGCCATCCAGAGGTCGAGCAGCACGTCCACCACGTCCCGCTCGGCGACGGCCGGGCCGTCGCCGGCGAAGGTGGCGTACCAGACCCGCTCGTTCATCGAGTTGAGCGCGATGGCGAGGTCCCGGGCGGGCAGACCGTCCGGGGCCGCGCCGCGTCGCCGTTCCGCCTCGATGGCCGCCTCTATGGCCTGCACCCAGCGCTCCAGCACGGCCGCCCAGAGCCGGCGTACCTCCGCGTTCGTGCCGCGCACCTGCGCGCAGGCAAGCACCAGCGCGCGGTGCGCGCCGAACGTCTCGTGGAACCGGTGGATCAGCTCCCGCCACCGGGCCCGGGGGTCCTCGGCGAGCCGGACCAGCACGTCCCCGGCGGCCGCGTCGGCCTCCTCGGTGACCCGGTCGAGCAGGGTCAGCAGCACCGCGTCCTTGGATGGGAAGTAGAAGTAGAACGTCGGCCGGGAGATGCCGGCACCGCGCGCCAGGTCGTCGATCGAGATGTCGGCGAACGCCCGCTGCTCCAGCAGCCGCTCGGCGGTGGCCAGGATCGCCGTCTCCCGGTCGTCGCCGGTGGATCGGGCCGCGCGGCGTCCGCGCGGGGTCGCTCTCGCGGCACCGGTACGGGCGGTCGTCATGGCCGCTGATGTTACCCGAACTCGACAGGGTGTCGATGGACTCGACAGGGTGTTGACGGGCATCGGCGGGGCTGGATAGTGTCCGTCCACTGCCCCGGATGGAGGAAGGCCATGACCTCCGACCACGTCGACGTGCTCATCATCGGAGCCGGCCTCTCCGGCATCGGCGCCGCCTGCCACCTCCGTCGTGAGTGTCCCGACAAGACGTACGCGGTGCTCGAGGCGCGCGACGCGATCGGCGGCACCTGGGACCTGTTCCGCTACCCGGGCATCCGGTCCGACTCGGACATGTTCACCCTGGGCTACTCGTTCAAGCCGTGGACCAACCCGAAGGCCATCGCCGACGGCGAGGCCATCCGGGAGTACGTCCGGGAGACCGCCCGGGAGCACGACGTGCAGCGGCACATCCGCTTCCGACACCGGGTGCTCCGCGCCGAATGGGACAGCGGCACCGCCCGCTGGACGGTGCACGCGCAGCGCACCGACACCGCCGAGACCGTGGTGCTGACCTGCTCGTTCCTCTTCGCCTGCTCGGGCTACTACCGCTACGACGAGGGCTACACGCCGCCCCTGCCGGGCGTCGAGGCGTACACCGGTCGGCTCGTGCACCCGCAGCACTGGCCGGACGACCTCGACCACACCGGCAAGCAGGTGGTGGTGATCGGCAGCGGCGCCACGGCGGTCACCCTGGTGCCGGCGATGGCCGAGCGGGCCGCCCACGTGACCATGCTCCAGCGCTCACCCACGTACGTCATCGCCCTGCCCTCCCGTGACGTGCTGGCCGACGCGTTGCGGCGCTGGCTGCCGGCGAAGGCCGCGTATCCGGTGGTGCGCTGGAAGAACGTGCTGCTGTCCACCGTCAACTTCCAGCTCAGCCGGCGCGCGCCCAGCCTGGTGAAACGGCTGCTGCGTCGGGCCGCGAAGGGCCGACTGCCGGTCGGCTACGACATCGACCGGCACTTCTCGCCCCGCTACAACCCATGGGACCAGCGGCTCTGTGTGGTGCCCGACGGCGACCTGTTCACCGTCGTGCAGCAGGGCTCCGCGTCGGTGGTCACCGACACCATCGACACGTTCACCGCGCACGGCGTCCGGCTGGCCTCCGGCGACGAGCTGGCGGCCGACATCGTGGTCACCGCCACCGGCCTCAACCTGCTCGCCCTCGGCGGCATGACGCTCACCGTGGACGGCGCCGACGTCGACCTGGCGAGCACCGTCGCCTACAAGGGCATGATGCTCTCCGGCGTGCCGAACTTCGCGATGACCATCGGCTACACCAACGCCTCGTGGACGCTCAAGGCCGACCTGGTCGCCGGGTACGTCTGCCGGCTGCTGCGCCACCTGGACCGCACCGGCCAGCAGGTCGTCACCCCGCTCCCACCGCCCGGCGGCGAGCTGGTGCCGCTCATCGACCTGCGCTCGGGGTACGTGCTGCGCAGCGTCGACGCGCTGCCCAAGCAGGGTGCGACCGCGCCGTGGCGACTCCATCAGAACTACGCCCGTGACGTGCTGCTGATGCGGCACGGCCGACTCACCGACGAGGGTGTGCGGTTCGGCCACGCTCGCGGCGTGCCCGCGGCCACCGCGCCGGCCGCGCCGCCGGCCAACTGAGCGGCCCGTCCCCGTACCCTCCCGGCCAGGTCGCCGGGATCCGCCGAGAGAGGAGCACCGATCGTGCAGAGGTTCGAGTTCGCCGGTGCGACGGCCGTGGTCACCGGCGCGGCCAGCGGTATCGGTGCGGCGCTGGCGCACGCACTGGCCGACCGCGGCAGCGACCTGGTCCTGCTGGACCGCGACGCCGATCGGCTGGACGCGGTCCGCGCCGCGATCCGTGCCGCACACCCCGACCGTCAGCTGCACACCTACCTGGTGGACCTCGCCGACGCGGCGGCCACCGCCCGGGTGGCCGCCGAGATCGGTCAGCGGCACCCACGGGTCCGACTGCTCGTGAACAACGCCGGTGTGGGCCTCGGTGGCCGCTTCGACCAGGTGACGTTCGACGAGTTCAGCTGGGTGATCGACATCAACTTCCGGGCCGTCGTGCAGTTGACCCACGCGCTGCTGCCCACCCTCAAGGCGGAGCCGGGCGCGCACCTGGTCAACGTCTCCAGTCTGTTCGGGCTGATCGCGCCCGCCGGGCAGACCGCGTACTCGGCCAGCAAGTTCGCGGTACGCGGCTTCACCGAGGCCCTACGCCACGAGCTGGTCGACGACGGCATCGGGGTGACGTCGGTGCACCCCGGCGGGATCCGTACCCGGATCACCGAGAACGCCCGGATCGGCAGCGGCGTCTCGCACGAGGAGTACGCGGCCGGCCGGGCGCAGTTCGAGAAGCTGCTGACCATCGCGCCGGAGCGCGCCGCCGAGGTGATCCTGCGGGGCGTCGAGCGGCGCCGGGGCCGGGTCCTGATCGGCTGGTCGGCGAAGCTGCCCGACCTGCTGGCCCGGTTGCTGCCCGCCTCGTACAACCGGCTGCTGGTCACCGGTCTGAACCGGGGCGTCGTCCGACCGGCACCGGCCGCGCCGGCGTCGGTCAGCCCGGCGTCGCCGGCCCCGGTGTCGGACGCTTCGGCGCCGGCCGTCGAGGTGGCCCGGGACTCAGCCTGAACCAACCGGCCGGGTCCGCGATGGCGCGGGGTGAGGTCAGAGCGGCTCGGCGCTGGCCCGCTGCGAGCTCGGCCGGACGTCGCGCTGGCGCAGCAACACGGTCAGCGTCACCAGGGCGAACAGCAGCAGCGCGAGCACGTGCACCGGCACCGGGCCCAGCGGCGCGAGCAACGCCAGCAGCGCGACCACCGGGAAGGCCACGACCACCGCGCCGCGCTGCAGCGGGCGGACGTGCAGCAACCAGACGGCGAGCAGGTAGACGGCGATCGGGACGGCCACCGCGTAGCCTGCGGCGACCCCGGAGATGTGCCCGATGTGCCGCTCGTGGTCGGCCACCACGACCAGTCCAGCACCGACCGCGGCGACCGCCGTGAAGATGAAGTAGTGGCCGTAGCCCCAGATCAGCGAGTAGGGCATGTGGTCGGGTGCCTGCACCGGGCGGTCGAAGTAGAGCCACCAGAGCGCGAACACGATGACCGCCCCGGCCGCCGCGAGCGACCAGAGACCGTGGTCCCCGGCGTCCAGCCCGGTCTGGATCGCCACCGAGATGGACAGCACCGCCTCGCCGAGCACGATGAGGGTGAACAGCGAATAACGCTCGGTGATGTGCCGCGGGTGCCACGGCGTCATGCCGGGGCGTTCCGCCACCGCGGGCAGCAGCACGTCGGCCAGCGCCAACGCGAGGAACGCCACCTCGCCCCAGCCGTCGGGCAGGGTCAGTCGCAGCAGCCAGCCGACCTGCAGGACGGTCACGCCGATCGCGTACCGGCGGGCCGCCGCCCGGTGCGCCGGGTCGCCGGCGGCCGCCCGAATCCAGTGCACGACGGCGGCCAGCCGCATCACCACGTACCCGTAGGTGATCACGGTGAAGTCGCCGTCGGTGAACGCGCGGGGCACGCCTGCGGCGATGATCAGCGCACCGGCGATCTGCACCAGGGTGGTGATCCGGTAGACGTCGTCGTCGGTGTCGTAGGCCGAGGCGAACCAGGTGAAGTTCATCCACGACCACCAGATCGCGAAGAACACCATCAGGTAGCTGGACACGGCGTGGCCGAGGTGGCCCTCGGAGACGTCGTGGTGCAGGCTGCCGGCGGCCTGCGCCACGGCCACCACGAAGCAGAGGTCGAAGAAGAGTTCCAGCGGCGTGGCCGTGCGGTGCGGCTCGTCCCGGCGACGAGGCCTCATCGGCCGGTAGAACGGCCGCACGGAAGGGGGGTGGGTCAACGCTGCTCCTCAGGCCGGCCGCCGGGTCGCTCACACGATAGCGACCCCGTGGCAGGTCAGAGGCTTCGGCGGCCGTGGGTGAACCCTTCCAGCACCAGAGTCAGCCCGGCGCCGAGCAGCCAGGAGTCCTTGGCCAGCCCGATGCCCTGCTGGGTCGGGCGCAGACTGCCCGCCTCGCGCATCCCCGGCGTCTTGAGGTAGAGCTGCACCAGGCCCGCGCCGAGCGCCGTCAGGCCGAGACCGACCAGCGGGGCCGGGACGAACGGCGCGAGCAGCGCGGCCCCCAGTGCGACCTCGGTGTACGACAGCAGCTTGGCGAAGCGGGCCGGCTCCAACCGACTGAGCTGCGGTACGGCCCCGACGGCCATGCCGTGCAGACCCTCCGCGGCACCGCCCTCCAAGTTTCGTTTGCCCAGACCCGAGTTGAGGATGAACGCGCCGATGCTGACCCGCAGCGGCAGGTGTGCGAGCTTCATGGTCACTCCCGGTGGTCGTGGTCCGAATGTGGCCCGCGTACCCGGCGCGGCCAGCGATAACCCGCCAGGCGGCCGACTGGGCCGGCCGGGTTGATCGCGGTAGGTTCGCCTGGGTCGCGCACACCATCAGCAGGAGGCGAAGTGAGCCAGGAAGTCCGGGGAGTCATCTCCCGTAGTAAGGGCGCACCGGTCGAGATCACCACCATCGTGGTGCCCGATCCGGGGCCCGGTGAGGCGATCGTCCGGATCCAGTCGTGCGGCGTCTGCCACACCGACCTGCACTACCGCGAGGGTGGCATCAACGACGACTACCCGTTCCTGCTCGGTCACGAGGCTGCGGGCATCGTCGAGCAGGTGGGGGAGGGCGTCACCGACGTCGCCCCGGGCGACTTCGTGGTGCTCAACTGGCGGGCGGTCTGTGGTGTCTGCCGGGCCTGCCGTCGGGGCCGCCCCTGGTACTGCTTCGCCACCCACAACGCCAGCCAGCGGATGACCCTCACCGACGGCACCGAGTTGGCCCCGGCACTGGGCATCGGCGCGTTCGCGGAGAAGACCCTGGTCCACGCCGGACAGTGCACCAAGGTGGACCCGGCCGCCCGACCCGCCGCGGTGGGGCTGCTCGGCTGCGGTGTGATGGCCGGGCTGGGCGCGGCGATGAACACCGGCAACGTGACCCGCGGCGACTCGGTCGCGGTGATCGGCTGCGGCGGTGTCGGGGACGCCGCGGTCGCCGGGGCGGTGCTGGCCGGCGCCACGACGATCGTCGCCGTGGACACCGACTCCCGCAAGCTGGACTGGGCCCGACAGTTCGGTGCCACCCACACCGTCAACGCCTCCGAGACCGACCCGGTGGAGGCTATCCGCGCCGCCACCGGCGGCTTCGGCGCCGACGTGGTGATCGACGCGGTGGGCCGGCCGGAGACGTGGAAGCAGGCGTTCTACGCCCGGGACCTGGCCGGCACGGTGGTGCTGGTGGGTGTGCCGACTCCGCAGATGACCGTCGAGCTGCCGCTGCTGGACGTCTTCGGCCGCGGTGGTGCCCTCAAGTCCAGCTGGTACGGCGACTGCCTGCCCAGCCGGGACTTCCCGATGCTCACCGAGCTGTACCTGCAGGGCCGGCTCGACCTGGACGCGTTCGTCACCGAGGAGATCGCGCTCGACCAGGTCGAGGAGGCGTTCAACCGGATGCACCGCGGCGACGTGCTCCGCTCGGTGGTGGTGTTCCCGTGACCGCGCGGATCGACCACGTGGTCACCTCGGGCACGTTCTCGCTCGACGGGCAGACGTTCGACGTGGACAACAACGTCTGGGTGCTCGGCGACGACAGCGAGTGCGTCATCGTCGACGCGCCGCACGACGTGGCCGCGATCCTCGCGCTGGTGGGTGACCGGCAGGTTCGGGCGATCCTGGCCACCCACGCCCACGACGACCACGTGCGGGTGGCGCCCGAGCTGGCCGAGGCCACCGGGGCGCCGGTGCTGGTGCACGCCGCCGACCGGGTGCTCTGGGATCTGGTGCACCCCCAGCTGCCGCCGCACGGCGAGCTGTACGACGGGCAGGGCATCGACGTGGCCGGCACGACGCTGCTGGTGCTGCACACTCCGGGGCACAGCCCCGGCGCGTGCAGCTTCCACGCTCCGGATCTGGGCGTGGTGTTCACCGGTGACACCCTCTTCGCCGGTGGCCCGGGGGCGACCGGTCGCTCGTACAGCGACTTCGACACGATCATCCACTCGATCCGTCACCGCCTGCTCACCCTGCCGGCGCAGACGGTCGTCCACACCGGGCACGGCGACGACACGACGATCGGCGCCGAGGCCCCGCACCTGGAGGAATGGCTGGCCCGAGGGCACTGAAAACTCGGTCCGCCCACTGGCCCGGTCGGCACTAGGATCCGGCGCATGTCCGCCGAGCACCCCGCACCCGTCGTCCGTCAACTGCGCCTCGTGGTGGAGGCGGCCGACCACGAGGCCGCGGTCGCGTTCTTCCGCGACGCGCTCGGCCTGCCTGAGCAGGCGGCGTTCACCGGCGACGGGGACGCTCGGGTGGTGATCCTGGACGCCGGCCGGGCCACCCTGGAAATCGCGAATCCGGCGCAGAAGCGCATGATCGACGAGGTCGAGGTGGGCCGGCAGGTCGCACCCCGGATCCGGGTGGCCTTCGAGGTGGACGACGCCCGGGAGACGACGGCCCGGCTGGTCGCCGCCGGGGCGCACGAGATCGCGCCGCCCACCCGTACGCCCTGGCAGTCGCTCAACTCCCGCCTGGACGCGCCGGCCGACCTCCAGATCACCATCTTCGAGGAGCTGCGTACGCCGGAGGACCAGGCGGGATGACGGCCGATCCGCTCACTCCGGCGCAGACGGCGGCGTTGGCGTACGTGCGGTCGGTGGCACTCACCGAGCGTCCCACCGCGCTGGCGGCCATCGCCCGCGAGCTTGCCGACGCCGACGTCGACGATCGGCCGGAGCACCTGCTCGCCGGGGTCGTCGCGTCCGGGCGGCTGACGGTCAACTTCCACCCCGACCGGCCGAGCGTCGACGGGCGGACGGTCGCCGACGCTCTGGCCGCCGACGGGGTGTACCGCAGCCAGTTCGTCACCGGCATCTCCAACGGTGGCCTCACCGCGTACCCCGGGGGTGATCGGGACCGCTGGGAGCGACTCCTGTTCGACGGCGCGTACCAGCGCGCGGGCGTGCTGCCGGCGGACCGGCCCACGTACGGCGGTCTGAACCTGCTCGACCACCCGGACGGCGCCTGTCCCCGCTTCGGCTCCTGTCACCTGCGGCTGCGCCCGGCGGTGCTGGCCCGCGCGACGTTCTGCCACGGTGACAGCCACCTCGGGCCCCGGGCCAACGGCACTGCCGACGCGTTCGAGCCGGTGCTCGCCGCGCTCATGACCAGCACCGTCGACACCGGGGAGTGCCTGGGCCGTGCCGGTATGGACGTCGGCACCGTGGCACGGACGCTGTGCGCGCCGGTTGCCCCGGCCACGCCACCGGCCATGGGTCGAGCGCTGGACGACTATGTGGAGGCCCAGATCCACGGCACCCTCGACCTTGCTCGGGACGTCGAGGCGCTGGTGGTGGACCCGTCCTTCGACGGAACACCGGTCGGCGCGACCCTCGAGCTGATCGCCCGACGCCACGGCTTCCCGCTGGAGCGGCATCCCGGTTTCGTGCTACCGGTCGAGCGGGTCGATCCGGTCTTCCGGGGCCCGGCCATTCCGGTGCTGGCAGCTCGGTTGCACCGGGAGTTCTCCCGGCCCGGTGCGCCGGTCGACGCCGCGCTGATCGGCCGGGCCGCGGCCTCGGTGGTCACGGAGCCGGCCCGCTGGGCCGACCGAGGGCCGATCACGGACACCTTGCAACACCTCAAGCAGCTCTGGCATGTCCTGGTTCGGTACGGCGTACCGCGCGTTCCCTGACGTCCCCAATCGCCCGGCGTGTCCGGGTCGTGTCCGGGTTCCTTGGCCGAAGGGAGAATGTGACCGACCGTGCCCCGCTGATCCGCCCGGCCGGCCGACCACCTCCCCGGGTCGGGTCCTTTGCTCTGCTTCAACGGACGCAACAGCGGCTGAGCTGCGGGTCCGCGATTCATGCCGGCGTTGAGGCCCCGTCCCCTCTTTACCGACCGTGACTGTTGCGTCGAGTTAAGCAGAGCAAGGGGAGTGGGCGGGAGGTCGGTGCTGGCCTGAATGTCACCCTCCGGCGCCGCTGTCCGACGTGGCTCATCCGCCGAGCGGCCGGCGAGATTCCCCGGAGTGACCAGGACCGCACGCTGTCCGGGCAGTGGGCAATTCCGGAATGTCCGACAGGGCAACCTCGTTGTGTCCCCCGTACCGCTGGAGCCCAAACTCTCTCCGCGGTTCATCTCCCGAGGAGTGTTCACCCCGGAGCGCTCCGCACGATCGAGAGGGCCACCTTCGTGAAGGTCGACTTCACTCGACGGCTCCCCGCCATCGCTAAGGATTCGTACCGTAAGACCGCGCTGAGCGTGTTGGGTGTGGCCGCCCTCGGCGGCCTGGCGTTCGGGCCGACCGCGGTCGCCGCCCCGGTCACCTCCGGGCCGCACCAGGGCGCCGTCGCCGCGATCGAGCGCGCCACCGGCAAGGCCACCACCACCGCCCACCAGGACGAGCAGCCCATCGAGTCCGGGTTGACCACCGGCTCCGCCACCGGCAAGCCGCCGGCCGGCAAGCCGAGCCGCGCCGAGCTGATCCCGCACGGCATCGAGGGCGCCCAGTCGCGCATCCCGCTCGACGACGCGCAGCTCGCCAACGCCCGGGCGATCGTCAACGCGGCCAAGAAGACCGGCGTCGGCGACCGAGGCGCGGTGATCGGCGTCGCCACCTCGTTGCAGGAGTCGAAGTTGTACAACCTCGGCCACCTCGGCGCGTACAACGACCACGACTCGCAGGGCCTGTTCCAGCAGCGTCCGTCGTCCGGTTGGGGCACGCCCGAGCAGGTCACCGACCCGGACTACGCGGCCTCGGCGTTCTTCGGCGCGTTGAAGAACGTGGGCGGCTGGCAGGACCTGCCGCTGACCGCCGCAGCGCAGACCGTCCAGGTCTCCGCCTTCCCGTACGCGTACGCGCAGTGGGAGGAGCAGGCGGCGGACGTCGTCCAGCAGCTCTGGTGACACACGTACGACCGCGCGCCGGC
This sequence comes from Micromonospora sp. CPCC 205539, assembly GCF_036906815.1. Lineage (NCBI taxonomy): Bacteria > Bacillati > Actinomycetota > Actinomycetes > Micromonosporales > Micromonosporaceae > Micromonospora > Micromonospora sp. CPCC 205539. The sequence continues at coordinate 4,431 of NZ_JBAKHW010000040.1, read as the reverse complement.
CGGCTCCCACATCGGGGGCCGGCCGGCGTTGTCGTACCCGAGATCATGCCAGTGGCGTGGACTCCTTGCGCAGCTTCGCCGAGCCGGCACCCACCGACCAGCCGGCGACCCAGCGGCTGGTGCTGGCCGCGCGGGTCCGGTCGGCCAGGTGGTACCAGTCCATCCGGCAACGCTGCCGGGTCACCTCCAACACGCCGTACCCGTGCCCGTCCAGTTCGGTCCAGCGGACGTGCGGGTTCGTCGAGCGCAGCAGCCCGGCTCCCAACAGGCTGAGCGGGTTGCCGGCCGGAAGGCCGAGAAAGTCGTTGACGTTGTCGCTGGTCACCGAGGGCACCACGAACTCGGCGGCGGCCGGGTTGTTCTGGCCGGTCGACCGGGTGGTCACCTCGTTGGCCCATGAGGTGTGGATGTCGCCGGTGAGGAACACGACATCGGTGGTGGCGGTGGCCCGCAGGTGGTCGACCAACTCGTTGCGGTCGGCGTTGTAGCCGTCCCACTGGTCGGCGTTGAGCACCGCCCCGTTCTGCGGGATGCCGAGCAGCGTGCCGAGCGGACCGAGCAGCCAGGCGGGTAGCGCGCCCACGTCCACCCGGGCGATCATCACGGGATTGCCGACCAGCTTCCACCGCGCGTCGGACGTCGCCAGGCCGGCCTTGAGCCAGGACATCTGCGTGTCCCCGGTGATGGTGCGTCCCGGGTCGTCCACCGCCGTACCGGACGCCTGCTGCGAGCGGTACGTCCGAAGGTCCAGCATGGAAAGCTCGGCGAGCCGCCCGAAACGGAGCCGCCGGTAGATGGCGCCATCCGTGCCGGCGCGGACCGGCATCCATTCCAGGTACGCCTGCCGGGCCGCCGCGAGCCGGTCAGCGAACGCACCCTCGGTCCCCGGAGTGTGGTTCTCCGCGCCGCCGGACCACTGGTCGTTGGCCACCTCGTGGTCGTCCCAGGTGATCACCCAGGGCAGCGCCGCGTGCAGCGCCTGCAGGTCCGGGTCGGTCTTGTAGTGCGCGTGCCGGATCCGGTAGTCGGCGAGGGTGAGGACCTCGTGCGTCGGCTGCACCGCGCGGACCACCGTGCCACCCGCGTCGAACTCGCCGCTGCCGTACTCGTAAAGATAGTCGCCCAGGTGCACCACCAGGTTGAGGTCGCCGCGCTCGGCCAGATGCCGGTACGCCGCGAAGAACCCGGCCTCCCAGTTCGCGCACGACACCACGCCGAGGCGCAGCCGGTCGATCTCCGCGTCGAGCGGCGGCGCGGTCATCGTGCGGCCGGCCGACGACCAGCCGCCGGCGTGGCCGAACCGGTACCAGTAGGTGGTTGCCGGCGCCAACCCACTCACCGCCACCTTCACCGTGTGGTCCCGGGCCGGACCGGTGTGCTGTGTCCCCGTGGCCACCACCGTGGTGAAATCGGGGTCGACGGCGACCTGCCAGGTCACGTCCACCTCGGGGCCAACGCCGGTGCCGGGCAGTGCCTCGGGGGTGGGGGTCAACCGGGTCCAGAGCAGGACGCCGTCCGTCAACGGGTCACCGGAGGCCACCCCGTGCAGGAAGGGGCCTTCGGCCGCGTGGGCCGGGCTGCCGCCGGCGAGGGCGGCGCCGGCCAGCACGGCGGTGCCGGCCGAGGCGCCGGCCAGCCGCAGGAGGGTACGACGGTCGAGGGTGTTCGTCATGGTCAATGTGTCTACCGTCGATTGTGGCCCGTGCGCTGCCCCCGTCGACGACTGTTCGCCGAGCCGTCGACGGGGGTTCCGTTTGATCAGCAGGCAGCGTAGAGGCGGCGGGTGCCGACGCCGGCGGCATGCGCGGCCCGGTCGCTGAACCGGCAGCCGTAGTCGGGTCGGGCCACCACCGCCGGGTCGGTCACCGTGTCACCGGCCGGGCGAGCGCCGCCGCGTACCCAGGACACCAGATCGTCCCAGCCCGCGCCGGCTTCGGCCGGGCTGAACTCGCAGTGCTGCGCGGCCCGGATGGCCCGCTGCACCACCAGCCGGCTGCGACCGTTGCGGGCCACGTCGGTGGCGTACGTCTGCTCCATGCTGAACGGCACGAACATGTCCCCGAGGTCGTGCAGGCTGAGCACCGGCGCGGTGGGACGGCCGGCGATCTGCGGCACCTCGGTCAGCGTGGGCAGGAGCCGTTGCCAGATGTTCTCCGGTGCGACCCGCTGCACCGTGGTGTTCACGTTGACCGGGCTGTTCGGGGTGTAGCGGGTGAGCAGGTTGGTGGAGAGCTGCCCGGGCCGTTGGGCGGGGGAGTCGCCGCTCCCGGTGGGCACGCTGATCGAGAAGAGGAAGTCCTTCCAGACCGCGAACGCGGCATCCGCGCCCGGGCGAGGCCCGCCCGAACGGTTCACCGTGATCGCCCGCAGTTGCTTGCCCCGGTCGTTGGTGGTGTCCGGGCCGGTGGGAGTGAGCCCGGCCAGGCCGAGCGCCACCTGGATCCGGGGCGCCGCGTCGCTCAGGTAGTCGGCTGGCACGGGGTAGGCCCGTATCCCGGCGAGGGCCTGCGCGGCCAGGTTGTAGTCGAGGTAGAAGTCCATCAGCGTCTGGTCGCCGAGCACTCCGCACATGGGCAGCGCGCCGTCGTAGAAGCCCGGATACTGCTCCAGCGAACGGCCGATGATGTACCCACCCATCGACACGCCCGCCAGGTAGGTGCGGTGCGGATGGCGCACCGTCCGTCCGAAATGGTCGGCCAGGTCACGGGTGCCCAGGACTCCGGAGCGGATGTTGAAGCCGTTGCGGTCGTAGGAGGACGACGCCCAGGCGTACCCCTGCTCGAGCAGCCGCTGGCGCAGGCCGAAGCCGGGCTGCTCGGGCGAGAGCACCATGCCCTGGCCCCGGTAGCCGTGCGCCCACATCACCAGCTCGCCGTTCCACCGGGCGGGGACCTCGATGATGTACCCGGCGTGGCGGTGCACCCCCTGGCGTACGGTCGTCGGTTTGCCGGCCACGACCAACGGCGCCAGCGGCGGATTTTCGATGGTGTACCCGGGCAGCGGCAGACCGCCCCCGGGGTCGCGGTCGGCGGCGCTGGTCGGGGCCGCGCCGGCCAGCCCGATCGCAAGGGTGAGGGTCGCGGTGGACGCGAGCAGACGGCGCAGTGTACGGAAGGGTGCGGACAACATCGATGCTCCCCATCGGACGGATGTCGCCCGGGGGGCGACCAGGCGGGACGGTTGTCTACCGGCCGGTAGCGTCCTGAACCTAGGACCGCCGTCGACCAGTGTCAATGGCCGAGCTGACCTGCTGGTCAGCTTCGACTGTCCGGCCGGTCAGACCACCCGTGCCGCTGCCACCCGGCGGACGATCGACCGGGCCGCTCAGGTTGACTGGTCGCCGTGGACGAGTCGATCTGGGAAGCGGCCCGCGCGTCGCGCGGCTGGCTGGACGCGGCGAACGGCAGCGGGCAGACGGAGTTGACCTGTCGCATCCTCAAGCTGACCGAGGAGGCGGGGGAGGCGTCGGCCGCCTGGATCGGTCTGCTCGGGCAGAACCCGCGCAAGGGCGTCACCCACACCCGTGCGGACGTGGCGGCGGAGTTGGCCGACGTCGCCTTCACGGCGCTGGTGGCAATCGAGAGCCTGGGACTGGACGCGCAGTCGGTGCTGGACGACTGCGCCGCGAAGGTCCGCTCCCGCCTCGCTGGGTGAGCGCGGAGATCCGCGCAACTTCGGGGATGTTGCTGCCTCCGACGCTCCCGAGGCAGCACTATCCCTGAAGTTGTGCAGATCTTGGCCGGGTCGCGTCCACGATCGCGCTCGATCCTGGATGTAGTGGCCTCACTGCCGTGGCGATGCCACTGGAACCTGGATCGAGCACGACCTTGCGTGACCGCCTACGCCGTGAGCGGCGCCTCGGGTCGGTGTCCCTCGCGTGAGCGACGCCTCGGACCGGTGTCCCTCGCGTGAGCGGCGCATCGGGCCGGTGTCCCCCCGTGATCGACTCGGTATCGGTGATGTCGCGGTATCCGCCCGTCCCCGATACCCCGACATCACCGATCCCGAGTCGATCATGCCCATGGTGGCGGGTTTGACCCATGCCGGTCGGGCGATCGTGTGCCGAGTATCCGGTATGGGTGGGTTCGTCATGTGACCGGGTGCACTCGTGGGGCGGAATCGTGGCCGGGCCGGGGTCGTTACATACCCTGACGATCGCAGGACCGCCCCGCGAAGGGCCGGATGGCAGAGCCCGCAGGGCCGGCCCGCCCCCGCACACTGGCCTTGGCCTGAGGGGCCCCGATCGCGGAGCCCGGGGCCGGAATGTTGGCCGGCTGGCGGTCGTTACACCTGGACCCGGCGCCACGAGGCCCCGCCCGTCGGCCGCCGTGAAGACTTTCCCCCCGCTTGTTGCAGCGCCGGACGAGGTGCTCACACCCGCACACCCGGGTGTCCTTACCCCCGAAGGAGCTTCCCCCATGAACACGATCA
>NZ_JBAKHW010000039.1:0-60202 GCF_036906815.1 Micromonospora sp. CPCC 205539 | reverse complement strand
CGGTGGGCAGCCGATGAGAGAGCCACCCCGCCGGTCACCTCGACCAAGCCTGGCCGGGCTGCGGTCGTAGCACCAGTACATAAGTAGCCGATGAGTGGATGTCGCCTCCGCGCCGGATCATAAGACGTTGCCATGGTCCGCGTTGATTTCCCTGATGCCCGTGAGGATGGTCGGAGGGCTTGGCTACTCTCCCGACCAACATCGCGACGGCACCTCTTCGAACCCTCGCCGGGAGACCTCATGTGCACTTCTGCGGCCTGAGAGCCGACGTCCGGAAGTCTGTCGCGGATGTGTCGTGTCGTGGGTACGGTGGCCAACGATCCGCACTCCGTTCCACGAGGAGCGTTCTGGCCGCGATGACGAAACCGACGACGGCTGCCTGGTACTACGCCAAACCAACAACCTTCGTAGGTTCGCTTCAGCACGGCCTTGGGCGCGGCGCGTACCGCGCGTTGCGTGACCCGGCAACGCCACAGGCCGTACTCGCGTGCGTCAAGCGGGACTACCGCTGGGATTGGCTCGTTGATGAGCGCGCCGTCTACCTGGCCCGGCTGATCCGTGATTTGGCGGTACCGATACCTCCGCTGCTCAACCTGCTGAACCAACACGCAGTCGATGACGATGACAACACGTTCGACAACACCCTTGAAGTACTCGAGACATTGGGCCGCGCGGGCGACCGGCATGTGCTCGACGGGTTGCGGTGGTACGTGCACAACGGTCCACGTTGGGTCGACGTACTCCAAACGATCGCCCGCGATTGGCCCCGCGAGCTCTGGGACGATCTGCTGCCGGTCGCGCTGGCCCGGCTCGCACAGGGTGACAACGCGGACGACGTGCTCTGGCGTAGCAGCCCATGGCAGGACTGGGCTGACGCGGACGACCAGGTCGCCGCCGGGGTTGCGGCGTTCCAGCCACGATCCGCCTCACGACCACTTGAGCAGCTGTCGATTGATGATCTTCTGACGATGCTTCGCGCCGGCGGGACCGACCGGCAGAAGGACGTGTTGCGTGAGCTGAACCGCCGAGGGCCGCAGCCGGCCCTGCTGCCGATCGTGGACGAGCTACCCGTGGCAGAGCTCCACGGCCCGTTGGGCCGCGCGATCCGAATGCTCGGCTCCGAGGCACTTCCACTGGCCCGGTCCTGGGCCGCACCTCCGCTCCATCCGATGGTCTGGACCGCCTGCCTGGTGTTGGCCAAGCACGGCGACGACTCTGACGTCCCGGCACTGCTCGCTGGCTGGGACTGGCTGGATCGCAGGACGGATGACCGCTGTGGTTACGACGACCTCGCCGTGGGCATCGCTCGTATTGGCGGACCGGCCGCGCTGGCCGTGGTACCCCGGCTCCGCCAGCTCTGGTTCACGCCGCACACCTTCGAGCGGGCAGCGTACCTACGCGCCGTTGTAGCGCTCGACCCAGGTAACACGGATTCCCTGCTCACCGAGGGCTTGTGGGACTGCGAAAGCGACGTACGACAGGTCGCGGCGGAACACGTCCCACTCGACGACATGACGCGCAAACAACTGAGCTATCTCCGCGACGACCCGATGGAGACCTCCGAGGTACGCGCCACCGCCGCTGCTCGTATGAAACTCCCATAGTGCCTATGTCAGCGTGGGTCGGACGGTTGGCGTCGGCCTGCGACGTGTTGCCGGCTGTGCTCGGCGATCAGGTGCTGTAGAGCCCGTCCCAGGGCTCAGTGAACCCGAGGCGGTGTGGATACAACTCGACCCAGTCGCCTCGCTCAGGGTCAGACTCGTCGATCAAGCCGGACGTGACACCGTCGTGGACCACGCGGAACAGTTCGATGGCATCGCGGGCCCGACGAGCGGCAGTCCGGAAGACGACGGATACTCGCCTGATGACTGGACCGGATCTCGACCCCGAACAGTATCCGCCCATCGACCCGCGTGAACCGGTGCCCGACGACCCGGGCATCCTTCTGCCTGGCGCGCCGGACGAACTGCCCGAAGCCCCGGCCGAACCGACGCCAGACGACGGTGGCAACGCCGGCGGCGTGCGCGAGCCGGCTTAGATCCGTCCGCGATCGAGCGCGACACCAGCCCGACCGCCGATGCCGGCGCTGACGGCGCTCAAGACGTCGGGGCGCCGTCCACCGGATCGGTGTACGGCGCCGGCTACCGCGAGCCCGGTTTGGGGGAGCAGAGCGGTGTGGCATGACCTCCCAGTAGAGGTCGACGTGGTCAGGCGTTGCTGTCGCTCGCGGTTCAACGCAGGACGAGCGCGTCGCCGATGCGTAGGGACCTGCCATCGTGGTGGATGTGCTGACCGTCGTCGAACGCGGTGCTGGCTATTCGGAACCGCGAGGGTTCGGTGATTTCCGCGCTGGCGAGAGTCCAGGGTGCTGCGGGGTGTGCGCTTGGCGCAGCGGCGAGTAGGACGGCACTGCCGTGGTGTGGGACGTCGTGGTCGTCGTGCGGCTCGTCGTACCGGGCTATACGCAGCATGGCCGGGCCGGAGCGGATCGCCTCGGGCGGCACCTCGGGTGGGACGTGACGCCACCGTTGTTCCAGCTCCGCGAACGCCGTCTGGCGCGCCGCTCCACGGCGCGCGCTCGCGGCGAGTATGGCGCTGCCCGCGTCGGCCATGACACGGCAGATGTCGAGGATCGGGATGCCGGCGGCCAGGTTCGGATAATAGTGGACAAGCCGAGCGTGGATCATCAGCATGACGAGTGATCGAGCGGCGGCCTGCTGCGGTGCGGTCAGGGTCGACGTCTGTAGTGGCTTCCGCCGTTGCGGCCGTGCGTGTGGCGTGGTGAGGTCGGCCGCCTGGCCGGCTGTCGATTCGTGCCATCGTGGGTCGTCGGGCCAGACCGAAGCCTCGGTGGCCTGCAAGCGACCGCTGCGCCCGATCGCCACGGTCGGACCGGAGCTGGTGCGGCTTACGGCCATCCCAATTCGGTCCTCGGCGTCGAACTGCAAGTCGCTGACCCCATTGAAGGTGAACCTTAACGGCGCGGCCTGCCATGGCATTTCGGACCCGTCCCGCGAGACACGTCCGGTACTGGGTGTGAACCGTCGTGGAGTGGCCAGAGTCAGGTGTACCTGCAATCCCTCATCCGACGGTTGAGCGGTCAGCGAGCGCACGCTGCCGTTGGCGAGGTCGTAGTCCTCGGCCAGTGCATCGATGATTTCCGCGGTCAGCCGGAAGGTGACCGGGAAGACGCGTCCTTGGTAGTCCCGGTGCACGGAACGCTCCGGCGGTGCGGTGGGAAGCACCCTGTCCAGGCTCGGGTTCAGGTCGACCATAAGCCTGCGTCGGTCGGCCCCGAGGCCAGCCATCCAGCGGAGGCCGCTGCTGGCTCGTTTGGATCGAAGTGGCCAGGGAGCGCATGCGGCGCCCACCAGAGGCAGAGTGTTGTTGTCCCAGATGTCGGCGATGCGGCCGATGCGAGTCGCGTCGAAGCTCCGCGCGTCCGTGGCCAGGGTGGCGATCTCTCGGATGGAGCGATCGAGCAGCCCGGCGAAGGCTTCCAGTGGCGAGCTCACGTCGGCGAGTATGGCACCCGCGCGAAGAGGAGGGCCGCGTCGATCACGAGACGACTTGCCGGCAGGGTGCAGCGCCACCGCCGCCGAGCGACCCCCAGTAACCTCGACCAAGCCTGGCTGGGCTGCGGTCGTACCACCAGTCGATAAGTAGCCGACGACAGTGCCCCCGGTCGTCCTGGGCATACCGCCGCCCTGCGTCATAGCGGCGGCACCCTGCAAAGGCGGGAGCCGGGGGTTAGGTATCGAACGTCCGGCGGTAGATCCCCGGGCCTTCCTGCCTGAAGCCGTTCTGCTCGCCACCGGCAGTGCCGGTCTGGATACGACGTGGATGCCAGCAGCGGCGGCCGCCACGGCACGCCGTACGACCTACGGGGCGGCCACCGTGTCGGTATGGGCTCATCCCCGGTGATGTCGGCGGTACTCCGGCGGGAGGTCGCCGAATCCGAGTCCGTTCTCGTCCAGGGCGTTGTAGACGGTCAGCCAGCCGTCGGTGAATCGCATGCCCACGGCCACGGTACCGGCCGCCAGGTCGTCGCCGGCCCACTCGAGAAGCTCTACCGCCTCAAGCCGCTGTCCGCGCCGGGCCGTCAACAAGGCGGGGACGTCATCTCGCCACCGCAGCCGGAAGCCGTCCGATGTCGGCCACGCCGGCGTCCGGGTCACGTCGATCGAGTTCCACGTGATCGACAGATCGTCGAACTTCTGGTGGTTGACTTCGAGGCGTTCTCCTGCGAAGTCGAGCACCACCGGGCAATCGGCGAACCACTCGTCGCGGTCGTCATCCCACACGAGCCAGGTCGAGGTCAGTCGGCTGCCGACAAGGTCCTGCAGCCGCCGAGCGTGACGGTCGGCGATCTCGTCGGCCCCGTTGAGCCACCCCGGTTGGTAACCAGCGATACCGAAGTCGAATGCCACCGAGGGATTGTGCCCGACGTCGGCGCGTTCACGTGACGCTGCCAACCCGGGTGCGGGCCGCATCCATCTGTCGCGAATTCGGTGCGGCGTCCGACGGCGCGGCTCCACCGAGTGTGCGACGAGTCGCTCAGGAACATCCGAGAGGCAGGCCCCGGCCACGACGAGTCTTCCGCCACCGTCCCGGCCGACACCAGTTGGGCTCGGCAGGCGGTCCGGTGCGACGCCAGGACCGGGGAGCGGATTGGTTGCAGGCCAGCGACGAGGTCGTCCCTTCGAAGAGCTCAACCGGTCGCGTCCCGGCCACGTCGCTGAGCAGTAACGTTGGTGTGCTCCGGAGCGGTTGACCTCCCAGTAGCGGTCGAAGTTGTCGGGCCTCGCCGCTTCCGGGATGGCTGGTGCCGGCCGATGTCTCGTGGTGCCAACAAAGTGGCGTTGTTGTCGGACGAGACCACCGCTGCGTCACGCGGTCGCCGCGGCAGCCCGTTAGGCGGATCTGGTGGGCCACGGGCTGGAGGACTTCGTGCTGGCGGTGCACGAACTGGTCAAGGGAAGGCGAGGCGACCTTCAGTCAGCCGATCGTGAACCCGGTCAGCGTGCTGTCCACCGGGGTGGGCGAGCAGGCGAGCGGCCAGGCCCACGCACTGCCATGGGTGCGACGACCGGTCATGTGCTACGGTAACCGAGTTGCAGTTTTGATTTCCGTAGACGTTATCCGGCGCCTGATGGGGCATCTGAAACCCATCCAGGCGCTTTTCGTTTTTCGTGTCGTTTCGACGCGGGTGATCAACGCGGCGGCGTAAGGGTCCGCACAAGGCGGTCTCTCACAGCCTGCGAGGAGCAGACATGACTACAGGTACCGTGAAGTGGTTCAACGCCGACAAGGGCTTCGGCTTCATCAGCCCGGACGACGGCGGCGCCGACGTCTTCGCCCACTTCTCCGCGATCTCGGCGAGCGGCTTCCGCAGCCTCGACGAGAACCAGAAGGTGGAGTTCGACGTCACCCAGGGCCAGAAGGGCCCGCAGGCGGAGAACATCCGCCCGCTCTGATCCACATGCTGTAAACGGCGGCCCGACTGGTTCAGCGGGCCGCCGTTTGGCGTTTAGTGCGCTTGCCACGGCGTCCCCCCACCTCCAGAGGTGCACTCTCGCCCGCGCTGGTCACCACCTCACTACGGTGAAACGGGCCGGGGAGATCGGCCCTTGCGTGCGACTGCCAGCGCCCATCGACCGGCTACTTCCCGACGGTCGGTCCTTGGTGCACGCCATCGGCAAAGGCCACCTCACCGCGATCGACATCTCGCCCACGCCGACGTGAGCACTCTCGGTCCTTGGTCGACCGCACCGAATGCAGCAGAGCGTCCCGGACGGATGTGACCCGCCGTAATGCGCCTCTGACGGTAACGCTCCGCAGGAACGGCGGCCAGTGCGCCCCAGCGGGAGCGGGCTGCACGTCGTCGCTATGGTTGGTGTCGTGGAGACACTGGGCCGACTTGCCGGAGTCACGGTCGACTGCCGGGATCCGCAGCGACTGGCTGACTTCTGGTCCGTGGTGCTCGGAGGACGCGTGACGGAGTCTCTTCCCGGCTGGCGTCGCGTCACTGTCGCCGGGGGCGGCCCGGTGCTGACATTCCAGCCGGTCCCGGAGCCCAAGGCCGGCAAGACGCGACTACACCTTGACATCGCCGTTACCGATGTTGACGAAGCGGTCGATCGGATCGGGATGTTGGGCGGGCGGTGGACAGGTGAACGGCATGACTACCAAGAGGGCGCAGTCCTCGTCATGACCGACCCGGAGGACAACGAGTTCTGCGTCGTGCAGTACTACCGGGTGTGATCTGGTTAGGCTTTCGACCGAGCATCCGAGAACTGCTGACGGCGTCGTACGCACCGTCGTCGTTGCACACTGCACAAGCGGCCGCAAGAGTGTGGAGCCGTCGACAGACTTTTCTGCCGCTGACAAGGGGCGGCGATCGTGGGCGTGATCCCCGATCGACCGATGTGGCTGCGGGAGCCAGCGCTGTTGCCAACCAAGGCACTGGGCCGGCAGTTCACGATCGGTCAGTGGCCCGGTGCGAGCCCGGTTTGGAGTGAGCAGTTCGAAAGCAGTGGGGTGCCCTGAACGGCCTTGAACTGCGTCCCACGGCATCGAGGGCCCCCATCGGCGGAGTCGAGCCGATCTGCCGTGCCCTGACCGGGCACGGGTTGAAGATCGCGGCCAGCACCTACTACAAGCCCAAGGCGATGCCGCCGTCGGCGCGGTCGGTTCAGGACGCCCGGTTGCCCGATGAGATCCGCCGGGTTCACGTGGCCAACTACGGCGTCTACGGCGCCCGGAAGGTGTGGCGGCAGCTACGCCGTGACGGTGTCGAGGTAGCCCGCTGCACCGGGGAGCGGCTGATGCGCGACGCGGGCCTGCGCGGAGTCGTGCGGGCAAGACGATCCGCACCACGGTCGCCGATCCTGGCCATGAACGCGCCGATGACCACGTCGCCCGGGACTTCACCGCCGCAGCAGCGAATCGCTGCTGGGTGGCCGACTTCACGCACGTCGCCACCTTCGCCGGCGTCGTCTACGTCGCGTTCGTCGTGGACGTCTACTCCGGAGCGATCGTGGGCTCGTCGGCGACCCAAAAGCGATCTACTTCGGACGAGAGCTATTCACCATGCCGGCGGTGCGCCGCGCCCCGCAGACTCAGCGACGGGCTAAGGGTTTCATCTGGTTCGCCGTGTCCGCTGTGCCGCGGATATCAGACGATGAAAACGAGCCTGCCGTGTGGGTCGACGGGTTCGACGAGCCGTGGACGACGTCGAGCGGGGCTGCGTCGGCGGCGTCTCTCTCCTGCGATACCATCGGCGGGTGATTCCAGTGGAGGCGGTCGCGGCTGCGTACTCTTGCTGGTTCACGCCCGCTCTGCCGTTATACGGCAATGAGCACGAGCGGTCCGACTTCGCTCCCTGACCCGTGTCGGCGACTGCCCACCGGTCTCTTGCTCTTTTCATCGTCACTGGGAGCGATGTCTCATGCCCAAACCCGGTATCCGGGTCGTTCTGCGTACCCCTCAAGTGCTCTGGGTCCTGTCTTCCGCCCAGGTCGGCCGGCTGCCGTCGGCCTCCGGGCCACTCGCTCTCCTGCTGTTCGCCCGGCAGTCACTCAGCCTGGCCGCAGCCGGGTTGCTCGTCGCCGCCTACACCGCCGCGATGGCGGTGGGCACGCCCCTGTTCGCCCGAGCGGTGGACCGTTGGCGTCAGCCTCCGGTGCTGTGGTTGTCGGCCGTCCTGTCGGGCACCGGGTTCGTTTTCGTGGCTACCGGCGCCCTGGGCGCGACCGGGGCCGCCGTCGGCGCTGCGGTCGCCGGGCTCGGCACGCCCCCGCTTGAGGCGTGCCTGCGCTCGCTGTGGCCGGATCTCCTGCCACCGGCGGCCGTGCCGGTCGCCTACGCGTTGGACGTCGCCGTCCAGGAGATCATCTTCGTGGTTGGTCCGCTCACCACGCTGCTCGCGGTGGCCCTCGGCGGGCCGTCGGCAGGGCTGGTCGTTGCCGCACTGCTCCAGCTCGTTGGCATCGCGGTGTTCGTCTGCGCTCCGTCCGTCCGTGCCTGGCGTGGCATTTCGGTGGCACGGCATTGGGCGGGCCCGCTGCGGGCACCGCAGTTCGTGGTCCTGCTGGCGGGGGTCGCTGGCACGGGTATGGCGATCGGCGGCATCGCGGTCGCGGTCACCGCCTATGCGGAGGCGGCCGGTGACCGGCACCTGGCCGGCTGGCTTCTCGCTGCCCAGGCGGCCGGCGCGCTGACCGGTGGTCTGCTCTACACGCGGGCGCGCCCCGGTGGACCTCGACGTCTGCCGCTGCTCGCCGCCGGGCTGGCCCTCGGGTTCCTTCCATTGCTGCTGATGCCACGGCCCACGTTGATGGCGGCGCTGCTGGCCGTCAGCGGTCTGGCCCTACCGCCGATGTTGACTGCCATCTTCCTCAGGGTGGACCAGCTGGCGATGCCGGGGACCGTCGCTGAGGCATTCGCCTGGGTCGCCACCGCGTTCACCATCGGCAGTGCCGCCGGCTCGGCACTGACCGGTCTGGTGGCGGCGAACGGCGTCCGCTACGGCCTGGCCTTCGCACCCGTCGCGGCACTGCTCAGCACCATCATCATGGCGACCCTCGCCAGGAATCCGCGCGCTTCGACATCGGCAGAGGGCAACCCTTCCCCGGTCGGTACATTCCAAGCAGGGTGAGGGACGCCAAGCAGGACGGCCATTACCGTGACAACGCGCGCCGAGCCGATGCTGGTCGCCACCAGGCCGGAGAACGGCAGCGCCAGCAGAGACCCGGCGGCGACAGCGAGCAGCAACAGGCCAAGAGCCGCCGGATCGAGGTCGAGGCGGTCGCGGACCTGCGGAATCCGGGAAGCCCAACTGGCGAACGCGAAGCCGGAAGCGTTGAGGGCCGCGTAGGTTGCCGCGCTGGCAACACGGACCGCTGGCAACGTGGCGGCGGTCGGGGTCATCGTGTTCGGCAAACCGCAAGGAGGAACGGGGCCCACCTAGCCATCAACATGAATTCGAACATAACAAACGGCTTTCCTGTTTGAAACGTTGTCTTCTAGGTGAGTATGGGGTTCAATGGCGGCATGATGATCGGTGACCGTCACCGGCGGATCCTCGACGCGGTGCAGCAAGCCGGCGAACTCGGCGTCGGTCAGCTCGCCGAGCTGACCGGCACCTCGGAGATGACCGTGCGCCGAGACTTGGAACAGCTGGCCGATCACGGGATGCTCGAGCGCTACCGCGGCGGCGCGCGCAGCCTCACCCTGCGTGGCGAGGCACCCCCCTTCGCCCTGCGCATGCAGGAAGGCCGGGACGCCAAGCGCCGTATCGCGCAGGCAGTCGCCGGCCTGATCGCCGACGGCGAGGCCGTCGTCATCGACAGCGGCACGACCTGCCTGGAGGTCGCCCGACTGCTCACCACGCGCCGACTCACGGTCATGCCGCTCTCACTGCATACGGCGAACACTCTGGCCGGCGCTCCGCAGCTTCGGCTGCTGCTGCCCGGGGGCGAGCCCCGGACCGACGAACTGGCAATGACCGGGCCGCTTGCCGAGGCATCGTTGACCGCGCTGCGCTTCGACACCGCGGTCCTCGGCTGCTGCGGGCTGACCGCCGCCGGGCTAACCGCCTACGACCTTGCCGACGCTGCGATCAAACGCGCGATCATCGCCTCCGCCCACCGCGTCATCGCCGTCGCCGACCCCGCCAAACTTTTACGTACAACCTTGGCGTTCGTGGCACCCATCTCGGCGCTCAGCATGGTCGTCACCACCGACGACGCAGCCGACGAGGAAACCCAAGCCCTCGTCGGTGCCGGCACCATCGTCCACAAGGCGTGACCACTATGCCAGAAATCATCCTGTTCGACCTGTTCGGAGTAATCGCCCGCCACCAATCCCCGGCAGGCCAGCAGGCGCTCGTCGCGACCGCCGGCGTCCCCGCCCCCGCGTTCTGGGACGCCTACTGGCGGCTACGCATGCCCTACGACCGAGGAGAGGTAACCGGCGCCGAGTACTGGCACCAGGTCACCACCGAGCTGGGTACCACGTTCGACGCGGACCGGCTCAGCGCGCTCATCCGCGCAGACATCGCGAGTTGGAACTCCGTCAACGACGACATGGTCGCCCTGATCGAGCAGGCCGCGGCCTCAGGCGTGCGCCTGGCGCTCCTGTCGAACGCCCCCGAGGAACTCGCCGCCTACTACGAACAGCACCACACTCGCTGGCTGCAGCACTTCGAACTCATCGCTTTCTCGTGCCGCATCGGCCAGGCCAAACCGGAACCTGAAGCCTTCCGCTGGTGCTGCCACAAGCTGGGCGTAACACCCGAACGGATCCTTTTCATCGACGACCGCAGCGAAAACGTCCACGCCGCGCAACGCCTCGGCATACACACCCACCTGTTCATCGACCCCGCCACGACAGCGCAAGAAATCAACAACACGTGGCGACGGCGCGTCGCCGCACCTGCGGAGTAGCGGCCAAACCCGCGCACATCGAGGCCAGCGGGAGTACGCCAAGACGGCCGCGCCGACGGAGATTTAGGGCGTCGAGGGTAGGGCGGTCAGGCGGATTGCCGGTGGCGGCCGAGTGACAGGAGCAGGCCGGCGGCGGCCAAGGCGATTCCGGCGACGGCGGTGTACGCCGGGAGTTGGGCGGGGACGCCGAGGTAGACGGTGATGCCGAGGATGCGGGACAGGCCCCAGGGCAGCAACGCGAGCTGGTCATTCCACACCGTCAGCGCGCGTTCCAGGCCCACTACCGACACCAGGGCGGACAGCACGCCGAGGGGCACACCCGCGGCGGTGAGGGTCAGCCCGACGGCGCTTCGGTGGTGCAGGCCGTACCGGTCCCGCAGGACCACGGCGACGACCACGAACAGCCAGCAGAACGCCGCGAACGCGACGGTGACGTACGCCGCGCGCACACTCGGTGCAGTCCAGAAGGCGAACCAGTAACCGCCCGGTCCGCGCCCGGCCAGCGCCGCCAGCAGCAGCACGCTGCGCAACAGCGCGACGCCACCGACCACGGCCCACAGGTGGAACGGATCCCGCCGGCCGACGACGAGGCGTACGACGAGGGCGAACAGCGCCCACCCACCGAGGGTGACCAGCAGATGCGCCGGCGCGGCGAACCAGGTCAGCACGAGCCGACTCGCCACCAGCACCACGGCCGGGACCAGCCACACCAACACCCGGTCCGCCCGCGTCATGGGCGTCGGCAGCGCGGCGACCCGCCACGGCCGGAGCGCGCCGAGCAGCAACCCGCGCGCGGCGGCTGCGCCGAACCCGCGCCCGTACAGGCCGAGGAGCACCAACAGCACGATCGCCCCGAGCATCGCCCGGGCCGCCCAGGCCATCGCCGGGTCCCGGTCGGCGCGCCGCGCCCCGAGGTCGGCGGCGGTGAAGTTGTACGCGGGCAGGTCCAGGTCGGCGCCGTAGCGCTGCCGGTGCGCGTCGCGCGCGTCCTGGTAGGCCGCCGCGGCCCGCCGCCAGTCGTGGCGGGCGGCCGGGGCACCCGTGTCCAGCCACTGCGCGTGCCGCAGCACCATGGCCCGGTACGCGCTCAGCGTCTCGAACAGGTCGACCTGGTAGTCGAGAGTCGCGGTGAAGCGCCCGCGCAGTTCCGCGTCCCGCCAGGTCGCCGGCTCGGTCGCGGCGACCAGGTCGCGCATGCGCCGGGCCAGCACGACGGCCTGCGTGCCCTCCTCGATCGCCTCGTCGACGCGGCCGCCGCTCACCGCGTAGATGCTGTCCAGCGCCGCGGAGTCGCCGGTCGGGATGTCCCACTCGAAGATCCACATCATGGGCGGCGGTTCCAGCCCGAGCGCCCGCACCGACCGGTCGGCGTACGGACCGATGTAGAGGCCCTTGGTGACCGCCTGCCGGGACAGCGCCATGGCCTGCCCGATCGCGGCGACGGTGGCCGGGTCGCCGGAGAACGTGCGGTACGCCCAGTCCGCCGTGACCTGCGCCGGGTCGACGTTCGGGTCCCAGGCCAGGCGGCCGACGGCGTACGTGTTGAGGTCGTAGAGCTGCCAGAACCCTGCGCGCAGGTACAGCGACATGGGCCCGGCGCGCAGCGGCCCGCCGTCCTGCGTCCAGTTCCAGACCCCCTCGACGTTCGGGTTGGCGGCAAGGAATGCGCGCAGCGCCTGGCGGTGCAGCGGGCCGAGGTCGTTGGGCAGCGAGCCGAACGCCTCGAACTCGCGCCGGGCCTGGAACTCCACGATGCGGCGGTGCCCGCCGCTCAGCAGGGTGGTGTTCAGCGGCAGGTGGCTGTAGAAATCGCCCAGGGTGTACTTGGTGGACACGATCAGGTGCGGGTCGTCGAGCCCGCCGAGGACCCGCGCGTACGACACCGGGTTGGTGTGCAGGTCGCCAACGGCGCCAACGCCCACCGTCCACGTGCGGAAGATGATTTCCTTCCCGGCTGTGCCCGCGGTGTCCAACAGCGCCCGCAGCATCGCGCGCACAGACGCTTCCGTGGTGACCGCGAGCCGTGACGAGTAGTCCCAGCCGGTTCCGGCGTACACCTCGCCGCCCTCGCCGACGCGGACCATGAGGCCGTCGACGAACGGCATGCTCTCGAACAGCTCGGCCAGACCGGACTGGTAGACCGCCCACAGCCGAGGGTCGGCCGCGTCGAGGCCGCCGACGGTCCGCGTCAGGTATGCCTCCAACGGGGGCGACACCGCGAGCATGTCGGTCAGCAGATAGACCCGCACGCCCATGTCCTCGGCGTACCGGAAGACGGGGCCGAACGCCGCGACCATCGCCCGTGCGCGCTCGACGTGCGGGTCGCCGGGCGGGTAGACCGCACGCCCGTCGCCGACCTTCATGAACGTGACGTACTCCAGGAAGCCGGGCACGACAATTCCGTTGAATCCCTGCGCCACCGAGTGGTCGACGAACTGCCGAAACTGCGCGTCGATGCGGGCCACCGCGCCAGCGTCCACCCACGGCGCGCGAGGCAGCACCGCCGACCCGACCACGTCGGTGTTCAGGCCATAGTCGTCGCCGGCGGCGAAGACGGCCGGGTCGGGCTCGCGTCCCACCGAACCCGCGTCGGTCAGCCGCAGGCCGAGCCGGGGGATGACCACCCGACCCGCGTCCGCCGCGGGGAGCGCCTCGGCACCGGAGCGGATCCGGTCGGCCAGCCGGTACATGCCTGCGGCCACGCCCGCGACGTCGCCGCCCTGGACGGCCAGCTCGGCGCCACGCACGTCGAGCCGGTACGACTCGGGCGTCGCGCTGAGGGTGGCCAACACGTCCGCCCGCAGCGTCCTCACCGCCGACAGGTCCGGGGCCGCGACGCGCCCGGTGCCGGTGCCCGGCGCGGCCGTCGCGGACCTGGCCGGGCTCGACACGGCCGGGACGAGCACCGGCCGGGGCAGGCCGCGGAAGACGACCGCGTCGGCGACGGCGGCTGCGGCCTTCCTGACGCGCAACTCGTCGGGCACGACGAGGGACGCCAACGGCGGAACCGGTGCGGGCGTCCGCGCCGGCGCGCCGGCAGCGTCCTCGCCCGGCACGGCGGCGGGGGCGTGGCTCAGCCCCAGCGTGTCGCCGACACCCCAGGCCGTTGCCGCGCCGAGCGCCAACAGGACCGCCGCGGCGACGAGCAGCGGGTACGGCCTGCGGGCCTGGGCAACGTGAGCCACGCCCGCATAGTAGTAGCCTCGCCGGCCTTCGTCCTCGACGCGGAAGCAGGCGTCGAGCGGGTTCGGTCGCCGGGAACTCCTCTGCGGCCCGGCGCCTGGCGGCATTGGCGGATCGGCGCGGCGGTAACCGCCCTTCCCCGGCTACCCGCGCGGCCGGCTCCGGCCAGCCGCGAGCCGGGTGAAGGCCAGCACCGCAGCAAGGCTCGCCGGCTCCTCGCGCGACCATCTGCGGGGTCGACGAGGGCCCGATCGCGCCGGCTGTCGCTGCCCGCAAACAGCGCACGCTTCCTACTCGGGCTCGGCCAGTGGAGGGTCCACTGCGCGACCTAACGGGCCATCCAACGCAATGTCCGCTTTGTCCAGAAAATGTTATGGTGGAACGTATGTTCAGAACTAGCACGTCACCCGACACCACTGAGTTCGCAGGAAAGCGGGCGATCGTCACGGGAGGTTCTCGCGGGATCGGCGCGGCCATCGCGCAGCGGTTGCTCGACGGCGGGGCGACCGTCGTCACCACGGCGCGTAACGCCTCCGACGAGACGCCGAAGGCCGCCACCTTCATTCAGGGCGACATCGGCACACTCGCGGGCGTGCAGGCATTCACCGCGGCAGCGCTCAACGAACTCGGCGGCGTCGACATCGTGGTCAACAACGCGGCGGCGGCCCGTGCCCACATCGGGGGCATCTCGTCCATCCCCGACGAGGAATGGCTCGACGCCCTCTACCTCAACTACCTGTCCGCCGTGCGGGTCAACAACGCGCTGCTGCCGGCGCTGCGCGAGGCCGGTTCGGGCAGCGTGATCGTCAACATCTCATCGGGAGCGGCCCTCACGCCGGCGCCGCCACTGGCTCACTACGGTGCCGCCAAGGCCGCCCTCAACACCTACAGCAAGGCGCTCGCCTCCGAGCTCGCGCCTGCCGGAATCCGCGTCACCACGATCATCCCCGGCAACGTGCTCACCCCGGGCGCCGACGCGATCCGCCAGAACTTCGCCGACGCGATGGACGTCCCGCTTGCCGCCACCACAGCGAGCATCCCCATGGGCCGTCCCGGGGACCCGCGCGACATCGCCGAGGCCGTCGCCTACCTCGCATCGGACCGGGCTCAGTGGGTCACCGGAATAAGCCTGACAGTCGACGGCGGTGAAATCCCCGTCGTCTAGTGCGGTGCCCACGAACGTTCACCGGGTGTCCAGTGGTCGTTGTGGATCATCGCCTTATGGGCGAGCGAATCTCCTCCCGGTGGTGGGGCGGGCCTGCGCGGGCCAACTGATCCTCGCGCCGCCCGTGGGCGGCGGTGGGGGCCGACCGTGCCCGGCCGGCATTTCCCTGCGTGGTGGGGGAGAATCGAATCATGTTTGTCATTAAGGAGCGGTTCTTCTCGATCGGCGATGACTTCGACGTGCTCGACGAGCACGGCACCAAGGTCTTCCACGTCGACGGCAAGGTGCTCAGCGTCCGCAACAAAGTCGTCATCGAGGACGCCTCCGGCCAGGAGGTCGCCACGCTGCACCGGCACCTGGTGGCGTTGCGTCCCACGTACGAGATCCGGATCGGCGGCGAGAAGGCCGCAGAGGTCCGCAAGAATCTGCTCACGCCGTTCCGCGACAAGTTCACCATCGACGTGCCGGGTCCCGACGACCTGGAGATGAAGGGTGACCTGCTCGACCACGAGTACGTGATCGAACGCGACGGCACCGAGGTGGCCGCGGTCTCCAAGCGGTGGCTGACGATCCGGGACACCTACGCCGTGCAGGTCACTGCCGGCGTCGACCCGCTGCTCATCATCGGCAGCGTCCTCGCGCTCGACCTGGCCATGAACCGCGACAAGAAGAAGGACGACGAGGACTGACCGTGTGGGCGGCAGCCGCGTTGCTCGGGGTCGGGACGGTCTACCGCGTTCACCGATTCGGCGGCGACGGCCGGTCACCTGCGCCGCGAACAGCCGGTAACCAGGCTGGGCAGGAGCGGCCGGCTGCGCTACTGGCTTCGGGGCCGGATGTTGTGGTTGAGGTGGAACACGTTGTGCGGGTCCCAGATCGTCTTGAGTGCGGTGAGTCTGGCGAGCTTGGCGGCCGGGTATGCGCGGCGTACCCCGCGTTGCCCCTCGTCGGCGGCGAGTGAGTTGACGTAGACCCCGTCGGCGTACGGGTCGAGCGCGGCTCCGGCACTGCGAGCCGCTGCCATCCGAATGTCGTCCTCGGATGGCTCGGTCCAGCGGGAGCCGGCGCCGTACTCGAACGCGGTGCCGCGGTGGCTGAACGCGGCGTCGGCGTCCGCCACGTCGGCGATGGCGCCGCCGTGCGCCTGCAGGCCGACACCGGCCAGGTGTACGCCGGTGTGCAGGTCCGACGCGCCGCGCAGCAGGAACGCCTCGATCGCGGCGGTGGGGAACCGCCGCAGGTAGTGCGCACTGGAGTACCGGCGGTAAGCGTGGCCGCCGACGGTGTCGTCGCGTTGCTGCAGCTCCAGGTACGACGGGGTCGTGACCCGCTCAGCGACCGGGTGCCCGAGCGCCCGCATCGCCGGCAGCAACCGGTGACCCTGTGCCGGGTCGCCGACCCATACGAAGCCAACGGTGGCGATCGGGCCCCTGGCCGTGCTGTGGACATCGGCGGTGAAGGTCGCCTGCCGCGGCGCGGGGGCGTTGAGGTCCCGCCAGCCTTCGAGCACCGGTACGGCGTCCTCGGCGCGGAAGTCGAACTCGGCGACCAGGGTCTGCGTTCCGATGTGATGGAGTTGGAAGTCGAAGTTGGTAACGATGCCGAAGTTGCCGCCCCCGCCGCGCAGGCCCCAGTGGAGGTCGGGGTTCTCGGCTCGGCTCGCGGTCACCACCTCGCCGTCCGCGGTGACCATCGTGTAGGAGACGACGTTGTCGCAGGCCAACCCGTGTTGGCGGGCGAGCCAGCCCATGCCGCCGCCGAGGGTCAGGCCACCGACCCCGGTGTGCGAGACGTTACCCGCGGTCGTGGCGAGGCCGTATGGCTGCGACGCCTTGTCGAGTGCGCCCAGCAGCGCGCCGCCCTCGACCCGGGCGCGCCGCCGGATGGGGTCGACCCGAACCCCGTTCAACGGGGTCAGGTCGATCATCAGACCGTCTGCGGGGACGGCGAGGCCGGCCACGTTGTGGCCGCCACAGCGTATCCCGATCTCCAGGTCGAGTTCGCGGGCCAGGCGCACCGCGGTCACCACGTCGGCGACGCTCGCGGCCTGCACGATCATCCGTGGGCGGCGGTCAATCATGGCGTTCCAGACGGTGCGGGCCGCGTCGTAACCCGGGTCGCCCGGGGTGAGGAGGCGGCCGTCGAAGCGAGCGCTGGTCCCTGTCGTCATACATGTGAGCCTGACCGAAATCGGTACACCCGGTAAGGTCCGATCGCATGGGCCAAATCAGGACCAATTCCAGCACGGCGACGGACCTGCTCCTCGATGTCGACCGGTCTGCGGCCGAACCGCTGCACCGGCAGATCGCCGCGTCGATCCGGCGCAGCATCCGGGCCGGCCGGCTGCGTCTCGGGACGTCCCTGCCACCCACCCGCACCATCGCAGCCGATCTGGGAGTGTCACGCGGCGTCGTGGTCGAGGCCTACCAGCAACTCGTCGCCGAGGGCTACCTCACCAGTCGGGCGGGCGGCTACACCCGGGTGGCGGTCGAGCCGGTTGCGCCGTCGGCGGGTCGGCCGGGCGGGGATCGGCCGGCGGCCCGGATCGACTTCGGGTACGGCCGTACCGACGTGTCGTCGTTCCCTCGGGCCACCTGGCTGCGTTCGGTCCGAACGGTCCTCACCACCACGCCGAACGAACGCTTCGCCTACCTCGACGGGCGTGGCGTACCCGAACTGCACGCAGCCCTGACCGACTACCTCAACCGGGTCCGCGGCACATCGGCCCGCCCGGAGAACGTCGTGATCTGCAGTGGCTACGGCCAAGGCATCGCGCTGATACTCCAGGTGCTCGCGGCGCGCGGCGCCCGCCGGCTGGCCGTCGAGGACCCATCCGCGGACGACGACGCCCGCCCCGTCGCGGCCGCCGCCGGCCTGGACGTGATCGGCGTCCCGGTCGGGCCCAACGGCATTCTCGTCGAGAAGCTCGAACAGACCGACGCGGACGCCGTCGTGCTGACGCCCTCGCACCAGTGGCCCACCGGCGGCGTCCTGTCGGCCACCGCGCGGGCCCGGGTCATCGGCTGGGCGCAGCGCCGCGGTGCCGTGGTGATCGAGGACGACTACGACGCGGAGTACCGCTACGACCGCTCGCCCGTCGGCGCCATGCAGGGGCTGGCACCCGACACCGTCGTGTACTGCGGCACAGCGAGCAAAACCCTGGCGCCAGGGCTGCGCCTCGGGTGGTTGCTGGCGCCGTCACACCTGGTCGACGACATCACGGCCGCCAAGGTACGGGCCGACCGCGGTTCTCCCGTCATCGACCAACTGACCTTCGCCGACTTCCTCACCCGCGGCGAATTCGACCGGCACCTGCGACGCATGCGCCCGGTCTACCGCCGCCGCCGCGACGCACTCCTGGCCGCGCTGCGCGCACGGCTGCCCGAACTGAAGCCGGTCGGTGTCGCGGCCGGCCAACACGTCGTGACCTGGCTCCCGCACGACCTCGACGAGGGCGCGGTCGTGGCTGCCGCCGCCCGGCACGGACTGGTCGTGCAAGGCGTCTCCCGGTACCGCCTGAGCCCCGCCGGACCCGGCGGGCTGATCTTCGGCTACGCCACCCTCACCGAACGCACCATCACCGACGGAGTGGAAGCCCTTGCCACCGCGGTCGCAGAGGTCCGTGCGGAGATCTGCCGCTGATGGTGCCCGTCCGCCGGTCTAGGGTCCCTGGGGTGGTCATGAGCGCGCGGGATGTTGTGGGCGTCATTGAGTCAGACCCGAGAGCAATGAGAATTCTTCGGGCTGCGGCCGACCTTGGACTGCCGGACTGGTGGATCGGCGCCGGCTTCATCCGCAACCGTGTCTGGGACGCGATCAGCGACCTCCCGGTCTCGTCGGAGCGCGACGTGGATGTCGCCTACTTCGACCCGGAGAAGCTGGACCCACGTGAGGACGCACGCGCCGAAGCCCAAGCGATGGTGGCCCTGCCGGGGGTGCCGTGGGAGATTCGCAATCAAGCACGGATGCATCAGCGCAACGGTGATCGGCCGTACGCGTCCACGCTGGACGCGATATCACGCTGGCCCGAAACAGCAACGTGTGTCGCGGTCACTCTGCGGGGTGGCAGCGTTCGCCTGGCGTCCTGCCATGGGTTGGCCGACCTCGTGGAAATGGTTGTCCGCCCCTCTCCAGCCTTCGACAACGCACTGGGGCGCGCGACGATACAGCGCCGCCTGGAGGCCAAGGGATGGCTCGACCGATGGGCCGGACTGCGGCTGGAGATCTAGCTGTCGCCTGCGCCAGGCGCAGACAGCTCCTGGGGGACGACGCCCGTGAGGCGGGCCGGCGCGGCTGCTAATGAACCCGACGGCCATATGAGGGCGTAGGTTCGCCAACATGTTCGACCTGCCGCTCGCGTCCGCGTTCACGGTCTTCAACGACCAGGACTCGGGATGCTTGTCCTACGGCGTCGAGCATGCCGGGCGCCGCTGGTTGGTCAAGAAGGCGACCACCGCACAGGCTCGCCACTCTCTGATCCGGGCCACGCACGTCCACGCCGCAGTCCAGCACCCGGCGATCGTCCGCCCCGAGCGGATCCTCGACAGCCTTGACGGGCCAGTGCTGGTCTACCCGTGGCACGACGGGTCAGTACTGAACCACGCCACCACGCAGGGCTCGAACCGAACCGCACTTACCCGGTTCCAACAGCTGCCCCTCTCCGACGTCGAGGCGGCGATCACCACGATCCTCGACGCGCACGAGACCGTCGCGGCGGCTGGTCACGTCGCGGTCGACCTGTACGACGGCTGCTTCCTCTACGACTTCGACGCCCGACAGATGTGGCTGATTGACCTGGACGAGTACCGGCGCGGCCCCTTCATCCTCGACGCCGACCGGCTCCCCGGATCCCGCCGCTACATGGCCCCAGAAGAGTTCGTCCGCGGTGCCGTCATCGACCAGCAGACCACCGTGTACACCCTCGGCCGCACCATCTGGCACCTGCTCGACTCCTCAACCGGCTGGCGAGGCACCACGGCCCAGGCTCGGCTTGCCACCCACGCCACCCACCCGACACCTGGTGATCGACACCCCGACGTCCGGGCACTCGTCGACGCGTGGCGAGCCACCCTCTCGACGTGAAACGGGCGTTGCTCGGTCTGAGCAATGGCGTTGCGCATTGCCCAGGCCGGCCAGTTAGGCTGCTGGCATGAACAGCTCGCACGCGTTCCCGACGGCGTCCCCCGACGTCCTGTTCGGCGCGCTGCGACGCCGGCGGTCCAACGACCGCCTGCGCTGAGCATTTTTCTCTGCGACCGGCGGATCGAGCCGCCGGTCATCGTCGATCGTCCTCGGTCCGCTCGCATTCCCCTTCGGTGATCCGCGCGGCGGATCCGAGCGAGATCGGCGTACCCATGGATCTGGAAAAGCTGCTGACAGACCGGCTGGCGCCGGCGTTCGCGACGGTGGCCGGCACGTCGGTCGACCCGGTGGTACGGCGGTCTCAGCGCGCGGACTTCCAGTCCGACGCGGCGCTGGCGCTGGCGCGGCGGCTCGGTCGGCCGCCGCGGGCGATCGCCGCCGAGGTGGTGGATCGCGCGGACCTGGCCGACCTGTGCAGCGCGGTGGAGGTCTCTGGGCCGGGCTTTCTCAACCTGACCGTCGCCGACGAGACTCTGGCCGGGCTGGTCTCCGCGCTGGCCACCGATCCGCGGCTCGGGGTGCCGGTGGTCGCCGAGCCGGAGACGGTGGTGGTCGACTATTCGGCGCCGAACGTGGCGAAGGAGATGCACGTCGGGCACCTTCGCTCGACCGTGATCGGCGACGCGGCGGCTCGGCTGCTGCACTGGCTGGGGCATCGGGTGCTGCGGGCCAACCACCTGGGCGACTGGGGCACACCGTTCGGCATGCTGATCGAGCACCTGGTCGACCTGGGTGAGGCCGAGGCGGCGCAGGAGCTGTCCATGGGTGACCTGGACTCGTTCTACAAGGCGGCTCGGGTCAAGTTCGACGCCGACGAGGCGTTCCAGGAGCGGTCCCGGCGGCGGGTGGTGGCGTTGCAGGGCGGCGACGAGGCGACGCTGCGGCTGTGGCGGCTGCTGGTGCAGCAGTCGGAGCGGTACTTCCTGACCGTGTACGACCTGCTCGACGTGACCCTCACCGAGCGGGACTTCCACGGCGAGAGCAGCTACAACGGCCTGCTCGGTTCGGTAGTCGAGGACCTGGACCGGCTGGGTCTGCTGCGCGATAGCGACGGCGCTGCCTGCGTGTTCCCGCCCGGCTCCGTGGGCCGCGACGGCGAACCCCTGCCGCTGATCGTGCGTAAGTCCGACGGCGGGTACGGCTACCCCGCCACCGACCTGGCGGCGATCCGGCACCGGACCGGCACGTTGGGCGCGACCCGGCTGCTCTACGTGGTCGGTCTCCCGCAGCGGCGGCACTTCGAGATGGTGTACGCCGCTGCCGCGCAGGCCGGCTGGCTGGCCCCGCCGGCCTGGGCCGAGCACGTCGGATTCGGGTCGATCCTCGGGTCGGACGGGCGAATGCTGCGCAGCCGGGCCGGCGGATCGGTGAAGCTGGTCGGGCTGCTGGAGGAGGCTATCGCCCGGGCCACCGCATTGGCCCGGGAGCGCAGCCCGGAGCTGAGCGAGGCGGAGGCGGCCGAGGTAGGCCGGGCGGTCGGTATTGGTGCGGTCAAGTACGCCGACCTGTCCAGCGACCGGCACAAGGACTACGTCCTCGACTGGGAGCGGATGCTCGCCCTGGACGGCAACACCGCGCCCTATCTGCAGTATGCGTACTCGCGGATCCAGTCGATCTTTCGGCGGGCCGGGGTGGCGGCCCGACCCGAGGCGAAGATTTCGCTGGCCGAGCCGGCCGAGCGGGCGCTCGCCTTCGAGTTGGTCGGCTTCGGCAGGGTGGTCGGCGAGGTGGGGGACAACCTGGAGTTCCACCACCTGGCCGGGTATCTGTACCGGCTGGCCGCCGCGTTCAGCGCGTTCTACGAACGGTGCCCGGTGCTGCGGGTCGAGGGGCCGACCCGGGATGGCCGACTGGTGCTCTGCGACCTGACCGCCAGAGTGCTCCGGCAAGGGCTGTACATCCTCGGCATCCGGACTTGTGAGCGCCTGTAATCAAAATGGACGGTTGCTCTGGTTGAGGACTGCGATCGGCAACGAGCTGCGCGACGCTTGATCACCCGTAATGCGAGCCATACGTCCAATCCGGCTCGCCGCGTACCCGTCGGCCATGTTGCTGGCACACGGCCGGGGCGGTGAACAGGCAGGCCATGTGCCACACATCGGGCGCACTCCAGGGAAATGAGGCGGCGCGGCAGGCAGCTATGACATAGATGGAATTACATGTATTGAACAAGCTCAGGTATGAAGGCCGAAGGCACGTCTCGGTGCTGATTCCGGAGAAGGAGCGACAGATGAAGCATTCCCTGCGCCGTCTACGAACGGGGGCGGTCGCGCTCGCTGCCTGCTCACTTGGGCTGAGCCTACTGTCGGTACCCGCCGCCGAGGCGTACTCGGTTGCCCCTCTCGCGCCGCAATCCGAGCGGGCACCGGAATCGAACCAGTTTTCGGCAGAGGGCGTGACCACCATCGGTGAACTCCGCACCGTCGACAGCTCCCTGTCCTACGCCTCCAGCGGCGGGACACAGATCATTCAGCATCCCGGCGCCACGTACGTCAAGGTGCACTTCAGCGCACTGCGATTGGCCCAAGGCGACTACGTCACCGTGACGAGCCGCGATGGCAAGGAGAGCTACCGGTACGACCGCCACCTCAACAGGGCGACCGGTTCGGACTACACCACCGACGGACAGCCGGGTTTCTGGGCGATGTCGGTGCAGGGCGACACCGCCGTGGTCACTCTGCACAGCAGCCGCGCCTCACGTGGCAGCACCGCCACCATTGACCGGTTCTGGCGCGGATACGACGCCACGGAGATCGCCGAGCACAACTTCTCCACCCAGTCCGTGTGCAGCACCGACGCCCGACGGGACGTGGTCTGCTACCAGAACAGCCACCCCACCGAGTACGCCCGCGGCAGGGCGGTGGCGCGGCTCCTGATCAGCGGCGGTGGACTGTGCACCACCTGGCGGGTCGGCAACACCAACCGGATGCTGACGAACAAGCACTGCTTCTCGACGCAGTCAGCCGTCAGCGGCAGCGAGATGCAGTTCAACTACCAGTGCGCCACCTGCGGCGGCGCGAATCCCGGCGCCGGCACCAAAGTCAGCGGTGCCACCCTCTACCGGGTGAGCAGCGGCGGCTCCAACCAGCTGGATTACACCCTGTACTCGGTCAACAACTTCGCCGCCATCCAGGGATTCGGCACGCTCTACCTGGCAACCACCGCCACCAGCAACGGCACCCGGATCTACGTGCCCGGGCACGGCGACGGCAGCGCGAAGCGGCTCTCGATCTACGAGGACGCCCAGAACGGCGCGACCTGCGCTGTCCGGAACGCGAACTACAACACCTGGAACATCAGTTACAGCTGTGACACCTCCGGCGGCAACTCGGGTTCACCCGTGCTGAATGCCAGCCACCGTGTGATCGCCCTGCACCACCTCGGCGGGTGTCCGTCGAACCAGGGCGCGAAGGCGCACCTGATCTACAACGAGATCGCCAGCCTGATCGACAACGGCTGAGACGGTGGGCCGCCAACGCGCGCAGTGCGCTTGGCGGCCTATCGGCATTCTCGCCCTTCGACCTCGGCGACCTCGGCCATCGAGACGGACGCCGGTCCGGCGATCCCCGTCGGACCCGTTCACGACCACCGTGCACATTCGACGTCGAGGCGTGCGTCGGTGCGCACCCAGACTTCGCCCCCGGCGGCCCCGGCCGGGGCGTCGACCCGTTCGAGACCGAGGAATGCGATCAACTGGAGCAGTTCGGCTCGTTCGGCTCGGTCATCGTCGACATCATGCGAGTCGAAGAAGACGTAGTACTGGTCGCTCGGGTCGACGATGCCCGAAGCTGCCCAGATCCGACCGACTTCTTCGATCGCCGCTGCTTCCGTCGTGATCGTGGCGGCGCGGGCGGCACCGCGGGCCTCCGGCGACGCGTCGAGGTCGGAGAGCTCGGAGAACCACTGGCCGAAGTGGTCGAGGCCGGCATATCCGTTCTCGAAGAACAGCATCGCGCTCGGAAGGTAGCGGTTGGCCCTGTCGACCTGGAGGTGTTCCGACCGAGATTGGTCCGCGTCCTTGATCCGGGAGATCACCCCCAGACGGGGCATGAGCACCAATCTCTGCCTCGCCGACTCATCCTTGATGGTGTAGGTGTCGGACTCTCGACCCCGGAAGAACGCAGCGAACGCCACGTAGGCCTCCTGAGGGTCGCCCACGGAGACTTGTTGGTCGTTGCCATCACCGACAGCGAAGACGAACTGCTTCGGTCCGGGATCGTAGGGGCGGGCCATGTGCGTCCTCCGCTCGCGTGTGACAGCACCACCAGCGTGGTGGATCAGAGCGGACAGGCCCGCGGCCCTGATCATAGAAGTTCGGCAGTTTCTGCACGGCCGTACCCCTGGCTCACCCGAAAGAGCGGGTTCGTCACAAGGCCGTGGCATCGCGGTGAGCGATGCCACGGCCGCTTTGTCGTGTCAGTCCGGTCCTCGACGGGATCTCCGACGTGGCGCAGAAGGAGACCGGTGAGCGCCGTCGGCCGGCGGCGCTCGACGAGCCGGCACGGGTCGCAACAAAATCACCCGTTCGGCGGCGCGTGCGCGCACGGTGGCCGGGATAGGCTGCCGCGTCGTAGAGCATGATCAACGTATCGCGGGGGCTTTGTGATGAGAAAACGTGCGCTTGCTCGGCTCGCGCTCGTGCCGCTGCTCGCGGCGGCCGGCATGGTTGGTTCGGCGGCGTCGGCGGCACCTGCGACCGCTGCGGCGAACGAATCCTCTGAGTTGTACGTCAGCAACAAGTACTGCTCGCCGACGGGCGTGCAAAACGGCAGCCCGGAGGCGCCGTTCTGCACCATCCAGGCCGCCTCGGCCGTCGCGGGGCCGGGTCAGACCGTGCTGGTGCAGCCGGGGGTCTACCGGGAGAACGTGTCGTTCAACCGTTCCGGCACCGAGTCGGCGCCGATCACGTTCCGAGCGGTCTACCTTGCCAACGATTCGGTCCGGGTCGGCAAGTACGAAACCACCGCCGTCACCGGCGCAGTCATGGTGATCTCGGGTGTGCACGACGTCGTGATCGAGGGCTTCGACGTGTACGGCGCCGACCGCTCCGACGCCATCGCGGTCATCGATTCCAGCCGCATCACGCTCGACAAGATGACGATCCACGGCGGTTCCCTCGGGCCCACCGGGGTGGAGGTCAGCGGCGTCTCCGACGACGTGACGATCAGCCGCGGCCTCATCCAGAACACCTCCGGACCGGCCCTCGACCTCGACCCGGGCACGACGAACGTCACCGTGACCGGCAACCAGCTCATCGACTCCGGCCTGCTCGCCACCGTGTCGCCCGGACTCACCGTCACCGGCAACACGGTCGTGACCGACTGCCGGCCCGGAATCGACCTGTACGCCAGCTCGACCGGCGCCTCCGTCCGTAACAACATCGTGCAGACGTCGAAGTCGCGTCAGCCCTGCGCCAACCCGGCGGGGGCCACCGCCATCCGGGTCGACAGCAGTTCCGCAAGCGACACCACCGCCGATTACAACCTCGTCGACCCGCTCAGTGGTGGACCGATCTACACCTGGGCCGGCGAGGCATACGCCGCGCTCGCGCCATTCACCACGGCGACCGGCCAGGGCACCCACGATCTGCACGCCAACCCGCTGCTCACCCTGCAACAATTCAACACCTGGAGCAGCTGGTACGGGACTGGGACGGCGTCGCCCGCCCGGGATTCGGCGGACGCGGCCGCCCCGGGGGCGCTGGACACCGACCTGCTCGACAACTCGTACGCCGACGACCCGCAGGTGCCGAACACGGGCACCGGCAGCCAATACCGGGACCGGGGGGCCGTGGAGACGCAGGGCCCACGTGTCACCGATCCGCAGTATCTCCGCCGTAAGGCCGGCGGCGGCCCGTTCGACGTGGTGGCCGGCCAAGGCATTCGCTCCTCCTGGACGGTCGAGCAGCAGCGGGCGAAGTACGCCTACCAGTTCTACGGCGACTTCTACGAGACCCGCTACTGGCACGTCACCGATTCCAACTCCGTGGAGCACACCTTCCGCCGAGGCGGTCGGGTCTGCGTACAGATGCAGGGCAGCCAGCGAGACTTCCGATCGTCCGACAGCTACCGTACGGAGGTCTGCACGGTCGTCGGGGCACGGTACGTGCCGGTGACTCCGACCCGGCTGCTCGACACCCGGACCGGGCTCGGCACCACCTCGAAGCAGCCGTTGGGGCAGGACGGCAGCGTCGTCATGCCGATCACGAGCCTCGCGGGAGTGCCCGTCGCGGACATCACCGCGGTGGTGCTCAACGTGTCGGTGACCCAGCCCACCGAGTCGGGCTACATCGTCGTCTATCCCTGGGGCGCGGTACCGAACGCCTCCACCATGAACTTCGTCCCCGGAGAGACGGTGGCCAACCAGGTCACCGTGCCGGTGTGGAACGGCCACATCGCGTTCACCCACCGCGGCCTGGGTCAGGTGCACGTCGTGGCGGATCTGCAGGGCGTCTACACCGCGTCCGGCTCCGGCTACGCCTCCATGTCACCGGCTCGGATGCTCGACACTCGCGAGGGCCCGGCCGGTCCCATCGCCGCCAACGCCACCCGTACCCTCGACCTCTCCAGCAAGCTGCCGTCCGACGCGACCGCCGCCGTCCTCAACGTGACCGCGACCGGCCCGACGGCCAACGGCTTCCTCACCCTCTTCCCGTACGGCGGCACCGCGCCCACGGCGTCGCACCTCAACTACGTCCCGGGGCAGACCATCCCCAACCTCGTGACCGTGCCGGTCGTCAACGGCCGGGTGAACATTCGCAGCGCCAGCTCCGGCACCACCCACGTGGTGGTGGACCTCGCCGGCTGGTTCAGCCCGTCCGCGACTCAGACCTTCGTGCCGCTCGATCCCACCCGGGTGCTGGACACCCGCGACGGCACCGGGCGCGGAACCGTGAACGCTCCGCTGCGGGGGTTCGAGACGATCAGGGTCGACCCACGCGTGGTGGCAGCAACCTGCAACCCGGCATGCCCCGCGCCGACCGCGATGGTGACGAACCTGACCGTGACCGCACCCACCACCGCCGGTGTACTCATCGCGCACCCCGGGGGACAGCAGCGACCCACGGCCTCGAACGTCAACTTCGTGGCCCGCGAGACTGCGTCGAACGCCGCCCTGGTGGGGGTCGGCGCCGGGGTCGACGTGTACAACAACAGCTCGGGTCAGACCCACGCAATCGTGGACCAGCTCGGTTACTTCATCGGTCCGCCCGCCTGACGGGTCCCGCGCGACACCACGGCCACCGATCGCCCGCCGATCGGTGGCCGTCGTGTCAGGTCTGCTGCTGGGGAGGCCTCGTCGGCGCGCCCGAAGGCGCCAGCACCGGTGGTCCCGGTGGTGGACGGATGTGGCAGCGCTGCACGGAGCAGGCGTCAGGAGACCGATGGCGGCCAGCGGTATCCGCGCCAATCGTCCCAGGTCGCGAATCCAGCCGGTGGGTCATCGATGGGTTCACTGCCGTCGAGCTCGCCTCGCGTGGGGATCTCGACGGTGGCAGCCCACTCGGCGAGTTCCTCGTCGGAGATGGGCCAGGTCGTGTGTGGCGCTTCGACTTGACGCCGATCACGTCGTCTCCGCTGCTCGGCCGGGGTGAGTTCGAAGTAGTGCAGCTCCACCATCGCACCGAGGTCTGCTGCTGCCTGGCGGAGCGCGGAGCGCTCGTCTCGACTCCAGAGGCCGTAGTCGATTACGACATTGTTGCCCAGTTCAAGGGCGCGCAGACCGATCTGGATGAGTCGACCCTCGATCACGTCCCCAGCCGATGGTGGATTCTCGTGGCCGTAGAGAGCCTTCACCCATTCGTCCTTCGTGAGCCGAAGCGCATTCTGCTCGATCTCGATGCGTCGAGCGGCAGTGGTCTTCCCGGTGCAGGGGAGTCCCACAGTCAGGAACAGTGTTGGTTGCCTCATCATCACCCGTCTCCGACCGAACCGAACGTCTGATCATTGCCGACACCCGTCATGCCGCCTCCGAGGGCTACGGATCTTCGAAACCTGCGCAGCCAACATCACCGACCTTGCCGAGGAACACGGCCACCCTGGTCGGGGTACGTCGATGCCGACGGCTTCTTCTGGACGCCCGACCAGGCGCTCGGCTCGCGGCCCTGGGGCTACGTCGGCGGCAGGACGCCTGCCACCAAGGCCAACATCGCCGGGACCGAGGACGACGCGCTGGTCCGCACCCAGCAGACCGGCCAGACGTTCAGCTACGTGTTCTAGAACGCGCGTCTCCCTCCGGTCTCGGCCGTCGCGACGAATACCTGACAGATGCTCGACGAAGTGGCGACCAACTGTCTGGGTAACTGTTCAATCGTGTCGTCGGAGGGGGTGGGCCGGTGCGGCGATCGGCGCAGCTGATGCTGTTGGTGGCGGCTGGGCTGCTCGCCGCTGCCGCCGGCACGGTGCTGGCGGTGTCGGTCAATGTGGCCACGGGTGGGGCGGCTCGGGGGATTCCAGCGATCGAGTGGCACCCGTGGTGGTGGTCCGCCGGGGCAACCGCCGCGGTCGCCGGTGCAGGGTTGATGACGTGGTGGGCCCAGCGCCGGTATGAGCGAGCGTTGCTGGAACTGGTGCCAGCGGTGCAGCGGCCGGAGCCGTGGGTGGTGGACCGACCCTCCGAGCTGGTGGAGGTTGTACGGGCGTTGCGGGGGCGCGGTGTGGCGACGGTGGGCATCACCACCGCGGTGCATGGAGCCGGTGGCTTCGGCAAGACCACCTTGGCGAAACTGGTGCGCGCGGACGCGCGGGTGGTGCGCCGCTTCGGTCGGCGGGTGTACTGGGTGACGCTGGGACGCGATCTGCATGGCGCCGGGTTGGTGGAGAGCGTCAACAATCTCGCCCTCAGGATCGATCCCAGCCGAGCGCAGCCAACGGCCGGTCTACGTCAGGCCGCCGAGCAGTTGGCAGCGGTACTGGCAGACGGCCCTCGGCGGCTGGTGATCCTCGATGACGTGTGGTCCGAGGATCAGCTGGCAGCCTTTCCCGTGGCTGGCCGGTCGGCCCGATTGGTGACCACTCGCTCGAGGTCGCTGCTAGCCGGAAGGGCAATCCCGGTCCGGGTGGACCGAATGTCGCCTGAGCAGGCCCGCACCCTGCTGGTGTCTGGTCTTCCGCAGCGACCCTCACCGGCGGTCGTCGATGGTCTGTTGGACGAAGCCGGGAACTGGCCGTTGCTCGTACGCCTGATGAACAAGATCTTGGTCAAACAGGCCCTGTCCCGCACCGATGTGACTGCATTGGGCCAGGATCTGCTGGAGCAGCTCCGCCGCAACGGGGCTCTACGAGTGGACACAATCACCGGCGCGGCGGCCCGCCAACTCGACGTCGATGATCCTGACCAGCGGGCTGACGCAGTGGCGGCCACGATCGAGGCGAGCACCGGACTGCTCTGCAGCAACGAGTACGACCGATTCGCCGAGCTAGCGATTTTCGCCGAGGACGAAACCATCCCTGTGCCGCTGGTAGCGAGGTTATGGTCGGCCGCCGGGATGTCCGAGATAGCTAGCCGGGCCTTGTGCGCACGGCTGGCAGATCTGGCACTGATCGCCCTCACCCCGACTAACGGCGGCGGCACCCTCAGCCTGCATGACGTCGTCCGCGACTACCTCGCCGAACACCTACGAGGCACCAAACACCTTGGGCCGCCGGAGATCACGCGGCTGCACCAGGTGCTGCTCGATGCGGTCACTGCTGACCTGCCTGATGAGTCGGCGGTGTCCGGCCCGAAACCACCCGTCGCCTGGTGGCAGCTACCCGAGGACGCCCGCTACCTGCGCGAGCATCTGATCGATCATCTGCTCGCCGCCGACCGCCACGGCGAAGCCGAACGCCTGGCCACCGATCTGCGGTGGGTCCAGGTGCGGCTCCAAGAAGCGGGACCACTGGCAGTTCTCACTGACCTTGCCCTGGTGAATAGTCCCCGTGCGCGCCGGCTGAAGAGGCTACTCGAGCATTTTGCACACCTGCTGGCACCGACCGAACCCGCACCTTCACGTCTCGACATCTTCTACAGCCGGGTCTCGAACGACCCGGACTGGGGGCCGCCGGCCCGTGTCTTCGCAGCCCAACGCACTCCACCCGCACTGATCTGCACCTGGCCGATGCCCGATCTTCCGCACCCCGCGCTACTTCGGTCACTCACGGCCCACACCGGCGCAGCGGCCGTGGTGGTCGCCCCGGACGGGACCTGGCTGGCGACCGCTGGCGGCGACGGTGTGGTACGGATCTGGGATGCCGTCGCCGGCCAGGAACGCGTCCAGCTCACCGGCCGTATCAGGGGACTGTCCCCAACGCAGATGGCTATCGCGCCGGACGGCAGCTGGCTGGCCACCGCCGGCTACAACGGCACGATACGGACTTGGGATGCGGTCACCGGCCGGGAACGTGCCGTGCTGACGGGGCACGCTGGCCCGGTGTCGGTGGTGGTGATCGCACCGGACGGGACCTGGTTGGCCACCGCCGGCCGCGACGGCACGGCACGGATCTGGGATGCGGTCACCGGCCGGGAACGTGCTGTGCTGACGGGGCACGCTGGCCCGGTGTCGGTGGTGGTGATCGCACCGGACGGGACCTGGTTGGCCACCGCCGGCCGCGACGGCACGGCACGGATCTGGGATGCGGTCACCGGCCGGGAACGCGCCATGCTCAACGGTCAACTCAATGCGTATTCTTCACCGCGAATGGCCATCGCGCCGGACGGCACCTGGCTGGCGACCGCCGGCCGCGACGGCAGGGTGCGGATCTGGGATGCGGCCACCGGCCGAGAACGTGCCCGGCTCATCGGGCACACCGGCCTGGTGTCGATGGTGGTGATCGCCCCGGACGGCACCTGGTTCGCCACCGCCGGCTCCGAGGGTGGCAAGCTGGAAGGCGTCGGCGACGACACGGTGCGGATCTGGGACACGCTCACCGGCCGCGAACGTACCCTGCTCACTGGTCACGTCGGCGCGGTGTCGGTGGTGGTAATCGCCCCAGACGGTAGCTGGTTGGCCACCGCCGGCCCCGACGGCACGGTGCGGATCTGGGATCCGATCAGTGGCCAGGAAAGCGCCCGACTTGCCGGTCACACGCGTGACGTGACCGCGATGGTGGTTTCACCGGACGGCAGCTGGCTGGCCACCGCCGGCCGCGACGGCACGGTGCGGATTTGGGACGCGAGCGCCGATGGGCGATCCCAGACCACTGGTCACGTCGGTCGGCTGCGGGCGATGACAGTCGCGCCGAACGGGACCTGGCTGGTCACCGCCGGCCGCGACGGTTCAGTGCGGATCTGGGACGCGACCAGCGGCCGGGAACGCGCCGCACTCACCGGCCACCCCAGCGGGTTCTCCCAATCGCCAATGGTCATCGCGCCAGACGGGACCTGGCTGGCGACCACTGGCCGCGACGGCGCGGTGCGGATCTGGAATCCGGTCAGCGGCCAGGAGCACGCCCGACTTGCCGGTCACACCAGCGTGGATGCGATGGTGGTCGCGCAGGACGGCACCTGGCTGGCCACCGCCGGACGCGCCGGCGGCACCCACATCCTTCAAATTTGGGACGCCACCCGTGGCCGAGCACGCTCGCGCCGTAATGTGGACGCCAGCTCGAGGGTGGTAGCAATTTCTCCTGACGGCACCTGGTTCGCCACCGCCGGCACCGACGGCAAAGTACGCGTCTGGGACGCGGCCGGTAACCGAGCAGGCCCCCGCCGGACGGTGAAAACCGGCATGGTGCTCGCGGTAGCAATTTCTCCGGACGGCACCTGGCTCGCTACCACCGACCTTCTTCATCGAGTACGAATCTGGGAGACGGCTACCGGCCGGGAACGTGGTCAGCACACCGACGGCATTGGGCTCTCCTCGGTGATGGCGATCGCCCCGGATGGTTCCTGGCTCGCCACCACCGGTCGTGGCGGCACCGTGGTCATTCGGGACACGTCTAGCGGTCGGGAACGCACCAAGCTCACCGGCCACACCGGCGAGGTGTCGGTCGTAGCGATTACGCCCGACGGCGCCTGGGTCGCTACGACCACGACCGACGGCACGGTGCGGATCTGGAGCCCCGGCAGCGGTTCTTGCGTCGCCATGATGCGC
The DNA here is from genome assembly GCF_036906815.1 of Micromonospora sp. CPCC 205539. Lineage (NCBI taxonomy): Bacteria > Bacillati > Actinomycetota > Actinomycetes > Micromonosporales > Micromonosporaceae > Micromonospora > Micromonospora sp. CPCC 205539. Next base: position 28,194 of record NZ_JBAKHW010000039.1, on the reverse strand, counting down.
GTCGAACGAGAGATCACCGCTTGCGCCTGGAGTCCGGTCCGCTACGAACTCTTCGCCGGAGGCCCAGCTGGCCTCTACCGATTCGACTTCAAGCCGCCGATTGCGTAGACCCGGCCTTGGCTGGCACCGGGCCGAGCTTGTCAGGGCGCAGGGTCGGGACTCGCACGCCCGTTCCGCAGGCCGGCTCAAGACCGCGGCCAGCTGGGGCGTGTCCTGCCGATCTTGTTCCCGATCGGCTCGGCCGTATGAGTAAGGTGCGCGTCATGATCAAGGACGCTGCATGCCGTTGACGAATCCGTGGCTGGCCGGGCCCACGCCGGCGAAGCGGCTCGATCGTGAACGGCTTGAAGAGCGCATTCTCAACCTGCTGTCGTCGCAGAACATGTGCGTGCTCGCGACCACGGGTCCGGACGGGCCGTTGGCCACCCCTGTGCGGTACTACTCGCTCGGCTTCACGGTCCTGTTCACAGCCGCGCCGCGTTCGCCGAAGATGCGCAACGTCGCTGCCGATCCGCGGGTGTCCGTCGGGATCTTCGCGCCGCTGGTCGGGCTGGCCAGCAGCCGCGGGGCTCAGTTGTTCGGTGCTGCCCGGGTGCTTGACCCAGGGCATCCGGACCGTGCGCACTACTGGGAGGCGTTCCGATGGGAGAACGAGCACGCCGAGCGGGGGCGATTGCTGTCCGAGCCGCCCGAGGACACGCTGGTGGTCGTCGAGGCGGAGCGGATTGTCTATACGGAGCACTGGCTGCGACGTGAAGGGTTGGCACCCCGCCAGTTCTGGCATCGCTGAGGTCACGCCACGGCGCACCCGTGCAAGATCCCGTTGATGACCTGACGGTGATCGCGCCACCGCCCCCGCGCACCGCCGGGCTCCGGTAGCAGCGGCGCGATCACCGCCCATGCCTCATCGGTCAGTTCACCACGACGCACCACCGGCACATCGTCAACGATCAACCACTACAAGATCGGCAGGACGCACCCTAGGCCGGCGGCTCGACCGCCTCGACGAGAACCTCGAGCACGTGTCGGTACGGCTGCCCGGTCGCCCGACTCATGCCCATCTCGCAGGTGCGGTTGCAGGAGGCGTACGCGTCGTAGTCGCGTTGATTGACCTCGGCGGCCTGGGCTGCGGTGGCGCTGGCGGTGACCTCGGGGTGCAGCATTCCTCGGTCGCCGGCGAAGGCGCAGCACCCCCAGCTGTCCGGCACGGTGACGGTGTCGGCGACGGCCCCGGCCACCGCGCGCAGGTCATCGATGCCGCCCAGATGCACAGTGGAGCAGGTGGGGTGCAGGGCCAGCGAGCCCAGACGGCGGGGCTGCGGCAGCGCCGGCAGGAGGTGCTCGGCGGTGAAGGTCACGCTGTCGACGAAGCGCAGCGCGCCGTACCGTGCCCGGTCCTCCTCGGCCAGCGCAGCGGTCAGCTGCGTCAGCCCGTGCGTGCAGGACGACGCGTCGCACACGACGGGCAGTCGCCCCTCGTCGCTGGCCGCCCAGAGCGCGGCCAGGGTCCGCTCGGCCATCTCGCGGTGGCCGCCGGGGTAGCCCTTGGACTGCCACGGCGTCCCGCAGCACAGGCCCGCCGTGCCGGTCGGTACGACGAGCGGCACCCCCGCCAGTTCGCAGAGGCGCAGGAACGCCGCAGCCGTTCCGCCGGACGAGGCGTCCTCGGGGGCGAAGAGGCTGCCGACGCAGGCCGCGAAGAACACCGCCTGGGCGTCTGGCGCGCTGCGGGGGGTGGGGCGGGGAGCGCCGGCGCGCGGCATGTCGTCGCTCCACAGCGGCACGAGTTCGGTGGCGCCGAGCCCACGGATCGCCTTGGTGGCGGCGCGGGTCACCGGCGTCGGTACGACGTGTGCGGCGGTCAGTCCCACCCGGACCCCTGTCACGGCGGCCTGCCAGTGCCGCGCGGCGGTGCGGGCGGTGCGCTGGGCGCGAGGGGTGTGCCGCTCGGCGCGCAGTCGCTTCATCGCCGCGCCGGTGTCGATGCCGACCGGGCAGGCGGTGACGCAGAGGCTGTCCGCGGCGCAGCTGTCCACCGCGGCGTACTCGTAGTCGGCGGTCAGCTCCCGGCGGCGCTCCTCGTCGCCGGCGGCGGTGGCGAGGGCGATCTGCCGTTGCAGGACGATGCGCTGCCGGGGCGTGGTGGTGACGTCGGCGGTGGGGCAGACCGGCTCGCAGTAGCCACACTCGACGCAGGCGTCCAGCTCGGGGTCGACCGTCGGGACGGCCTTGAGCTGCCGCAGGTGCACGGTGGGGTCGTCGTTGAGCAGCACGCCGGGGTTGAGCAGGCCGCTCGGGTCGCACAACCGCTTGAGCTCGCGCATCACGTCGTACAGCTCGTCGCCGTACTGCCGGCGGACGAACGGGGCCATGGCCCGGCCGGTGCCGTGCTCCGCCTTGAGCGTTCCCCCCTCGGCAAGCACGAGGTCGACCATGTCGTCGGTGAACCGGGCGTAGCGGTCGATCTCGGCCGGTGTGTCGAAGGACTGGGTCAGCATGAAGTGCAGGTTGCCGTCGCGGGCGTGCCCGAAGATCACCGCGTCCGGGTAGCCGTGCCGGTCGAACAGGCCGATCAGCCCGTCGCAGGTGCCGGTCAGGCGCGGCATCGGCACCGCGATGTCCTCCAGCAGAGCCGTGGTGCCGGGCGGGCGGGCCCCGGCGACAGCGGTGTAGAGGCCCTTGCGCAGGTGCCAGAGGTTGGCCCGTTCGCGCGGGTCGCGGGTCAGCTCGGTGCCGGTGACGGCGGGCAGCCGGTCGAGCACCGGCCGGGCGTCGGCCAGCGTCGCGGCCAGATGCTCCGCGCTGTCCTCGGCGAACTCCACGAGCAGCGCGGCGTGGCCGGTGACCGTCAACCCGCGCAGGGCCGGGCTCGCACCCGGGTCGCGCTGGCTGACCCGCAGCGCGGCCGCGTCGAGCAGTTCGGCGGTACGCGCACCGGCGGCGAGCAGGGCGGGCAGGGCATCGGTGGCGGCGCTGAGGCCGGGCAGGATGAGCAGGCCGGTGGCGGCGTGTTGGTGGATCTCGACGGTCCGGAAGACGGCCTCGGCCACGAACCCGAGAGTGCCCTCGCTGCCGATCATCAGGTGGGCGAGCATGTCGGCCGGGCTGTCGTGGTCGAGCAGGGAGTTCAGCCCGTACCCCATGGTGTTCTTCATCGCGAACAGCCGCTCGATCGTGGCGCGCGACCCCGGTGTCGAGCGCACCCGGTCGCGCAGGCGCAGCAGCCCGGCGTGCAGCTCGGGCTCGTCGGCCCGCAGCCGGTCGTCGGCGTCGCGCGCGCCGGAGTCGACGACGGTGCCGGAGGGCAGGACGAAGCGCAGCGACTCCATGGTGCGGTACGCGTTGTCGGTGGTGCCGCAGGTCATCCCGCTGGAGTTGTTGGCCACCATGCCACCCACCGTGCAGGCGGCCTCGCTGGCCGGGTCGGGGCCGAGCCGGCGTCGGTAGCGGGCCAGCCGGGCGTTGGCCTGCCGGATCGTCAGGCCCGGCTGGAGCCGGATGCGGCGGCCGTCGTCGAGCACCTCGGCGTGCCGCCAGTCGGTGCGGACGTCGACCAGCACGCCCGCGCCGCCGGCCTGCCCGGCGAGGCTGGTGCCGCCGCCCCGCAGGGTCAGCGGCACCCCAGCCTCCCGGGCACCGGCCATCAGCGCACCCACCTCGGCCGCCGAGGCGGCGCGGACCACGGCCTGCGGCTCGAACAGGTACGGCGAGGCGTCGTGCGCCGCCGCCAGCCTCCGGGGCAGCTCCGCGCTGGCCCGGGTCGGGTCGTCGAGGCGCGAGCGCAGCAGCTCGGCAACCTCGCGGGCGCGGGCGCCGGCCGCGGTCGGCGCGGGTACGCGTACGGGTTCCATCGGCGGGTCCTCCCGGGACGTGGTCAGCCGGCCACCGGAGGCACGGCGGGACGGTCGACGATCAGCAGCCGGTCCGGTCCGTCGCTGACCGGTGCCGGCAGCCGCAGCGGCTGCCGGCCGGGGGTGATGCTGCCGAGCACGGAGGCGTGCCGCGCGCCGGTGCCCGAGGGCAGGGTGCCCGGCAGCCCGTGCACGGTCAGGTAGCCCAGTAGCGCGAAGGCCAGCGCCTCCTTGGCGTCCGATGCGACGCCCAGGTCGTCGCTGGACGACAGGTGGACGCCCGGCAGCTCATCGGCGATCATGCGCATCAGCGTCGGGTTGTGTGCGCCGCCGCCGGAGACGACGAGCCGGGTGACGTTGTGGTCGCGGCAGGCGCCGGCCACCGTGACCGCTGTGAGGCGGGTGAGCGTGGCCAGCACGTCCTGCGGATCCGGCGTGGGCGCGTCGGCGAGGGCGGCGAGCAGGTAGGGCAGGTGGAACAGCTCTTTCCCGGTGCTCTTCGGGCCGGGCAGCCGGTAGTACGGCTCGTCGAGCAGCCGTCGCAGCAGCTCCGGGTTGACCTGCCCGGCGGCTGCCCCGCGCCCGTCCCGGTCGTACTCCTCGGTGCCCCCGCTGAAGTGGCGGGCAGCGGCGTCGAGGAGCGCGTTCGCCGGACCTGTGTCGAAGGCGAGCGGGTCCGCGTCCGGCGCGACGACGGTGATGTTGGCGATGCCGCCCAGGTTCAGGGCGGCCGGGACGCCGGGCAGGCCGCGCAGCAGCAGTGCGTCGAAGAGGGCGACCAGGGGAGCGCCCTGGCCGCCGGCGGCCACGTCGCGGCTGCGCAGGTCGGATACGACCGGGAGGCCGGTGGCCTCCGCTATCCAGGCCGGTTGACCCAGCTGGAGAGTGCCCCGGACCATGCCGGCCTCGACCCAGTGGTGCATGGTCTGCCCGTGCGAGACGACCAGGTCGGCATCGCCGCCGCACAGCTCGGCGAGGGCCCGCGCGCCGGCCTCGGCGAAGGCCTGGCCGATGCCGGTGTCCAGCACGCAGATCGCCTCGGTGGTGGTCGGCGCGGGCGGCAGGGCGGCGGCGATCTGCGTGCGCAACTCGTCGGAGTACGGGTGGCTGAGGCGGCCCAGCGGTCGCATCCGCAGGGTGTCGCCGCTCAGGCCGAACTCGGCCGCGGCGGCTTCGATGCCGTCGTAGGAGGTTCCGGACATCAGGCCGATCACGCGCATCACGTCCTCCTTCACGCCCGGCCGGCGGGCGCCGCCGCGGCGTCGTCGTCGACCTCGTCGCGACGCCCATGGTCGTACGGCGTCTCCGGGGCCGGGTGGAACCGGCTGGACACCGCGCCGACGACCAGGGTGATCAGGACGCCGATCGGGACCAGCCACTGCGCGGCGATGGCGGTGGCGGTGGTGGTCCCGGCCGTCGTCACGTCGATCTTGACGTAGCGAACGATGTAGGTCATCACCGCCACGGTGACGAGGAAGGCGATGACCGCGTCGACCTGGTTGGCCCGCTTGACGAGACGGCCGAGCAGGAAGGCCCCGAGCAGCGCCCCGTAGGTGTAGCCGGCGATGGTCAAACCGGTCAGGTAGACGTTTCCGGTGCTGGAGCTGAACGCGCAGGCGAAGATCGCCATCAGCACCGCCCAGACCAGGGTCATCACCCGGGCGAGCCGGAGCATCGCGTCGTCGGACGGGACCTTGCGGAAGAAGCTGTGGATGAAGTCGGCGACGGTGGAGTTCGACATCGAGTTCAGCGCCGACGACAGCGAGCCCATCGCGGCGCCGAGGATGCCGGCCACCAGCAGACCCGAGATGCCCACCGGCAGGGCGTGCAGGATGAAGCTCGGGTAGAGGTTGTCGCTGCTAGCCAGGCCGAGTTCCTTGAAGGTCTGACCCTTGTTGTACGACCACAGCAGCGCGCCGACCAGGGAGAACGCCGCGAACTGGATCACCACGAAGATGCCCGAGGAGATCATCGCCTTCTGCCCCTCGCGCAGCGTGCGGGTGGACAGGATGCGCTGCACGATCAGCTGGTCCGACCCGTGGCTGGCCATCGCGAAGATCGCGCCGCCGATGATCGCGGTCGGCAGGGCGAACGGGCTGGTCAGCACGTGCGCGAGCGTGAAGTTGGTGTCGAAGAGCTGGAACTTGCCGGCGTCCAGCGCCTGCGAGTAGCCGTCGAAGCCGACGGCGTGGCTGAGCACCGCCACGGCCAGGATCGCGCCGCCCAGGTACAACCCCATCTGGATGGCATCGGTCCAGATGACCGCCTTGATGCCACCGAGGTAGGTGTAGACCACCGTGATGAGCGTCAGAACGATGATGATGGCCTGGTAGCCGACATTCAGCCCGAACTCGTCGAGGAGCAGCTTGATGGGGATGGCCGAGGCGAACAGCCGTACGCCCTCGGCCAGCAGGCGGGTGAAGACGAACGTGACCGACGCCAGACCTTGAACTTTCAGGCCAAACCGCTCACCGAGGTACTGGTAGGCGCTGACGAACCCACCCCGCTTGTAGAGCGGGATGAGCACCGCGGCCACGACGACCCGACCGATGACGTAGCCCAGGGCCAGCTCGACGTTGCCGAAGCCCTGGCCGCTGTAGGCACCGCCGGGAACACTGATCACGGTCAGGACACTGGTCTCAGTGGCCACCACGGAGAACGAGACGGTCCACCAGGGCAGTCGACCCTCGCCCACGAAGTAGTCCTTGGCGGACTTCTGTTTACCGGACAGGCGTAGTCCGACGAAGGCGATCACCACGAGGTACAGCACGATTACGACAAGGTCGAGTTGACGCACGGCTCGCTCCCAACCAGCGGGGTTGTCAATAAGTGACGTTGGCCAACACTAGCGCGAAACTTTTTGCCGCTGCCTGTCCGGGCTGGTTACGCTGTGGTTTCAGCCTGCTGATAAGCGGCGCGGTGGCGCAGCAGAACGCGCCCGCTGCTCCGGAATTGGCACGGCGCGTTGCCGGAGTGGTCCTCGACGAACCGCCGCACCCCGGCCGGCGACTGGAACCTGGAGAGGAACGACCCCGTGGACCTGAGCACCCTCGCCACCGAGACCCGCAACGACAAGACCACCGACCTCGACCGGATGTCTCCCACCGAGCTGCTCCTCGCGATGAACGACGAAGACCACTCGGTCGCGCAGGCTGTCCGTCGAGCCGTGCCAGAGATCGCGGCCGCCGTGGACCTCGTCGTGGCGTCACTGCGCCAGGGCGGGCGGCTCATCTATCTCGGCGCCGGCACCAGCGGCCGGATCGGCATGCTCGACGCCGTCGAGATCCCACCCACCTTCGGTACGCCGCCCGACCGGGTTCTCGGTCTGCTCGCCGGCGGGGCGGGCGCCTTCGCTGTCGCCGTCGAAGGCGCCGAGGACCAACCGGCCGGCGCTGTCGCCGACCTCGACGCGATCGGCCTGACCGCCCGCGACACGGTGGTCGGGCTCGCCGCCAGCGGCCGTACCCCATATGTGGTCGGCGGGTTGGCTCACGCCCGCGCGCTCGGAGCGACGACCGTCTCCGTCGCCTGCAACACCGACGCGGTGATCAGCCGGCACGCCGACGTGGCCATCGAGGTGCCCACCGGCCCGGAAGTACTCACCGGCTCCACCCGGCTCAAGGCCGGCACCGCCGAGAAGCTCGTCTGCAACATGCTCTCGACCGCCACGATGGCCCGGCTCGGCAAGGTCTACCGCAATCTGATGGTGGACATGAACGCGACCAACGAGAAGCTCGTCGACCGGGCGCGTCGGATCGTCGCCGAGGCCGCCGAGACTGATCTCGACACCGCGACGCGGGCGCTCGCGGCGGCGCACGGGCACGCCAAGACAGCGATCGTTCTGCTGCTCGCCCACTGCACCGCCGAGGAGGCCGCAGCACGGCTGCGCGACGCCGACGACGACGTCCGGGCGGCCGTCGCGCTCTGACCCACATGGGCGAACCCTCACAGGCGCGCGGAACTCGAGCGTTATCAGCATGCGACCACCGCGGTACCCGTCGCCACCGCCGCTGCGCCCCGATGGAGGCGTGAGTCGCGGAGCCTAGGCTGGACCGGATTCCTGTGCCGGCAGGTGCAGGTGTTGTAAGTCGTCCGGGACCGGTAGGTCCGGCCGGTAGACCAGCAGCGGCGGTTGGCTGTCGGTGTCGGCGCGGGCGGCGGGAGCATCGGCCAGCGAGAACTGGTCCCGGAGGCGGCCGAAGAAATCGTCGACGTCGGCGACGATGAGCTTCGCGCGGCGCCGGGCGGGGTAGACGGATACCCAGTCACCGGGGTCGAGGATCCCGTGTACGCGCCCGTCGACGACGACGGCGACCTGGCCCGATCGAGGGAGCACCTGCACGCCCACGGGTTCGTCCGGGGCGGTGACCATGCTGCGGTTGAACGCCATGTGCGGCGCGACCGGGGTGAACACGAGGGCGTTGAGGCGGGGCGAGAGCACCGGTCCGCCCGCCGCGAAGGAGTACGCGGTGGAGCCCGTCGGCGAGGCGACCATGACGCCGTCGGCGGAGTAGGTGGCGAACAGTCGCCCGGACAGGTACACCGCCACGCTGGTCTGCCGGTCCCGGCCGAGTTTTTCGAACACGACGTCGTTGAGGGCGCTCAGGCCCAACGGGACACCCCAACCCACCTGGTCGGGCGTGCCCGGCCGGGGAAGGGGCGGGACGGGATCGGGACCGCGGCCGTAGCGGAGCAGGGTCCGAAGCTCCGCTGGGACGTGGAGCGGCCGCGACGCCCGCAGGGTGAGCAGCATGCGTTCCTGGATGGGTGCGCGGCCGGCGAGGGCGGCGCCCAGCACCCTCGGTAGGTCCGTCGCAGCGAACGGGGTGAGGAAGCCGACCCGGCCGGCCTTCACGCCGAGAACCGGTGCGTCGGCTTCGACGGCGACGGCCAATCCGCGCAGGAGGGTTCCGTCGCCGCCGATGGTGACGACGAGTTGGGGCCGCTGCGCCATGCCGGCCAGCACGTCGGCGGGGCTCTGCTCGTCCCGCCAGACATCCAGCGCCTGCGACGCCGCGCCGTGCTCGGCGCAGATCCGCGACACCATGTCCGCCGTCTCGGCGGCCTGCGGCCTGGTCGGGTGTACGACGACGCCAACGAGCATCCGAACCCCCCACGCCCTCTCGGCTATCGACTCAGCTGACGATGAACACTGCGGCATTACTCTACGTACGGGATCCATGGCATGTCGTGAGCATCCCATCTGTGGCACGCCTGTGCTGCTAGGCGTCACCGGACTTACGCTGCACGTTGGCTCGCGCCCGCCCCGACGGCACGCTCGCTGAGCTGCCAGAGGCGCTCCACCGCCGCTGTGCCAGTCACGAGCGGCGCCGGAATCGCAGGCAGGCAACCTTCGTAGTAGGCACCGTTGACCGGCACCTCCCCGGTGGCCGCCCGCAGCACCGCCTGCATCCCGTCGATCACTGGGACACCATTGCGGCCATAGACGCTGAGGAGCCGCGTTGCCACGACGCCCGGGTGAACATTGGCGACCGTCACCTCGGTACCGGACCTGTCAGCCAGCGCCACCCCGAACATGGTCAGCGCCAGCTTGGCCTGCGCGTACGCGGCCACCGGCGCGTACCGTCCGATGCGGTTCAGATCACTCCACGGCAGGTCACCCATCCGGTGCAGGCATGACGACACGTTGACCACTCGCGCGCCGCGCTTGCCGCGCAGCGCCGGCAGCAGCGACCTGGTCAACAGGTACGGTGCGAGGTAGTTGACCTGCCACGACAGTTCGTTGCCGTCTACCGTCTCTGCCCTGCGCGCAGCGCCGACCATTGCTGCGTTGTTGATGAGCAACTGCAGCCCCGAGGACTGGGCAACCACCGCGTCGGCGAGCGCACGCACCTGCGACAGCTGCGCGAAGTCCGCGATCATCGGCGTGACCGGCGCCGACGCCCCGACGGCGTCGAGGAGCCGCCGCGTCGCGTCACGGCCCTCGGTCTCGGTCCTGGCGTGCAGCAGCACGTGCCACCCGCGGGCCGCCAACGCCCACGCGACCTCGAAACCGATGCCGCTGCTGGCCCCGGTGACCAGAGCGGTCCGGGAGACCTCGTCCATCGGGCTCCTTTACGCCGGTGTGCTGTGCGCTGTTGGGTTGTGCTCTTGTCGAAAAAGAAGGTTGCGGCGGGTTCGAAGCCGAACCGGCCCGAACCCGCCGCGCGACGGGGCGGAGGCGCCGAGAGCAGTTAGCGACATGCGCCGCGCCCGGATGTGGGGGACGGCGATGTGTCTGGACCGCACCGGTCGCCCGTCCACTACGGCTGGGCTCGGACAAGCCCGGCCGGGGTGCGCCACGTCAATCTGACTACCGTCGTTTCGTCCACCTCGTTTTTGCGACAACAAGCACATCGCGTACGGGGTGTGCGCCACAAGGCTCTTCACACCGCTGATACGGAACCCGGCCGGGAATTGACGCCGCCGATACGCCAGCTCCCGTCAGTGGCCGCCGGTTCCATAGCGATCGCGCCTGCGGCGGATCGTGCGCGCCTCTTGGCGCCGGCACCAGCCGGCTCGCTTGACCGCGTAGGTGCCGTTATGGCCGTGTCAAGAATCGGCCCGTGGTCGTAACGGGTACGTGAAAGCTGTCGACGGCGGTCGGCCCGGCGGACTGAAATGGCGCCAGGCGGACTCGACGCGCGGGTCCGCACGGTCGCCGGAGGCTTGCCATGGCGGTGGAACGCAACCTGTGGGAGGCGCGGGGCGCGCAACAGACGCCGACGGGCGTCAGCGTCGCGATCGGCTGGACGGCGATGATCGCCGCGTCCCTCGTGGCGGCGGCGCTGTTCTCGCGCTCGGAGATGCCGGGGCGAGTGCTTATTGTCGCTGTGGCGGCCGGTGCCTTTGCGGCGCTGGTTCCTGACCTGTGCGCCGTGGCTGCGGTCACCGGTTTGGCCATGGCCACGTTCGTCGGGTTCCTGGCGAACCAATTCGGCGAACTGACCGGCGGCGACGGTGCCTGGTCGTACGCCGTAGTGATCGGCTTCGGTGCGATCCTCGGGACCGGCTACCGGTTCATGCGACAGGTCCCGCAGACACGACACGCGCATTCAGAACCGCTGCAGGTGGTGGCGGACAACCCTTTCCCTGACGAACGTGATGTAGCTGTCGCGCCGCCCGACAACGCCTTCGACGGCCGTCGCGCGGCTTGAGCCGCTCGTAGTACCGCCGCGCCTGACCGTTCGCGCCGGCCGCGTCGGCCACTGGCCGCTGCGAGGTGGGCAGCATGCGCGCCTCGGGCACCCCAGCCTGCGCACCTCGGTGGACATGGCGCCACCGCCCTGGTGGCCGGTGTCACAATCGCGACCGCTGGGCCACTCCCAATCGCATGGCTCCGAACTCAGGGGCGAACAATCGAATCCGCACCGCAGGCTTGACCCTGACGCTGCGTCAACCCTTCATGCTGGCTGCCATGAGCAATTCGCCAACAACAGCTCAGGCCGAGCAATCCGCGATCCACGTGCACGGCCTGGAGAAGTCGTTCAAGGACCTGAAGGTCCTGCGCGGCGTGGACATCGACGTCGCGCGGGGCAGCATCTTCGCCCTGCTCGGCTCCAACGGGGCGGGCAAGACCACGGTGGTGAAGATCCTGTCCACACTGCTCAGGGCCGACGCGGGGACCGCCCGGGTCAACGGCTTCGACGTCGCGGCACAGGCAGCGGAGGTGCGCGAGTCGATCAGTCTCACCGGGCAGTTCGCAGCGGTCGACGAGATCCTCACCGGGCGGGAGAACCTCGTCCTGGTCGCCAAGCTTCGGCACCTCAAGGACCCGGGCGGGGTCGCGGACGACCTGCTGAGGCGCTTCTCGCTCACCGACGCGGGCAGCCGGAGGGTGGCGACGTACTCCGGTGGCATGCGCCGCCGCCTGGACATCGCGATGAGCCTCATCGGTAGCCCACCGGTGATCTTCCTTGACGAGCCAACGACCGGGCTGGACCCGGAGGCACGCATCGAGGTGTGGCAGGCCGTCAAGGAACTGGCCCAGGGCGGTACGACAGTACTGCTCACCACTCAGTACCTCGACGAGGCCGAGCACCTCGCCGACCGGATCGCGATCCTGCACGAGGGCCGGATCATCGTGAACGGCACCCTCGACGAGCTCAAGCAGCTCCTCCCACCCGCGAAGATCGAGTACGTCGAGAAGCAGCCGAGCCTGGAGGACGTCTTCCTCACTCTCGTCGGCGCCCGAACGAACAAGGAACAGTGATGAACAAGCACTTCGTCGGCGACACTGCCGTTCTCCTGGGACGCTCGCTGCGCCACATCGCCCGCAGCCCGGACACCATCATCACCACCGCGATCATGCCGATCGCCTTCATGCTGCTGTTCGTCTACGTCTTCGGCGGCGCGATCGAGACCGGGACCGACTCGTACGTCAACTACCTGCTGCCCGGCATCCTGATCATCACGATCGCCTCGGGCATCTCCTACACCGCCTTCCGGCTCTTCCTGGACCTGAAGGGCGGCATCTTCGAACGGTTCCAATCCATGCCGATCGCCCGCTCGTCCGTGCTGTGGGCGCACGTCCTGACCTCGCTGGTCGCCAACCTGATCTCGCTCGTCGTCGTCATCGGCGTCGCCCTGATCATGGGCTTCCGCACCGGCACGAACGTACTGGGCTGGCTCGCCGTGGCCGGCATCCTGGTCCTTTTCACCCTGGCGCTGACCTGGATCGCCGTGATCCCCGGCCTCACCGCGAAGACACTGGACGGCGCGAGCGCGTTCTCCTATCCGCTCATCTTCCTGCCGTTCGTCAGCTCCGCCTTCGTGCCCACCGAGTCCATGCCCGGCCCGGTACGTGCCTTCGCCGAGCACCAGCCGGTGACTTCCATCGTCAACGCGGTCCGGGATTTGTTCGCCCAACAGCCGGTCGGCGCCGATATCTGGATCGCCCTCGCCTGGTGCGTCGGCATCCTCGTTCTCGCCTACGTGTTCGCCAACGTCACCTACCGACGCAGGATCTCCTGAGCCGGTGTCGACCGGAGCTGGACCAACTGCGGGCAGGATCAGAGCATGCTGACGATCGGTCAACTCGCGGCGTACGCGGGCGTCACGGTGCGGGCGGTGCGGCACTACCACCAGATCGGCCTGCTGCCCGAGCCGGAGCGGGACGCTTCGGGCTACCGGCGGTACGGCGTGACGGCGGTCGTGTCCCTCATCAAGATCCGCACCCTCGCCGACGCCGGCGTACCGCTGTCGCGGATCAGTCGGATGCTCGACGCCGACGCAGCAGCCTTCGACGAGGCGATCCGGACCATCGACGACCACCTGCAAGACGAGATCGAACGGCTGCAGACCAGCCGCAGGCACATCGCGCGGCTCAGCGCCGGGGACAGTCTGGCGCTCCCACCGGAGGTGGCCGCTTATCTCGACCGACTCCGGGGCATCGGGGCGTCACAGCGGATGGTGGAGGCCGAACGGGACGGGTGGATCCTGGTCGCGGCGCGCTGGCCCGACCGCATCGTCGAGTGGATGCCCGGCAAGATTTCCGCTCTCGACGATCCGCAGGTCGTCCGGCTCTATCGGGTGCTCTCGGCGATCTTCGACGGTGACGAGGCCGACGACCCGCGGCTGGCGGAGGCCGCCGACATCATGGCTTGCCTGGCGGAGCAGGCGTACGCCGCCGGCGAGGTCCCTCCCGCCGAGGAGGTCGAGGACGACCTCCCGCACGACCTGATCGACGCGCTCGCCGACGAGGCCGACCCGCGGGTGCGGCGGCTGCGTGAGTTGATGCGCGAGCGTGGCTGGTCCGGTTGGAACCGGATGGAGCGGCTGGCCGAGCCGCCCGACTGACCTGCCGGCGCCGCTTCGCGCGCCTTGACGTCGGCTCCTCGCGTCGGCAGGAGGCTTGGGATCAGGCAGGGGTGATCCGGTGCTGATCGCTGTGATCCTGGGGCTGCTCCTGCGCAGCCCAGCCTCCCGGGTCCGCAGATCCGCTCAGCGGTTGTCGGTGGTGCAGCAGCCGTCGGTGCATTCGCTGGTGTCGGCGCCTGCGGTGGGGGAGCGCAGGGCAGCAGCCGGAGCGCAGCAGTTGTCACCGCGCCAGGCTTCGCGGCCTTCCTTCACCGCGACCGCGGCGATGATCAACGCGGCGGCGGGGTCGGCCCACCACCAGCCGAACAGCGAGTTGACCGCCAACCCGACCAAGAGCACCGCCGAGAGGTACGTACACAGCAGGGTCTGCTTGGAGTCGGCGACGGCCGAGGCCGACCCGAGTTCGTGTCCCGCGCGGCGTTGCGCCGCCGACAGGGCCGGCATCACCGCCAGGGACACCGCGGCCAGAGCCAGGCCGATCGTGGAGTGCTCCGGGCGGTCCGCGCCGATGAGCGCGCGCACCGACTCGACGGAGACGTACGCGGCGAGGGCGAAGAACGACAACGCGATGATCCGCAGCGCGGCGCGTTCCCGGCGTTCGTGGTCGGGGCCGGAGAACTGCCAGGCCACGGCGGCGGCCGAGGCCACCTCGATGACGGAGTCGAGCCCGAACCCGATCAGCGCGGTCGAGGACGCCATCCTCCCGGCACTGATGGCGATGACCGCCTCGATCACGTTGTAGGTGATCGTTGCGGCGACGAACAGGCGCACCCGCCGGATCAGGATCGAGCGGCGGGCCGGTGACGGGCCAGCCGACATCAGCGGACGTGGCGCGTTCATCAGCAGCATCCCTCGGACTCGGCGGCCGGGCAGGCGGCCGGGTCGACGGCCAGGACCAGACCGAGGAGGTCCCCGAGGGCGTGCGCGAGGCGGGCGTCAGCCAGCTCGTAGCGGCTACGCCGGCCTTCCGGCACCGCGACGACGAGGCCGCAGCCCCGCAGGCACGCCAGGTGGTTGGACAGGTTCTGCCGGCTCGTGCCCAGCAGGTTGGCGAGGTCGGCCGGGTAGCCGGGTCCATCGCGCAGAGCGAGCAGGAGCCGGGCGCGGACCGGGTCGGACAGAGCGTGACCGAAGCGGGCCAGGACCTGTCCGTGCGTCAGAGTCTCCACAACCCGACAGTACATTGAACGGTGAATTAACAGAACGCTGAACTATTTGGTCACGAATCTTGACGTGGCTCGAACCAATCATCTTAGTATGCGCATGTGAGCATGATTTCTGGTCTGATTGGCCAGCACGGCGCTGCCGGCGTGGCGAACACGGCGACGGAGAAACACTGATGGGCCACGGCCACAGCCACCAGGTGACGGCGACCGGGCAGCACCGCCGCGCCTTGGCCGGCGTGCTCATGGTGTCGGTGGTGATCTTCACTGTCGAAGTCGTCGGTGCGGTCGTCACCGGCAGCCTCGCGCTGCTCGCCGACGCCGGGCATGTGCTGGCCGACGCCGGCGGTGTCGCCCTCGCACTCGGCGCGGCCATGCTCGCCGCCCGCCCGGCGACCGGGCGGCGGACCTTCGGCTGGGCCCGTGCGGAGATCCTCGCCGCCGCCGTCAACGGCCTTATCCTGGCCGGGATGGGCGTCTACGTCTTCGTCGAGGGCGTCCGGCGTCTGTTCGAACCGGTCGACGTCCAACCCGGTGGCATGGCCGTCTTCGCCGCGATCGGTCTGGTCGGCAACCTCGTCGGGGTGGCGTTGCTCTACCGGGCCCGTGACGCGAGCCTGAACATGCGCGGCGCCTTCCTCGAGGTCGCCACCGACACCGCCACCTCCGTCGGCGTCCTCGCCGCCGCCGCGGTCATCGCGCTGACCGGCTTCACCCGCGCCGACGCGATGGTGTCCCTCCTCATCGGCCTCGTCATCGCCCCACGCGCGCTACGGCTGCTGCGCGACGCGGTCAACATCCTGCTCGAAGCCGCCCCCGCCGAGGCCGACCTCGAACAGATCCGCCAGCACATCACCGACGTCGACCACGTCCTTGGCGTGCACGACCTGCACGTCCACACCGTGACCTCGGGACTGCCGGTCCTCACCGCGCACGTCGTTGTCGATGACTCCTGCTTCCACGACGGCCACGCCCCACAACTGCTCGACGCCCTGCAAACCTGCCTGGCTGGGCACTTTGACGTCGAACACTCCACCTTCCAGCTTGAACCAACAGGCCACGCCGAGCACGAACACCCCACTCACCCCTGAAAGGCGTCGTCCACCCTGCCCGCTGGCCGTCCATTCCTGCGGCCTCTGGCGCATCTCGGACGCGGGGCTCTTCTCGCGCCGCTGGCCCGTCGGCGAGCGTTTCGCGGGAAATCGGGGTCGCCGGACCGGCGCCGACCGGGCATGATCCTCTACGCACCGAACCCGGCGGGCCTTTCATCCCGTGCGGCGAGATATGCGATACCCAGCTCAACTGGCCTGGCAAGGGCTTGGCTGTGCCGCTCAGGAGAACACTTTGCACTGCACAAAATGCGGAATCGACCTCGAAAACCCCGACCAAGGCCATACGTGCCGGTCCTCGGCACCTCCGCCCGCGCTCAGGACAGCAGGTTGGAACGTCGCGACCTGGTGCGTAGTCGGGTTCGCCGCCCTCTTCGCCCTCGCCGCGATCGCCGCGGCCATCCTCGGTAGCTCGCCGAGCGACCGGGCCCGGCCGCTGTCCCCGTCCGGCACCGGCGCAGCAATCGGTTTCGTCCTGGCCAACCTGATCCTGTTCGTCGCCATCATCGGCCTGGTCATCAGCGGGCTGATCTGGGGTCGCGGCACTCGCCAGCTCGCCGAGGCGCACGGCTCCTCCGGCCGCTCGTACAGCCGCCACTGGGGCACGCGCGTCTTCCCCGCCTGCATCGTCTTCAGCGCCGCCATAGCCTGGCTGGCTGCCGACCGGACCGCCCCGGCCGTCCTGTTCGGCCAGGCGGCCCTGCGCACCCTCGGAGCCGCCGCGCTGGTCGGGGGCATGCTGCACAGCCGGGCGCGGATTCTGCGGCTGATCGCCCACGCCAACCGAGTCGGCGCCGGACACTATTCGCCGGTCGCCGGGCAAGACCCAGCGTGGCCGCTGTCGCCCACCCCGACCAGCGACGACTGGAACGCCGGCCAGTGGGACCCGGACGTGTTGCGCGACATCGACGCCCGCCGCCACCGCGACAGCACCTGATCTCGAGGTGCGGCCGGGGGCGCGAGGTTGAGGCATTCGACGCCTGGCGTTTCGTTGGTACCTCGACGAAGCCGCCGAGCCGTACCCCGTCCGGTGTTCCGCAGCCTCGTCGAGCGCTCGGGGACCAGCAACGGCCCGAAGGGCCGCCACGGTGAGGAACGCGCGGATCTGCCGCGGTCCGGGCGCAACGGGCGTGACGGTGGGGGTGTGCGGTCAGTCGGGAGCAAGAGCGGTGATGGTGGCGCGGATTCGGGTGCTCAGCAGCTCGTCGGCCCAGACCAGGTGGTCGGCAAAGCTGGTGACCGCGAGGCGGTTGTCGCCGTTGACGAGTTCAGTCAGGTCGGGGATTGCCTCGACGGCGTGTAGTTCCAGGATCGTTGCCAGGCCGTACCGTCCGGCGTAGTCCGTGACACCGGTGACGAGCGGCACGGTCAGGTCGGCGGTCGGGGTGCCGAGGCGGGCGAGAGCCCGCGCGGCCGCCACTCGGCTCCATCGGTCGCCGAGCCGGTCGTTGAGGAGCGGGCCGAGTTCGGCCAGCGCGTCGCGGTGGGCCGGGGCCAGGTCCGCGATGAGGTCCGCTGCGGCGCGCGCCGGGGTCTGCCCGGCGGCGAGTACGGCGCGAACGGTTGGCAGGACCGGTGGTATCGCCTCGAGGGCGGCGACTATCCGGGCGGCGAGGATCTGGGCTTCCCGCTGTGGGTACGTCGGGGCCGCAGTGCCGGTGAGCCGGTGTCGCGCGGCGGGCAGGAGCGGGCGCAATGCCTCGCCCAGATCGCCGACGAAGGTGTACGGGCCGGGTTGTGGCGGCCGTCCGGCGGCCAGGGCGGTTCCGATGAGGTCCAGGAGCGGCTGCACGTCGCCGGTGATACGTCGGATGGCCAGTGCGGCCATCGGGTCGCCGAACTGGATGACACGCGTGTGCAGGTGCGGTACGGCACCAGGATCGTCGTGCCCGATCTCTAATAGCGCCCAGGTCACCTGCGGTCCCGCGTAGGGCATTGCAGCGAGCAGTTCCGGCACCGCCTCTTCGGCACGCCAGTCGCCGAGCACCCCGGCCAGCACGTCGGCCCGGACCGGCTGCGCGGCCAAGCGCTGTCGTACCGCAGCGAGTACCACGGGCGTGAGTCGGGCGCCGTCGAGCAACCGCGGCGCACGATGCCCGGCGGCTGCCGCCGCGCACACCGGCTCGATCCAACGGGGATCACCGAGCCGGGCGAGGGCGGTGACTGCCGGGAACTCGACGCTGAACCCTGCTTCCCCAGCTGCCTGCGGGAATTCGGTGGCGGCACCGGCGAGCAGGTCCGCGTACTCGTCGGCGGCCGCGCCGATCCGGCTGAGTGCGTCGACGGCGGCGTCCCGCACGCCAGGGTCCGAATCGCGTACGGCGTCTGCGACGAGCGCCACGATCTGCGACGGCGCGGATCGGCTGGCGTCGCATCGGCGCGACGCGGCCCACAGACCAACCTCACGAGTCTTCGGCTTGCGGGCCCGTAGCAGTTGACGGAGCAGGTCCACCGCGACCGCCGCCTGCGGGCTCACCAACAGCTCGTCGAACCAGTCGCTGCCGCGGGCCCAGCAGTACGGGATGACGGCGCCGTCGTCGATCGCGGCGACTACCGCGGCAGCGGTGCCTGTTGGCCAGGGCACGCCGGCCCGCAGGAGTGCGACGGCGGCCGCGACCCGAAATCTCGGCGTGGAATTCAGGACCCGTTCGGTCAGCACCGGTCCGGCGGCGGCGGCGTCGATCATGCCGAGCGCGAGCGCGAGTGATGCCTGCACCCGCTCAACGGTCTCCGCACGCCACCGGTGCCAGAGCGGTTCGGCGGCAGTCCCCGCCTGAGCTACCGCGTAAGCCGCGGCCTCCCGTACCTCCGGGTCGCCGTCCGTGAGCAGCGCCAGCAGCACCGGCAACTGCGCGGCGACCGCAGAGCGCACATCTGGAAAGTCGTCGCCGTAGGCGTGCTGTCGGTCGGCGAGTTGCCCCAGCATCCAGACAAGATCGGCCTGTCCGTGTGGCGTGGCCCTCGCCAATTCGGCCAGGAATGGCACTGCCGCGACGGTGGCAGGATAGACGCTGCCCTGGTGAAAAATGCTGCCGTACAACTCAGAAAGAGCACTCTTGGCGGCGTCCGCATCCGGCGAGCTCGCAAGCTGGAGCAGGTCTGCGGTGTCCAGAGCCTCTCCGTACGCGTGGCTGAGCTCCTCCCAGCGGACGTCGCCCAATCCCCTCAGCACCGCCATACCCTATGTCCCCGGCCTTCGTACGGGACTGCTGCCCAGCGCCACGTCGGTCGGCCCGCCCGGCAGATCCACCTGCCGCCACGTGCTCGAGCGCGCTCAGCTGCTGCCGACCGTGAGCGTAGGCAGGCGACGAGCCGCTAGCCGACCGGCCCGCGTCCGGGGCGCGCCGGGGCGACGGGCGGGCAGCGTCAGGAGGTACGTCGCGCCGGCGGGCGCGGCGAGCTGCACGGCCATGTCGACGGGGGCGATCGGAAAGATCTCCGCGATGTATGACAACCGAAGCCTGCTGCGGTGCCGATAGGAGTGGTGTCGGAGAGAGGAGATTCGTTGTCGGCAGAAGAGGACGAAGAATATGTCGAGTACGCCTCGGTGGCGCTGACTCGGTTACGGCGCTCCGCGTACCTACTGTGCGGCGACGCGCATCGCGCGGACGACATCGTGCAGTCGGCCTTGGTCACTGTCTATCTGCGCTGGTCGAAGATCAGGACGGTCGAGAACATCGACGGGTACGTGCACCGCATCCTGGTGCGTCGCTACCTCGATGACGCGCGCAGGTCCTGGGCGAAGGTGCTGTTGTCGTGGCGGACGCCTGATCTGCCGTCATCGGCGGGACCGAGCGTCGAGGATGCCGACGCCGTGCGCTCAGCACTCGCGGCGTTGAGCCGAGGCCAGCGCAGTGTGCTGGTTCTGCGCTTCTTCTGCGACATGTCGGTGCAGGAGACGGCGATGGTGTTGGGCTGTTCCACGGGCAGCGTCAAGAGCCAGACATCTCGGGGGCTCGCCACGATGCGTCGCCTGCTGAGCGAGCAGTGGCCGGGGATTGACCAGGAACGTCTACAGGAAGCGGAGTGTGTGTGATGCATGGTGCTGAAGACCGTGACGCTGCGGTACTCCGCGTCCTTCTGTCCGAAGTAGCGCCGCCGCCGAGCCAGATCGGCGCGACCGGCCTGCTTGCCGTTGGCCGGCGGGCACGCCGCCGGCGACGGTCCGCGGCGGTATCGGGGATTCTCGTGCTCAGCATTGCGAGTGTTGCCGGGATGAGCGTGCTCGGCCAGAGCCGGGCCGGCAGCGGCAGCGGCAGTGCGAGCCTGGCCCCGGCTGCGGACGGGGGAGCGGCTCGGCGCCCCTGCACGGTGGCGGCGTTGCAGCTGCCGCCGTCAGCGACATCCGCAGAGATCAACGCAGGCTCACCCAGCGGTCGGTTTCTGGCTGGCTTTTCCTCGGTCGGGAAGGCGTTGGCCACGCCGACCCGCTGGGACGGCACGCGGGCCGAGGCCATCAAGGTCATCGGGCCCGCTGAGGCCAAGGGAGTCAACGACAGTGGGGTCACGGTGGGCAGCGGCCAGGGCGCGAATGGCCGCTCCATCGCCTGGGCGTACGTCAACGGAAAGGTGATCACATTGCCGATCCCAGCGGGCTACACCGGCGCCGAAGCGACCGGGATCAACGCTCGCGGGGAGGTGGCCGGGGTGCTGTTCGGCGGCGTGCGGACGGCAGCCGCCCGGTGGCGCGACACCACCGCGAACGCTCAGGTGGACATCCTTCCCGCGTCGGGTCCGGCGATGGCGTTCGGCATCTCGGACAGCGGGGTCGTGGTCGGCGGCCTGGACGACGACAAGGGTGGCTCGGCCTACCTGTGGGACGCGCAGGGCCAGGGCAGCAGCCCGGTCGTCCCGGACGGATTCGTCAGTCCGCGCGTGAGTGGCGCTCAGGGTGAATGGGCGTACGGCGTGCTCAGCCGGAGGACTGGAGAGCCCGCGCTGCCGAAGGTGCCTGAGCGCCGTGGCAGCCGGGTGGCGACCTCGCCGAACTCCGGCGGTCAAACGA
Source organism: Micromonospora sp. CPCC 205539 (assembly GCF_036906815.1). Lineage (NCBI taxonomy): Bacteria > Bacillati > Actinomycetota > Actinomycetes > Micromonosporales > Micromonosporaceae > Micromonospora > Micromonospora sp. CPCC 205539. The sequence goes on along the minus strand of NZ_JBAKHW010000039.1, from coordinate 7,247 downwards.
CGGACAGCCAGACGGCGGCAGTGGCGTGGGACCTCCGGACGGGCCAGGCGACGACTGTGTCGGGGGGTGATGTCGGGGCCGTCAGCTCGGACGGCGAGATGGTCATCAATCATGACGGCGGGACCGCATCGCTGCGCTCTGCGGACGGCACCTTCCTCACGTTGCCCAGCCTCTTCGACAATGACAGCACGTATGCCGTTGCCCTCGATGGCGGCGGTACGCAGGCCGCCGGCATCAGCGGGCGTAAGCCGGTGCGGTGGCAGTGCCCGGAAGGTGGAAAGTGATGCACTCCCATTGGAAAACAGCGGTACGGATCTGCCTTGCCCTGACTGTCGTGGCTGGTGCCCAGGTCACGGCACGTGGGGCCGATGCGGATGCCAGCAGCGCTGCTGCCCCTCCCGCCACCGAAGCAGGGCCGGTGGGGCCGGTTCGGACCGTCACCCTGCTCACCGGCGATCGAATCACCGTTTACGGCGCAGATGCCAACCGCTATTCGATAGTCCGAGGTAAGGGGCGCGAGCACGTGACATTCGCCGCCACCAAGGCCGCGGGTCATCTGCGGGTGGTGCCGAGCGACGCCGTGCGACCGTTGCGCGACGGGCTGCTGGACAGTCGGCTGTTCGACGTGACGACGCTGCTCGACAGCGGCTACGACGACCGGGCCGGTGAGCTGCCGCTGATCGTCACCTACGCTGACGGCGCCGTCGGGCGGACCGCGCGGGCTGGCGCGGCCGCCGCCGGAGCCCGTGTGGTGCGGGCGTTGCCGGGTGCGGGCAACTTCGCGGTTCGCGCCGCACGCACCGACGCCGGAGCATTCTGGCGCAGCCTTCCCCACGATGCGCGGGTGACGGCCCAGACCAGCGGTGTACGCAAGGTGTGGCTGGATGGCCTGCGCAAGCCGGCGCTGGCGACCAGTGTGCCGCAGATCGGCGCCCCGACCGCGTGGCGGGCCGGCTACACCGGTAAGGGCGTGACCGCGGCCATCCTGGACACCGGTGTCGATGGTGATCATCCGGATCTGGCTGGCCGAGTCACGGCTGCGAAGAACTTCACCGACGGCTTCGAGGACGACCGTGACCTCGTCGGGCACGGGACGCACGTGGCATCCACCATGGTGGGCAGCGGGGCCGCCTCCGATGGAAGCCTCCGCGGGGTGGCACCGGACGCGACCCTGGTCAGCGGCAAGGTCTGTGTCGTCTTCGGATGCGCCGAGTCATGGATCATGGCTGGGATGCAGTGGGCCGTCACCGAACAGCACGCGAAGATCGTCAACCTGAGCCTCGGCGGCCCGGACGGGCCGGAAACGGATCTGCTGGAACAGGCGGTGACCGACCTGAGCACCCAGTACGGCACCTTGTTCGTGGTGGCCGCCGGCAACACCGGACCGACCCAATCGATCGGCTCGCCGGCCAGCGCGCCCGCCGCGCTCGCCGTCGGCGCGGTGGACCGCGACGACGCCCTCGCCGACTTCTCCAGCCGGGGACCGGCGAGTGCCGACGCCGGACCAAAGCCCGAGCTGACCGCACCCGGGGTCGCCATCACCGCGGCCCGCAGCTCTGACGGGCACCTCGGCACGCCCGGCGACCCGTACATGAGCCTGTCCGGTACGTCGATGGCGACCCCACACGTCGCCGGTGCGGCGGCGCTACTGGCCGAGCAGCATCCCGACTGGTCCGGCGAGCAGCTCAAGGCGACGCTGATGGCTGCTGCGCACCGTGTCCCCGACACGGGGGTCTTCGGGCAGGGCGCCGGCCGAGTCGACGTCGGTCGGGCGATCACCCAATCGATGACCGCGAGTCCACCGAGCGTGGCGTTCGGGCTGCAGCAGTGGCCACACGCGGACGACGCACCAGTGATCAGGACCGTCACCTACCACAACAGCGGCAGCGGACCAGTCGAGCTGGCGTTGACTGTCCAGGCCACTGGTCCGACCGGCCAGCCGGCCCCGGCCGGGATGTTCACCGTGGCGCCGGACCGGCTCACCGTACCGGCCGGCGGCACCGCCCAAACCGCGCTGACCGCTACTACCCCGTCTGACGGACCGGCCGGCAGCTATGGCGGCTACCTGGTCGCCACCGCCGACGATCTGGTCGTGAACACGCCACTGTCGATCGGTCGGGAGAAGGAAAGCTACGACCTGACGCTGGTGCACACCGGCCGGGACGGCGCACCAGCGACCGATGTGCAGCCGATGGTCTACCGAACCGACGGAGCGACTGAAGAGATCCTCGTGCCGGCCAGCGGCACATTACGGCTGCCGCGCGGGACGTACATGGTTGGTACCTGGATCTACGAGCCCGATGGCAAACTGATCCACCTGGTGCAGCCGCGACTGGAGTTGACCCGGAACCAGACCGTCGACCTCGACGCCCGCGTGGCTAAGCCGCTCACGGTGACCGTGCCGAACCCCACGGCCAGCTCCCTCAACGCGGAGCTGATTGTGGGCGTTCCGACCGAGGACAAGGCAGGTATCGCCACCCTGACGTTCGCCGACTCGTTCGACCAGTGGTACAGCGCGCAGCTCGGGCCGGTCGGCACGCAGGACGGTGTGTGGGCGAAGGTCGGCAGCCAGTGGGCCCGTCGCGGTGACGCCGGCCCGACCGACAGCCCGTACGGCTATCGGCTCGCGTGGTACACCCGGGGCGCCCTGCCCACCGGGTTCGTCCGCAACGTACGCCCCGAGCAACTAGCCGCAGTGCGAGCCTCGTACGCCAGCACCACCCCGGGTCTACGGGGCCGCTTTACCGCGATCGCCTCAGCGGAGGATCTACCCACGGGCGGCTTCCTTTCCGACGTCGACTTCGCGCTGCCCATGACCCGCACCGAGTACTACAACGTCGACACGGGCGTGACCTGGGAGAACGACTTTTTCGAACACAGCGCGGATAATGAGCATTTTGTGACCTCGTTGTGGGGCGTGGGCCGCTACCAGCCGGGCCGTACATATCGGGAGAACTGGAACCGGGGCGTGTTCGGGCCGGCCTTCTTCGGACTCGAGATCCCGGACGGCGAACCAAAGGGAGTCACCCGGATGAACAACACGATCCACGCCTACCTCTCGCTGTACTCCGACACGGCGGACCGTTTCGCGCTCTCCGAAGACGCGAAATACACCTCCACGCTCTATCGCGACGGAGTCCAGCTCGGCACGGCGGACGGATGGGAGAGCACGTTCGAGGTCCCCACCCAGGACGCCGGCTACCGGCTGCGGCTCGACGCCCACCGCGACGCACCGTCCAGCCTGGCCACCCGAACCAGCGTCGAATGGACGTTCCGGTCCGCGGCGAGCCCGGGTAGCAGCACCCCGCTGCCGGTCTCGGTGGTGCGGTTCGCCCCGCAGTTGAACGAGGCCAACACGGCGCCGGCCGGCACCCTCAACATTCCGGTAACCGTGTACCGCCAGCCCGGTGCGCCCGCCGCCACCGTTCGCGACCTCACCGTCGACGTCTCCTACGACGACGGGCGGACCTGGCAGCGGGCCGAGCTGAAGCGGGCCAACGCCGGCGGGATGCTCACCGTGCACCATCCAGCCCTCGCCGGCTACGTGTCCCTGCGAGCCCGAAGCAGCGACAGCGCGGGCAACACGGTGGACCAGACCATCATCCGGGCCTACCGCTACGGCCGGACCAGCTGAACGAAGCTGGGGCAGGACCAACGAGAACGGCATAGCGGCGGTGGAGGTTCCGATCCTTGGTGCGGATCGGAACCTCCACCGTCGTTCGTCGGTAAGAAGGCGGCTCTCCCGCGCGCTACTCAGTGACGGCGAAACCTTTCGCGAACGAGGGAGCAGCAACCAGTGACAGCAACCCAAGCCGAGGTTGAAGCGAGCAGACGGTTCACCGCGATGTATGCCGCGCACCACGCGCGGGTGTACGCGTACGCGGTGAGCCGGGCCGGGCGCGAACTCGCCGACGACATCGTCAGCGAGACCTTCCTCGTCGCGTGGCGCAAGCTGGCCACCATACCGGCGGCACCGCTGCCGTGGCTGCTCGGCGTGGCCCGCAACGCAGTGCGCGAGCGTTACCGCGACGAGGTCCGGCAGGCGAGCCTCGCCGACGAAATGCGGGCCTGGGTCGACGAGGCGGACGCGGACGTGGCCGACCAGGTGACCGAACGCGCAGCGGTGCTCGCGGCCCTCGCCCGGCTTACCGAAGACGACCGGGAACTGCTCACCCTGCTGGCCTGGCACGACCTGTCGAGCCGGGAAGCCGCCCAGGTCATCGGCTGCTCCACCGCAACCTTCTTCGTCCGGCTGCACCGGGCCAGGAAACGGCTTCGGGAAGCCCTCAGCGGGGCGCACCAGGTCGCCAGTCGTAGCCCGATCACCCTTCGCACCCAGGAGTACAGCCGATGAGCAGGAAACGCGCTGAACTGACGATGCTGGCTGATGCGCGTCCGCGTCGGCTGGACCCGGCCCCCGGATCCCGTCCGGACGCCAGCAGATTCACCGCCCATCCGCAACCAGCCGCCGGCCGGGCCGCGGGCTGGCCGACCCGCCGCGTGATCCTGGCAGGCGTGGCGCCGACCGTGGCGGTGGTGGCGGCCGGTGCGGTCTTCCTGACGGCGGGCACCACCGGTGGCGGGACCGGGCCGCAGGCCGGGCTGGGTGCCAGCAGCCCGGCGGTCGCTCCGAGCGAAGCACCCGCTACCGCCACCGCCGGCCCGGTCCCGCGTACGGCGCGTGAACTGCTGCTGGTCGCCGCCAAGCAGAGCGCCACGGGCGATGCCGCGACCGGTGGCCGCTACTGGGTCCTCGAGCAGGAACACGGTGTTCTGCACGAGGTCGGCCCGAAGAGTCGGCGCTACCGAATCCTGGACCGGTCCAGCAGCCGGCTGTGGTACGCGTTGTCACCGAGCGACGAGGGCGTCAACCTCACACGCGAACTCGGTGCCGCGCCGTTCACCGCCGAGGACCGGGCCGCGTGGCAGGCCGACGGTTCGCCGACGCAGTGGGCTTTGCCGATGGACGTCCCCGACGCGCCCCCGAGCATCGTCACCAGCGCCCCCGGGCCGGAAGTAGCCGGGCTCGACCTGTCGAAGCCTCACGGCGCGGGCAAGCGTGCGGCCGAGAATGATGCCCCCTACTACCTCGCTGGCGGTCCGATCTCGGCGGCCGAGTTGGCCGGTCTGCCCACCGAACCGGCCACGCTGAAGGCGCGGCTGCTCCAACGCTTCAAAACCAGCGAGATCGAATCGGCCAGCGACTACTCGCTCTTCACAAGTGCCAAGAGCCTGGTCTTCGACCTGCCCGTGTCGCCACAGGTGCGGGCGGCCGCGTACCGGATGCTCGCCGACATGCGCGGGGTGACCGCGCTCGGTGCGGTCACCGACCAGCGGGGGCGCTCCGGCATGGCGGTCGCGTTCGCCCGCAAGGGAGACGGCGGCAACTGGGTCCAGACCCGACTGATCATCGACCACCGGACCGGTCAGGCGCTCGCCGAGGAGTCGTGGGACCTGGGCACCGGCCGGACCCCCAAGGGGCCCGGGACGTTCCGCTACTACTCGGTCGTGCTGCGCCTGGGCTTCACCGATGACATCCCACCGAAGGGGCAGACCACGCAGAAGCGGCGGTGAACATGTGAAGCGCCACCCCGGGGGGGGTACGCCGCCGGCGTCAACCCCCGGGGACGGTGACCCACTGGAACTGTGATGTGAAGCGATCCACTCCACTCTTGCAGGGCGGCATCGCCGCCGGGTTGGCTCGGGGGATGGCGCTCATCGCATACGACAAAGCCGACGCCGCCGCGTTCGAGGCGACCCGTCATCTGGACGACGACGCGCTCGACGCGTGGCGCGAGGCGATCACCCGGTATCTGAATCCCCAGCCGGGTATGCGTCTGCTTGACCTCGGCTGCGGCACCGCAAGCTGGTCACAGGCGTTCCGCACGTGGTGGCCCGCCACCGACGTGATCGCCGTCGAACCGTCCGCCGCGATGCGTGAGCGCGCCCTGATCAAGCCAGTCCTGAGCGGCAACGCTGCCGACATTCCGGTCGAGAACGACAGCATCGACGCGGTCTGGATCTCCACGGTCATCCACCACGTTCCCGACCTCCCGGCCGCCGCTCAGGAGATCCGCCGCGTCCTGAAACCCGGTGGCCCGGTGCTGATCCGTTCCGCCTTCCCTGGCCGGCACGACGGCATCACCCTGTGCCATTTCTGGCCCGAGACGATCACCGCGTTGAACGACAGTTACCCGACCGTGGCCACCATCGAAGACGCCTTCGCCGCCTCGGGCTTCACCACCGCCGGGCTCGAGCCGGTCGCGCAGATCTCCGCATCATCGCTGCAGGAGGCCGCCACCGGCTTGCGCCGTGAAGCGCACACCCTACTGCAGCTGATCAGCGATGACGCGTACGCGCAAGGTGTTGAACGGCTCCGCGCAGCCGCGCGGACCGCAACCGGCCCATTGATCGATGTCCTCGACCTACTGGTACTTCGTTGACAATCGAGGTCGGTCGTCCGGATCCAAGCGGCACGTTCGGCGATGGGCGTGGCTGCCGTTGCTCGACCTGATCTCGGCTGGATCAGAGGCGAATACGGAGGTAGGCCCGGTCATCGAAGCTCGCCTGTCCGGGCGCGAGCGCTTTGGTGCCGGCGAGCTCCGCCACGCACCAGGGGTCCTTCGCCAAGAGCGAGGCAAGCTCTGACTCGGACGCGGCCAGTGTTTCGCCGATGACCGGATAGCCGTCGCTGGCAATCATCAGTTCGTCGATGCCATCGGGCACCGGATGCACTACCACCAACGACGGGGGAACGGGCCGCCCATCGATTGCGGCATAACCGTACGGTCCGATGCTGTTGCGCAGGGCACCCTGCCGCCCGGTCAGAGCTCGCGCCGCGAGTCGCCCTGGGTCCGCCTCCACCGCCCGATCCATGTTGATCGTCCCGGCAGCTGCCTCCGCAGCGAGAACCGCAGCCCGGAACGACGCCGCGACGCGGTCGACTCGTTTGCGTGGCTGCCCGACCGACGCGGGGAGTCCGCGGTAGGTGAACCCGACGTCACCGATCTGCCAGATCTCCCGGCGTGCTCGCGAATAGACGGTGACCGCCGCGCTCGGCCGCTCGGCTGCTGTCAGCCCAGAGCCGAGGCGGGCCGCTGTCGGCTCCGCCTGAAAACTGACCACGTGGTTCCGGCTGAATCGGGACCACCTCCTCAAGCATCGGGAGGTGCTGAACGTGGAGGACTGGGCGGAGATCCGGCGGCTGCGGCGGTCGGAGGGCATGGCAATTCAGGCCATCGCACGGC
>NZ_JBAKHW010000038.1:0-63275 GCF_036906815.1 Micromonospora sp. CPCC 205539 | reverse complement strand
CGCGCCCCGAGCCGCCGAGCCCCGCGCCGCCGCGCCCCGCGCCCCGCGCCCCGCGCCCCGCGCGCAAAGCCCCGCGCCCCGCGCGCAAAGCCCCGCGCCCCGCGCGCAAAGCCGCGTCGATCTAGGGCGAATCGCAGTTGTTGGAGATCAACTGACGGCGATGTTCCCTAGATCGACGCGAGCTGGCGGGCGCGGGCGGGCAGGGCCGGGCGGGCGCGGGTGGGTGGGTGGGTGGGGTCAGCGGATTGAGGCGCGGGCGGAGAAGGCGATGCTCGCCAGCAGGAAGCCGCCGTTGACGATGGTGAACGCGACGATCACCCAGAGGACCAGCGCGGGGGCCACGGCCAGCACCAGGGCGGCCACGAAGATCACCGCGCCGTAGTCACGGACCAGCTTCACGAGGCGGACCGGTAGCGAGGTCGAGGTGACCATGCTGGCCGCGTTCGGGCCCGCCTGCATCACCGAGGTGACCAGGTTGACCATCCAGGTGCCGGCGAAGGCGGCCACCAGCCACGCCGGAGTCGACGCGTCCTGCGCCACCGCCGTCGCGGACAACGCGGCGACCAGGGCGATCTGCGAGGCCACGTCGCAGAGCACGTCCACTCGGGCACCGGCCGCCGTGCCCTGGCCGGTCACCCGAGCGAGCTGCCCGTCCGCGCAGTCCAGGGAGTACGCCACCTGCCAGCCCACCAGGGCGAGCAGGCCGACCACCCAGGCCGGTACGTCGCCGGCGGCGACCGGGCCAGCGAGCGCCACGACGGTGACCGAGGTGGCCAGCCCGAGGACGAGATTGGTGATGGTCAGCGCGGTCGGGCGCAGGCCGAGCCGCTGGGCCACGAGCGCGAAGACCGCGCCCAGCCACTGACTGATCGACTCGCTGAAGAGGCCGCCGCCCCGGTTCACCCGGTGGAAGTCGGCGACGGTGGGACGGGGGTCAGCCAAGGTGGTCGCGGATTGCACCGGCGTAGTCTGCCAGCCGCTCCCGCGTCCCGGTAGGCGACAGCGCCAGGTGTTCGAGGATCGTGTACCGGTCCGGCCGGGTACGGGGCGCGAACTGCACCGCTTCCACGAACTGGTCGTCGGTGAGCCCGACGTCGGCGGGGAGTCGGGGCAGGCCGTGCCGGGCCAGGCAGGCCGACATCTCCCGGAAGCGGCGCAGGTCCCCGCGGAGCCAGGTGCAGAAGAGTGCGCCGAGCCCGGCCAACTCGCCGTGCGAGGCGGTGCCCGGGAAGAGTGCGTCGACCGCGTGCATGATCTCGTGGCAGCCGCCGCTGCACGGACGGCTGGTGCCCTCGACCGCCATCGCCAGGCCGCTGGAGATCAGTGCCTCGGCGAGCACGGTGACGAACGCGTCGTCGGTCATGTCGCCGGGGTGGTTGAGCACCGCCTCGGCGCCCGCCCGCGAGAGCGAGGCGGCCAAGCCGTCGACACGTTCCCCGCGTACCTGCCGGGACAGGTCCCAGTCGGCCAGCGCGCTGATATTGCTGATCACGTCGCCGATGCCGGCCCGGTTGTGCCGGTCCGGACCGCTCTCCACGAAGTCCAGGTCGACGATCACTGCGATCGGGATGTGGACGCCGTAGGAGCCCTTGATCCCGTCGGTGATCAAGCTGGCCACCGGTGAGGCGATGCCGTCGTTGGCGAGGCTGGTCGCCACCGAGACCATGGGCAGCCCGCGTCGGGTGGCCGCGTACTTGGCGACGTCTATCGTCTTGCCGCCCCCGATGCCGACGACCGCGTCGTACGAGCGGGCGCGGAGCTTGCCACCCAGGTCGTCGGCGGCGTCCAGGGTCGCCCCGGCGACGGTGAACACGTCGGCGGAGCGCAGCGACGGTCGGATCAGCTCGGCGATCTGGGCGCCCTGCCCGGGCCCGACCACCACCGCGACGTCGCCCCCGGCGGAGATCCGCCCGTCGGACAGGATCGCAGCGAGGTCGGCCACCGCCCCCCGGCGCACATCGATGTGCAGTGGGGTCAGGACGCTACGGGCTAGTAGCGGCACGCGATCTCCCGCGCGCGGGCCAGGTCGGCGTGGTTGTCGACCTCCACCCAGGGCACGTCGCCGATGGGGGCCGCGCGGACCTCGCCACCCCGGTCGGCGAACTCCTGGTAGCCGTCCTCGTAGTAGAGGTTCGGGTCGCGCCGCCAGGTGGCCTCGAGGGCGTCGGCGAGGGCGTCGGCGACCTGCGGCTCGATCAGCGTGGCACCGATGTACTCCCCGTACGCCTCGCCCGGGTCCATCAGCTTGGTGATGCGGGTGAGCTGGCCGGCGGCGTCGAAGGTGGTCTTCATCTCCTCCTCGGCCAGCGGCTTGAGCGTGTCCACCGCGAGCAGGATGCCCGGGCCGCGCTCGGCCAGCAGGGTCTTCTCCACGCTCACCGGGTGCACCGTGTCCCCGTTGACCAGCAGGACCCCGCGCGCGAAGTGCTCCCGAGCCAGCCAGAGGGAGTACGCGTTGTTCCACTCCTCGGCCTTGTCGTTGTGCACGAGGGTGAGCGTGACCCCGTACCGCTTCTCCAGGTCGGCCTGCCGTGCGCGGACCGTGTCCGCCGCGTAGCCGACCACGATCACGATCTCGTTGAGCCCGACCTCGGCCAGGTTGCCCAGCGCGATGTCCAGGATCGTGGTTTCGCCATCCACCGGCACCAGAGCTTTGGGCAGGGTGTCGGTGTACGGGCGCAGCCGGCGCCCCGCCCCGGCCGCGAGCACCATCCCGATCATCGACAGATCCCCCCTCGTCATACTCCCCGTCACCGCTGGAGGATAGCCCCGGCTCGGCGGGCCACTCCGGCCAACCGGTCAGCCGGGCAACGCCGCGAGGTCGGCGAGCATGGTGAGCCGCTCCTCCGCGCTGAGCGTGGTGTACGGGCCGGCCGCCCGACGGTCGGTCTCCTGCTCGATGGCGAGGCGCTCCGGGCCGGCCGGCAGGGCGGCCACGCTCGACGCGGTGTGCCCGGCGGCGGCCCAGGCGGCGGCGTGCGCGTCGGCCCGGTGGTAGCGCAGCGTGCCGAGCCGGTTGAGCAGCAGTACGCCCGGTGGTGTCCCGTCCGGCTCGTACGGGGGCGCCAGGGCGGCGAACGCCGAGCCGCCCGGGGCCGCGTGCTCGTCGGTCAGCACGAGGGCGTACGCCAGCAGCCGGCCGAGCGACGTCACCAGCCGCAGCACCCGCTCGTCCTGCCCGGCCCACAGCTCCTCGGTGACCTCGGCGTGCACCTGGTGCAGTTCGGCGAGGAAGGCCGAGCCCCGGTCGGTGGCCCAGAGCCCGCCGTCGGGGCGGCGGTGGATCATGCCGTACGCCACCTGTTTGTCGAGCATCCGCTGGCAGGTGACCGGGTCGTGGTACCGGGTGATCGCCGCGAACCCCGGCCTGTCGACCGTGCCACCGGGCGCCGCCAGTCGGGTGCGCAGATCCACCAGGAAGCCGGTCGCGGCGGGGCCGCCGTACCGCTGGCTCAGCTCCGCGCCTCCGCCGTCGCGGCCGGCCAGCATCCCGGCGACGAAGACCCGGTCCACGGCCGGGGCGAGCAGCCCGGCGATCCGGTGCGGTGCCAGGTCGACGGTGTTCACAGACCGATCGACCGCAGGACGGCGAAGCCCTCCTCCGCGATCCGCCGGATCAACCCGTCGTTGACGTCGCGGTGCTCGTCCAGCACGGACAGCTCGTGCTCGGCCAGCCAGCGGTACTCGGTGTGCTTGCCGGCCTCGAGCTTCGGGTGGGCGAGGTCGCCGTCGACCCGGACCAGGAAGTCGTACTCGATCCGGGCCTGGCCGTCGTCGCCGACGTAGTCGTACGTGCCGACCTGACCGAGCACCTGCGAGAGGATCCACCCGGTCTCCTCGGTGACCTCGCGGCCCAGGGCCTCCTCCACCTCCTCGCCCGGTTCCAGGTGACCACCGACGATGTCCCAGCAGTTGGGAAAGAGGCGCCGGTGCGGTGATCGGCGCTGAAAGAAGATGCGGCCGTCGTGGTCGACGATCAGCGCGCCGGCGCAGCGCAGGGGCTCGGTGGACACGGTCCGACAGTAGCGAGCGGACCGGTGTCGCGGCGATGCCGGCCTTGTCCCGGAAACATCGACGGACCACCATGTCGGTACCGAATGCCACCGTCGGCACAGGGGTGATGCGTGATGCAGGTACGGGAAGCGATGTCCAGCCAGGTCCTCGTCGTCGGTCCGGAGCACACGCTCCGCCAGGCGGCCCGGATGATGTCGGCCCGCGGTGTCGGGTCGGCGGTCGTGATCGACCCGGACTCCGAGGGGGTCGGGATCATGACCGAACGTGACGTGTTGAAGGCCATCGGCGCCGACCTCGACTGCGACGTGGAACGCACCGGTGACCATCTGACCTGGGATGTGGTCTACGCCGGGCCGGACTGGACGGTGGCCGAGGCGGCCGCCGCGATGGCCCGGGGCGGATTCCGGCACCTGGTGGTGCTGGACGGCCGCGAGGTGGCCGGGGTGATCTCCGTCCGGGACATCATGCGGGTCTGGGCGGACAGCCAGGTGGTCGCCGCGACCTGACCGGTCACACCGGATTCCGGGCCGTAGGTGTGGCCGGCCGGATCGACGGGTAAGGATTCCTCGCGGGCGCGGAGATACCGTGGCCCGTGGGGAGGGCCCGATGCGTGACGCGGAGCGCCTGGTCGAGCAGCAGTACGCCATGCTCCTGCGTCGGGACGTGGCCCGGCTTCCGGACCTCTACGCGCCGGAGGCGTTCTACGCCATGCCGGGCGTCACGGTCCGCCCGATCGAGCTGCCCGCGTTGCTGCGCACCTGGACGGGCGCATTCCCGGACCTGCGGATCGACCCGCGGGGCGTGGTGCGGACGGCCGGTGGGGCGGCCATGGAGCTGCGCTGGACCGGCACCCACACCGGCACGTTGCACTCGCCGTTCGGCACCGTCGCGCCCACCGGCCGGACGGTGAGCTGGGAGGTGGCCGACGTGGTGCGTGCCCGCCGGGGCCGGATCGTGAGCTGGCGGTCCTACTTCGACTGGGGGCAGCTGCTCGATTCGCTCGGCGTGCAGCTGGAGGGCCTCTCCCGTGCGGCGCACCACGACTCGCTCGCCCTTCCGGTCTGATCTGTCGGCGACCGGCGGACGCGGGTCACCCGACCCGGTGGCTCAGGATGCGGACATCGCCGTGCCTTCCGCGCGCCCACCGCTGCCGCCCGTACGCTCAACATCCATGACCGCCGAGCAGCTGATCTCCTTCGCCCGTGGGGCTCCCTCGCTGGACATCGTCGATGTCGAGGGGCTCAAGGCCGCCGCCGCCCGCGCCTTCGACGCCGACCCGGCGGGGGTGACGGCGTACGGCACATCCGTCGGCTACCTTCCGCTGCGCAAGTGGATCGCCGAGAAGCACGGCGTCGCGCCCGACCAGGTGCTGGTCACGAACGGGTCGCTCCAGGCCGACGCGTTCCTCTTCGACCACCTGGTCCGCCCCGGCGACGCGGTCGTGGTGGAGCGTCCGACGTACGACCGGACGCTGCTCAACCTCCAGCGGATGGGCAGCGAGCTGCACAGCGTCTCGGTCCAGCCGGACGGCCTGGACACGGCCGAGCTGCGCAAGCTGCTGGAGTCCGGGGTCCGGCCCCGGCTCGCCCACGTGATCCCCAACTACCAGAACCCGGCCGGCATGACGCTCTCCCTCGAGAAGCGGCGGGAGCTGCTCGACCTGGCCGCCGAGTACGAGTTCACGATCTTCGAGGACGACCCGTACGCGGACATCCGGTTCCGTGGCGAGGCGTTGCCGTCGATGCTCTCGCTGGACACTCGCAACGTGGTGGTGCACGCGTCGAGCTTCACCAAGACGGTGTGCCCGGGCGTGCGGGTCGGGTACCTGGTCGGCCCGAAGGACCTGATCGCCGACATCGCCAAGAACGCGACCAGCCTCTACATCTCGCCCGGCATGGTGTCCCAGGCGATCGTGCACCAGTTCTGTGTCTCCGGTGACATCGACCGCTCGATCGAGACCGTCCGGGCGGCGCTGGGCGAGCGGGCCCAGGTGCTGGCCGAGTCGCTGCGTCGGCACCTACCGCAGGCCCGGTTCGTGGAGCCCGACGGCGGCTACTTCCTCTGGGTGGAGTTCCCGGACGACGTGCTGGTCGACCGGCTCGCTCCGGCGGCGGCGGAGCGCGGGGTCGCGGTGGTCAAGGGCAGCGACTTCGTGCTGGACGGCGGCCAGCACGCCCTGCGGCTGGCCTTCTCGGCGGTGACCGCCGATCGGATCGACGAGGGGGTTCGTCGGCTCGCGGCGGCCGCCGAGGCCGTCCGAAGCTGAGGTTTCTGTCGGGTTTCCGACAAAATGACGATGCCGGCCGTCCCGGGACTCCCGCCCGGGCGGCCGGCGGCTCACAATGCTGCGAGCGTCACCTGCCAGGTGTATCCGAGGTCACCGCCCGGTCCGGGCCGTCCTCCGCAGCCACGGGATGACGCGTGCAGCACAACCCCCGCCCCCACGGGCGCCGGGTGGGCCGTGTCGTCCCGCACCCCCCCAATGCGGCCCGGCCCGCCCGGCGCCGACCCCCACGCGACCGTTGTCACCCGTGCCGCCCGCCGGAACCGGCGTAGCCTGCAAGCCGCAGCTGAGCGTGGGGAGGGGGCGCGATGACGGATCGGGCGGAGCAGGGCCGGGCGCCGTCGACCACCGGTCGGGTGCTTCGACCGCGGGCGTGGCCGTCCCCGGTCCGGGCGATGACCCGGATCCTCAACGCGGACGGCTCACCCCCCGTGCCGGCCCCCACCGGCTCGGGCCGCAGTGGCGTGGTCGACTGCGCGCTCTACGTCGACGGCAAGCGGCAGCCCGGCGAGTGGACGTACGCGGAGGCGTTGGCGGCTGCGCGCCGCGAGGAGAACGGCTTCGTCTGGATCGGGCTGCACCAGCCCGAGCTGGCCGAGATGACCGCCATCGCGGAGACCTACGGCCTGCACGAGCTGGCCGTCGAGGACGCGGTGAAGGCCGAACAGCGCCCCAAGCTGGAGCGGTTCGGCGACGTCAGCTTCCTGGTGCTGCGCACCGCCCGGTACTGCGAGCACGCCGAGCTGACCGAGAAGACCGAAGTCGTGGAGACCGGCCAGGTGATGCTCTTCATCGGCCCGAACTTCCTGATCAGCGTCCGGCACGGCGACGCCTGCCGACTCTCCCCGGTCCGTGCCGACCTGGAGACCAAGCAGGAGCTGCTGCTCAATGGCCCATGGGCGGTGGCGTACGGGGTGACCGACCGTGTGGTCGACCTCTACCTCGAGGTGGCCGAGCAGATCGAGGATGACCTGGACACCCTGGAGGCCGAGGTCTTCGACCGCAACAGCAGCGGCCGGATCCAGCGGATCTACCAGATGAAGCGCGAACTGGTGGAGTTCAAGCGGGCGGTGGTTCCGCTGCAACGGCCGCTGATGTCGCTCACGTCACAGGTCAACCGGGACGTGCCCAAGGAGATCCGGCGCTACTTCCGGGACGTGCAGGATCACCTGAGCCGCACCGTCGAGCAGGTCAACTCCTACGACGACCTGCTGAACTCGATCCTCCAGGCCCGGCTGGCCCAGGTCACCGTCGACCAGAACAACGACATGCGCAAGATCGCCGCCTGGGCGGCCATCGCCGCGGTCTGGACCTCGATCGCCGGCGTCGAGGGCATGAACTTCGACAACATGCCCGAGCTGAAGATGGTGTACGGCTATCCGGTGGCCCTGGCCCTGATGCTCGGCGTCTCTTTGGCCCTGTACCGCTGGTTCCGCCGCAACGGCTGGCTCTGACTCCGCAGCTCGCTCAGACCCACGCGCGCGCGAAAGCGCCGGCGGGCGGGGGAACCCGTCGCCGGCGCTTGGCGCGCTGCCGCTGAAGTCAGCGGCGGCCGTTGGTGCGTGCGGTGTCCTTGCCCAACGCCTTGGCGAGGTCGTCGGTGGGCCGCCCCGAGACGTCCTTGGCACCCTCGGCGACCGAGGGAACCTTGTCGGTCGGACGAACGCCGGCCGGCTTGGCCGCGCCGCTGGTGCTGGTGCTGGTGCTGCCGCTCGCTTCGGGCATGCCGGCCATGGCGGACCCGTCGCTCCCCCTGGTGCCGGTGGACGGGGTGCGTACCTCGATCGAGTCCACCTCGTCGCGCATCGGCTCCAGCGTGCGAGTCGGGTCGTACTCGGCCCATTCCTGCTGCTCCCGGCGCCGCCGGAGCGCGACCGCGCCGGCCAGGCCGGCGACGACACCCGCGGCCAGCAGGCCGGTCATCATCGAGCCGCGACGACGCGGCTGCTTCTTCTTACCGGAGATCCGCATGGTCTTCGACTTGGCCTTCCTGGTCAGCGGCTTTGCCTGCGCGGCGCCGTCCCGAGCCGCCGCGGCCAGCGGTGCCAGCGTGGTGAGTGTCGTCCCCCAGCTGGTCGAGGCGTGGTCGCGCACCTTCGCCGCGGCCGGCCCGACGTAGCCCCGGGCCACCTGCACCCGCGGACCAACGGTCGCGCCAGCACCCTTAGCGGCGTGGTTGGCTGCCTGCACCAGGTGGCTGATGCTCTGGTTCAGCTCGACCAACGCCTGCTGCCCCTGGGACTTACGCCGCCCGATTCCAAACACGGTCCCACCTCCTGGGAGTTGTTCCTTCGTCATCCTCCACCAACGGATGCCTCCGCGATGCCAGATCGGGCACATGGGAGGATCCGCATGGAACTGACCAACGAGTGAGGAGTACCCGTGGCCGAGGCTGTCTACGCCACCTTGCACACCAACGCTGGCCCGATCCGGCTGGAGCTCTTCCCCAACCACGCGCCGAAGACCGTCCAGAACTTCGTCGACCTGGCCGAGGGCAACCGTGAGTACACCGACCCGCGCACCGGTCAGCCGGGCAGCGGTCCGTACTACGACGGCACGATCTCGCACCGGGTGATCAGCGGCTTCATGGTTCAGATGGGCGACCCGACCGGCACCGGTCGGGGCGGGCCGGGCTACAAGTTCGGCGACGAGTTCCACCCGGAGCTGCGCTTCGACCGTCCCTACCTGCTCGCGATGGCGAACGCCGGGCCGGGCACCAACGGTTCGCAGTTCTTCATCACGGTCGGCCCGACGCCGCACCTGAACAACCGGCACACCATCTTCGGCCAGGTCGCGGACGAGCAGTCGGCGAAGGTCGTCGACTCGATCGCGAGCACCCCGACCGGTCCGAGCGACCGTCCGCTCCAGGACGTCGTCATCGAGCGGGTCGAGATCGAGCGGTCGAAGGCCTGATCGATCGGCGAGGTACCTTTGCTCGCATGACTGAGCGCTCCGGAGCCCGGCACCGGCCGGCGCCGGTGGATCGCGCGGTGGCGGACGGAGGGTCGGCCCGGTGAGCGAGTCTCCGCCGACCGCCCCGGTCTGCTACCGGCACCCCGGCCGGGAAACCTACGTCCGGTGCACCCGCTGCAACCGGCCGATCTGCCCGGACTGCATGCGGGAGGCGTCCGTCGGGCACCAGTGCCCGGAGTGCGTCAACGAGGGACGTCGCAGCGTCCGGCCGGCGCGCACCGCCTTCGGTGGCGGTGCCGCCGGCCGGCACGGCTACGTCACCAAGGCGTTGATCGCGCTGAACGTGCTGCTCATGCTGCTCTCCATCGCCTCCGACCGGGGTGGGGACGCGGCGGCCGGCGGCTCCGGCTTCGGTGGCCTGATGGGCGGCGACACGCCGCTGACCAACTGGGGTTCGGTGCTCGGGCGGGCGTTCCTTCCCGACGGCACGCTCGGTGGTATCGCCGAGGGCCAGTGGTACCGGCTGGTCACCGCGATGTTCCTGCACTACGGCGTGGTCCACCTGCTGCTCAACATGTGGGCGCTCTGGGTGCTCGGCCGGTCACTGGAGGCCAGCCTCGGGCGGCTGCGTTTCGCCGCGCTCTACCTGATCGCGGGCCTCGGCGGCAACGTGGCCGCCTACCTGTTCAGCTCGCAGAACTCGGCGACCGCCGGCGCGTCGACCGCCATCTTCGGCCTGTTCGCCGCGCTGCTCATCATCGAGCGGAAACTTGGTCGGGACATCTCCCAGATCATCCCGGTCCTGGTGATCAATCTGGTGTTCACGCTGGCGGTGCCGGGCATCTCGATCCCCGGGCACCTGGGCGGGCTGCTGGTCGGTGGGGCGGTGGCCCTGGTCTTCGCGTACGCGCCGCGGGGTCGTCGAACGCTGGTGCAGGTGGTCGGCGGCGCGATCATCCTGCTGGTCCTGCTCGCGTTGGTCCTGTTCCGCACCGCACAGCTCCTCGGCTGACCGCGGGCACGATTCAGGAGCGGTGGGCGGCGCGCAGCGTGGCGGCGACCTCTTCCGGGGGCGTGCCCAGGTCGTAGCGGCTGAAGAGGTGCAGTGACTCGCCCGCGTCGATCTCCAGGATCTCGGACGTCAGCCCCAACCGTGGTCGCCGCTCCACGGTGATCGCCTCGACGGCCGTCCAGGGCAGCAGCCGACGCCCGGCGAACCCGTGGATGACGGTGAGCCCCGTCGGGTCGACCGCCAACCGGACCGGCGCGATCAGATCGCGTAGCGCCCAACCGGCCAGCGCGGCGGCGGCCAGGACGGCCAGCATCAACCGCACCGGATCGCCGTCGGCGAAGAGCAGCCCGAGCGCGACCAGCAGGACCGCACCGCCCAGCTTCGCGGCCGGCAGACTCGGCGGCACCCGCCACTGCCGGACCGGTGAGATCTCATCCACCCGCCCAGCATGCCAGCGGCCGTCGGCTAGCGCCGACGTGCCGGTAGGGGGAGAGCAGGCCCAGGGGCGGTCGGTCGGTCCACGGACGACGTAAGATCGGGGCAGCCCAAGTTACCGGGGAGTAAAGATGAGTGACGCGGTCATCGTCGGCGCGGTCCGTACCCCGGTCGGCCGGCGCAAGGGCAGCCTCGCCGGCGTCCACCCGGTCGACCTCTCAGCGCACGTGCTGCGCGCCCTCGCAGAGCGCACCGGCCTCGACCCGACGCAGGTGGACGACGTCTTCTGGGGCTGCGTGTCCCAGGTCGGCGAGCAGTCGTGGAACGTCGCCCGCAACGGCGTGCTCGCCGCCGGCTGGCCCGAGACGGTGCCCGGCACCACGATCGACCGGCAGTGCGGCTCCAGCCAGCAGGCGCTGCACTTCGCCGCCGCGACGGTCCTCTCCGGCCAGGCCGACCTGGTCGTCGCCGGCGGCGTGGAGTCGATGACCTGGGTGCCGATGGGCTCCAGCGTGGCCGGTGGCATGCCGTTCAGCGACCAGCTCCGGGACCGCTACCGGGGCGTGGAGGGCTTCGCCGAGGACGCGCCGCTGCCGTTCAACCAGGGGGTCGGTGCCGAGCTCATCGCCCAGCGGTGGCGCTTTTCGCGTACCCAACTCGACGAGTTCGCCCTGGCCAGTCATGAGAAGGCCGCCGCCGCGCAGGACGCCGGCGCCTTCGACCCGGAGCTGGCGCCGGTGCCGCTCGCTGACGGCGGCAAGTTCGCCGCCGACGAGGGCATCCGTCGGGACACCTCGCTGGAGAAGCTCGGCGAGTTGGCCACGCCGTTCCGCGCCGACGGCGTGGTGACCGCCGGGTCGGCGTCCCAGATCTCCGACGGCGCCGCGGCCCTCGCGGTGACCACCGGCGAGTGGGCCAGCCGGCACGGCCTGCGCCCGCTCGCCCGCATCCACACCGCTGTGGTCGCCGCCGACGACCCGGTCACCATGCTCACCGCGCCCATCCCGGCCACCGCGAAGGCGCTGCGCCGCGCGGGGCTGGGCATCGAGGAGATCGGGGTGTACGAGGTGAACGAGGCGTTCGCCCCGGTGCCACTGGCCTGGCTGGCGGAGACCGAGGCGGACCCGGAGCGGCTCAACCCGCGCGGCGGAGCGATCGCCCTCGGTCATCCGCTCGGCGGCTCCGGTGCCCGGATCATGACGACGATGCTCCAGCACATGCGGGACAACGGCATCCGCTACGGCCTGCAGACGATGTGCGAGGGCGGCGGCATGGCCAACGCCACCATCGTCGAGCTGATCTGACTCCGGTCCGGGAAAAGGTCTCGCCCCGGCCAGGGTGGGCCGCCTAATGTGCGGACCGTGACGACGATCGCCGGTAAACGCGCGCCCGACTGGTCCGGGGAGCAGTGGCAGGCGCAGGCCCGATCCTGGGTCGACGAGCAGCTCAGCAGGGCCGGCCGGCGGGTGACCGGGCCGGTGGAGCCGCGGGTACGCCCATGGTCGCTGGTGTGGCGGTTACCGACCGACGACGGGCCGGTCTGGTTCAAGGCCAACAATCCGGGCACGGCACACGAAGCCGTCCTGATCGAGGCACTGGCCCGACTGACGCCGGAGCGGGTGCTGCCGCCGATCGCGGTGGACCCGGCCCGGGGCTGGTCGCTGCTGCCCGACGGCGGTGAGTCGCTGCGCGACGTGCTGGGTCGCGACCCGGATCTGGCGCACTGGGAGCGCGCGCTACCCGGGTACGCCGCGCTCCAACGGGCCACCGTGCCGCAGGTCGACGCGCTGATCGCCCTCGGTGTGCCGGACCACCGCCCCGAGGTGCTGCCCGGGCTGTTCGCCGAGCTGCTCGACGATCGCGGGTCGCTGCGGATCGGCGGGGAGGGCGGGCTCACCCCGGAGGTGTACGAGCGGCTGCGGGCCGAGCTGCCGGCGTACGCCGACCGGTGCCGCCGGCTCGCCGACCTCGGCATCCCGGCCACTGTGCAGCACGACGACCTGCACGACGGCAACGTCTTCGCCGGTCCGACCGGTTACCGCTACTTCGACTGGGGTGACGCCTCGGTGGCGCACCCGTTCGGCACGCTGCTGGTGACCCTGCGCTCCATCCGGTACGCCGAATCCCTGCGGGCCGACGACGCCGCGCTGGCCCGGCTGCGTGACGCCTACCTGGAGGCGTGGACCGACCGGTACGACCGCGCGACCCTGGTCGAGGCCGCCAACCTGGCGATCAACCTGGGCGCGGTGAGCCGCTCGCTCTCCTGGCGGCGGGCCCTGGACACCACCGACCCGTCGCGGGACGAGTACGCCGAGGCGGTTCCCGGCTGGCTGGAGGAGCTGCTGGAGGCCGAGCCGGCCTGACCCGGTCTGGACAGCGGAGGCGCGCCCGTTCACGTTTGGGTCGGCGCCGGACGCCGCACAACCGGTGCGATCGGCGCCGTGGAACTTCCAAAAAACCGCCGTGACCCACGTCACCCCTGATGGGCATGTCGTTGGGTACGACATGGACGTCTTCTCCCGAACGTTCCTCCCGGCCGCCGCTGAGGCTGGCCTGGCCGTGCAGACCGTGAGCCGGCACATGCCGGTCTTCCGGCGCTGCGTCGGCTCCGGTGACGCCACCATCCTGGTCACCCGATGTAGCCGCCCCGACCGGCCGGTCACCGGCGACTACCTGTTGTTGCTCACTCATCGTCGGCTGGTGGTCACCCAGCAGACCCGCCTGCTGCACCGCCTGCGTCTGCACCTGAACACCGAGCTGCGCGAGCTGAGCAACGTCACCTGGAGCCCGGACCCGCGGCTGCAATCGGTCGAGCTGGCCGCCACCGCGATCGACGGGATCCGCGAGCGTTTCCTGATCCGGACCACCTACCCGAAGCGGGTCTGGCAACTCGACGCGCTGCTCAACCACGCTTTCCGGACCCGCCTGCGGACGGCCCGCGAGCGGATCGTCGCCACCATCGGCGACACGCCGGCCGCCGCGCGGCCCACCGCGTTCCGCCCCGCCGTGGCGCGCTGACACCCCGCCTTTACCGAACTCGAACACGCGCCGATCGCGCCGAGCCCATCGGGTCGGCAATCATGGGCCAGTGACCGTTGCACCGCCGCACCGCGGGCTCGTCCTCGTGGTCGAGGACGAGCCGGCCATCGCCGACCTGGTCCGGCTCTACCTCACCCGCGACGGGTTCGGTGTCCACCTGGAGCGGGACGGCGCGGCCGGCCTGAGCGCCGCCCGCCGGTTGCGCCCGGTGGCCTGTGTCCTGGACATCGCCCTGCCCGGCCTGCCGGGCACCGAGGTCTGCCGTCAGTTGCGCGAGGCCGGCGACTGGACACCGGTCATCTTCCTCACCGCCCGGGACGACGAGGTGGATCGGATCGTCGGCTTGGAGTTGGGTGCCGACGACTACGTCACCAAGCCGTTCAGCCCCCGTGAGTTGGTCGCCCGGGTGCGCGCGGTGCTCCGGCGCTCCGCTGGCGGTCCCGAGGGCGTCGACCGTCAGCGCGTCGTCGGCCCGGTGACGCTCGACCCCGCCCGCCGCACGGTCACCGCCGCGGGCGCCCCGGTGCAGCTCACCTCCACCGAGTTCGACCTGCTGGCCCACCTGATGGCCCGACCCGGGCGGGTCTTCACCCGGGAGGAGCTGTTGGCCGGGGTCTGGGGGTACGCCGCCCACGCCGGCACCCGGACCGTCGACGTGCATGTCGCCCAGGTGCGGGCGAAGCTCGGCCCGGCCAGCGTGATCCGGACCCACCGAGGCGTCGGGTACGCCGTCGATGCCTGAACACCCGACGACGCGGCCCGAAGCACCGACCATGGCGCTGCCGGTGGTCGGCGTACGCCCACCGGCCGCACCCCGACGCAGCCGGTTCGGCCGTACGCTGACCGCCCGCGCGGTGCTGGTCACCTGTGCGGTGGCGCTGGTGTCGGTGCTGGTGACCGCGATCGTCGCGGTGCCGCTGGCGGTTCGCGGCGTCGAGAAACGCGATCAGGAGGCACTTGCCGCGCAGGCCCGGCTCGCCGCCGAGGTGCTGCGGACCCGGCTGGACCGGGGCCGCACCGCCGACGAGGAGCGGCTCATCCAGCAACTGCGCAACCAGGGCATCGACGCGTACCTGATCCGGCGGGGTGCGGTCGACCGGCCAGGTCTGCCGACCCGGGTGGTGCAGCGGATCGAGCAGGGGCGCAACGTGTCCGTCCGGCGCCCGGTCAACGGCCGGCGTGCGTTCGTCGAGGGTCGGGCGCTGCCCAACGGCAACGGAGTGGTGCTCTCCCGCACCTCGGCCAACGGGCTGTGGCGGCAGGTGCTGCTCAGCCTGTGGTTGCCGCTCCTCGCCGGGTTGGCCGCCGGCGTGGTGGCCGGGCTGCTGCTGGCCCGCCGGCTGGCCCGACCGATCCGCGTCGCGGCCACCGCCGCCGCCCGCCTGCGGGCCGGGGACCGCGCTGTCCGGGTGCCGGTGGAACCGCCCGACGAGGTCGCCGACCTGGCCGAGGCGTTGAACGGGCTGGCCGCTGCGCTGGCCACCAGCGAGGGCCGGCAGCGCGAGTTCCTGCTCTCCGTCTCGCACGAGCTGCGCACCCCGTTGACCGCGATCCGGGGGTACGCCGAGGCGTTCGCCGACGGGGTGATCGGCGCGGACGACGCGGCCGACACCGGTCGGACGGTGCTGGCCGAGGCCGAGCATCTGGACCGGCTGATCGGTGACCTGCTGTCGCTGGCCCGACTGGAGGCCGCCGACTTTCCGCTGGAGCCGGTGCCGGTGGACCTGGCCCGGCTGGCCGTCGACGCCGAACGGACCTGGTCCGACCGGTGTGCCGCGCTGGGAGTGCCGTTCCGGGTGGAGACGCCCGGCGTGGCAGTGCCCGCGTACACCGATCCGGGGCGGATCCGGCAGGTGGTGGACGGACTGCTGGAGAACGCGCTGCGGGTCGTACCCCCGGGGGCGCCGGTGGTGCTCGCGGTCCGGCCGGTCGGCGCGGACCCGGCGGCCGGCGGCGTGCTGGAGGTCCGCGACGGCGGGCCCGGCTTCACCGACGACGACCTGGCGGTGGCGTTCGAGCGGGGCGCGTTGCACCAGCGCTACCGGGGGGTGCGCAAGGTGGGCAGCGGGCTGGGGTTGGCGCTGGCCGCCGGGCTGGTCCGCCGGTTGGGCGGGCAGATCGACGCGGGCCACGCACCGGAGGGCGGGGCGGCCTTCACGGTCCGGCTGCCCGGTGACCCTTACCGGACCCGAACATCGGCCTGACGCTCCGCTCGTCGAGGCGGGGCAGGCTGATGGCTCCACGGACGAGAGGGAAAGTCACATGCCACGTTGGGGATTCGCCACCGCCACCACGTCCTTGCTCGCGGCGGTGGCGCTCGGTGTCAGCGGCTGCGGTGCGGCCGAGGTCGCCAGCCAGCCCGCTCGGGAGGCCGCCGTCGACGTCGCCGCCGCGATGGGCGTCGAGGGCCAGGCGTTGGCCGCGATGGGCTTCGACGCCGACGACCTGGACGTCCAGACCGTCGCCGCGCCGGCCACCCCCACGCCCGGCGCCTCCCCCAGCGCGGAGGAGAAGGCCCGGCAGAAGCGCGGCGAGGAGTGGCGCAAGCGCCGCCAGGCCCGCGTGCTGCTGCGCAAGAACACTCTGCACGGCGAGGCGGTGGTGCAGTCCAAGGACGGCGAGAAGAAGACCGTCGCCGTGCAGCGCGGCGAGGTGACCGCCATCGACGGTGACTCGATGACCGTCAAGTCCACCGACGGCTTCACCGTGACCTGGGCGTTCGGCGACGACCTACGGGTGGTCGAGCGGCGGGCCAGCGTGCAGCCGAGCGAGGTCAAGGTCGGTACGAAGCTCGGTGTCGCCGGCGCGAAGGACGGCGACAAGTCCGTCGCCCGCCTGATCCTCATTCCCCGCACGAAGTGACACGGAGGGGCCCCCGTGCATCGGGGGCCCCTCACTGATCAGTAGACGCGGGAGCCGATGAAGTCGTCGTGCCCGTAGCCGACCGGGTTGGCGTAGTTCCGGGACTCGAACGACCACTGCTGCCGGGTGCTGGTGGAGCAGTTGGCCAGCCGCAGCCGGGGGCTGCCCAGCCAGGGGTTGTCGAACGCGACGCAGAGGTTGCTGGCCGCGGTCGGCTTGAGCTGGTTGCCGACGAAGGTGAACTTCTGGGCGGCGGTGCCGTTGCAGTCGTAGATGTTGACCGCCGTGCCCGACGTCATGGAGCTGTTCGAGACGTCCAGGCAGCGATCATGGGACAGCTCCGAGTGCAGCGACTGGCGGGTCGCGTCGTACCAGAAGCCCTGGTTACGCCCCCCGTGACAGGTGTACGGCTGCTGGGCGGTGCCGTTGCGCGAGTCGTACCCCTTGCCGTCGACGCACGTGCCGGTGGCTGCGTTGCGCAACTGCTTGAACTCCAGCAACCCCGGGTAGAGCACCCCGGCTCCGGTGCTGGCCGGGTCGACGCAGCTCGCCCGCTCCTGCCCGGAGGTCCAGAACTGGGTGATGCACTGGGCGAACATGCCGTGCCCCCGGGCGTTCGGGTGGAACGACTGCCGGGCGGCATTCTCGTTCCAGATCCCCACCTCGATGTAGAGGCCCCGGACCGAGGTGTTGTCGGTGCACACCTCGTGGCCGTGGAAGAGCCGACTGGCGTCCAGGTAGCGGGTGCCGGTCTGGGTGGCCGCGGTGCGCAGCGCCGTCTCGAACAACGGCACCGCCTTGTTCCGGGCGAACGCCGCGTCGGCCAGGTAGAGCAGGCAGCCGCCGGAGTACCAGCCGGGGAAGTTCGGGTTGTCCTCCACGTCCGGGCTGCCCGGGCTCGGGTACGACATGAGCACCAGCTCGTAGTCCGAGCGCAGGTAACCGGCGTTGGTCATGGTCGCCCGGATGTCGTTCAGGGCGCCGACCACCGCCTGGCGGCTGCCGTCGGTGCGGATCGTCCACTGGTCGGTGTAGTCCGGGTAGCACTCGCCGGTGAAGAAGACCCGGCTGATCGCGCAGTCGGTGGCGACCGGGCCGAACTGGATGGTCCCCTCGCCGTTCGCGCCGACCACCACCCAGATCAGCTTCACGTGCGTGTTGCGCGCCTTGATTCCCAGGTAGTCGCCCTGGTTGAGCTCGTTGTGCTGGGTCGGGCCACCGGCGATCAGGTTCCACGGTGTGGCGCCGGAGCAGGCCAGGTTGTACTGCGTGTCCGACGGGATGCCGGTACGGAACACCGCCTGGTCGTACGAGCGGTCGCACCAGTTGCCGTCCTGGTGGGTGCCGGGCACGTAGTTGCCGACTCCCTCGCCGGAGATCTCGCTGTCGCCCATGGTGATCAGGGCGGTGCGGCGTTGGTCGATCGGCCGGATCCCCGGGGCGCCGTAGAGGGCGGTCGCCTCGGCGGCGCGGACCGCCTCCAGGTTGGCGGGGAGTGGCTGGATGGTTGGCCGGTCGGCGGCGGTGGCGGGGGCGGCCGGTCCGGCGAGCATCGGCAGGACGAGGGCGGCGACCGCGACGGCGACGGTGATGGCCCGTCGGCGGGTGGCATGTGCGGGAGTTGCGGGCATCGACGCACTCCTTTCGGCTCAATCGCGGGACGTCGATTGAGTTACCAGAAGGTAACGTGCTGATCAGTGGATGTGAATGCGCCTCGGATCCTTGCGCGCGGAATGCAGAACCGCCCGGATCGGACGATCCGGGCGGTCGGCCTCTCGGTCAGCGGCCTGGCGGCAGCGCGTAGCCGACGTAGTCGCGGAACTCCAGCCGCCAGCCCGCCGGGACCAGCTTGACGCAGGCCGGCCTGCTGCCCGTGCAGACGATGGCCTCCACCGAAAACGGGTCGGCCGGGGGACGTTCCGGCAACACCGACTGGAGGGACACCAGCTCCGGCGAGCCGCCGTCCGGCTGCCGCAGCAGCAGCCACCACGGGTACTCCCAGTTGTCGTTCTGCTCCACCAGCCCAATTCGACGGGCGCCGCTGTCCTGCACCGCCGCTGCGGCCCACCGGAACTCGTCGGCCCACTGCGGGCGGCGCAGGAACCGGGTGTCCCAGTCCGAGGTGGTGAAGACCGAGCCGGCACCGACCAGCCGTCGGGGGAAGCCGTACGACAACGAGAGCACCCCGGCCAGCGCCGAGGTGGCCAGCACGGCAACCGCGGTGAGCGTGGCCACCGACCGTCGGCCGTCCGCCCCCACTGCGGGCCCACGGCGTCGGCGAAAGACCGAGTCCAGCCAGAGCCCGGCCAGCGGTACGGCGAGCACCAGGGCGTAGAGCAGCAGCCGGTTGCCCCACGGCTGCCACTTGAGCATCGAGGTGTGCAGCAGCACGGTGGCCAGCACCACCACCGCGTACGCGCGCAGCGGCCCGACCTGCCCGGGGTCGATCCGGCGCGGCCGGGCGAGCGCCACCACCGCGCCGATCAGCACCAGGGCCCCGGCCAGCGGGAACGCCACCCGGTCCTCGTCCGGGTACCAGGCGGGCACGGGGAAGACCTCCCGGCCGAAGGTGATCGCCCGGTCCTGCGGGTCGACCCCGATCGCGTCCGCGCCACCGATGATGGCGTCGGCGCCGACCCGGCGCAGGGGTGCGAGCGGGGTGTCGAACGCGGTGTGGCCGATCCGCAGCGCGTTGACCAGGATCGACGGCGGGTCGTGCCGCTCCATCGGGATCGACTCCCGCAGCCGGGGCGGCCCCAGCGGGTGCCCGAACTCGGCGGTCACCCGGGCCAGGAACGGGCCGACCACCACGGCCGCGACCAGCATGATCAGCACTGACCCGGCGACTGTGCGGGCCACCCGGCCAACCGGCCGCCGCACTCCGTCGGCCGCTGGCGCGGTTCCGGCCAGCGCCAGCCGGAGCTGGGCCAGTCCCCAGAGGACCAGCAGCGGACCGACCGCGATGAGGCCGCTGGTCTTGGTGACCGCGGTGAGTCCGGTGGCCGCGCCAAGCCCGAGCAGGGTGCCCCAGCCGGTCCGTCGACGCAGCCCGTCCAGCACCAGGGTCGCCGCGCAGGCCACCCACGCCGCGCAGACCAGGTCGGTCTGCGTGCTGGTCGCCTGGAGCACCACCATCGGGGTGCTGGCCAGCACGAACGCGGTGAGTAGTTGGGCCCGCCGGCTGCCGCCGAGCTGCGCGGTGATCCGCGCGACCACCAACAGGCAGCCCACCCCGGCGGCCCACTGCACCAGGTTGTGCAGCCCGTCCCCACCGGTGAGCAGACGCAGGTGCAGCAGCAGGTACTCGGCACCGGGCGGAATGGTCACCTGCCGGTGGATGGCGGTGGGCCAGAAGTCCAGGTCGCCCTGGGCCACCCAGTGCTCCACCTTGGGCAGGTGGTACGTCTGCGAGTCGAAGTTGTTCGGCTCGGCCAGCAGCGCGACCAGCAGCTCCAGCAGGAGCAGCCCGCCGATCGTGCCGGCGAGCAGTCGCTCGCCCCGACCCGCCGTACGCCAGATGTCTGCTGCCCGGGCGAAGAGGTCGGCGCGTGCCCCGCGGTCCCGGCCCGGTGCGGGCCCTGCGTTACCGCTGTCGGTGACCGGGGCTGGTGTGTCCGACCCGGCAGCCACGCCGACACCGACCGGTACGGGTCGGGAGACCGCGGCGGGCTGCTGCGCGAGACGGTTCTCCCGACGCCACCGCAGCCCGGCGGCTGTCGCGGCAACGGCCAGGAAGAGCAGCCAGGCGATGACGAACGCCGGCCGGGTCAGGGCGTTCAGCGCGCCGAGCACCTCGACGACGAGCACCGCGTACGCCCCGGTGAGCAGGGCGGCGCGCACCACGGCGAGGCGTATCGGCGCCACCGCGCCGGCCCCGCCCGGCCTCGTCGCGACCGTGAGCAGGAACACCGCAGCGGTAGGTACCGCCGCGAGCAGGGAGCCGGCAGCCGACATGGGCGGAAGTAAACACCATCGAGCTGAGCCCGCCACGCCGGCCGCCGCCGGTGGCGAACAGCGTCCGGCTGACCAGCCACGCTAGGCTATGCCCGACGTATTGTCGCCACCGTGGAGATTCCCGTGAAGCTCTCGATCCTCATGCCGGTCTACAACGAGGAAGAACGCATCGCGGATGCCCTCAAGCAGGCATTGGCGGTGGACTATCCCTGCGAGATCGAGTTGGTTGTCGTCGACGACGGCAGCCGGGACAACACCGGCGAGATCCTCGGTCGCGCCGATGACGCCCGCCTGCGGGTCATCACCCACCAGCGCAACTCCGGCAAGGGCGCGGCCATCAAGACGGCGGTGGACAGCGCCGAGGGTGACTTCATGGTCATCCTGGACGCCGACCTGGAGTACGACCCGCAGGACATCCCCAAGCTGCTCGACCCGGTGCTCGACGGGCGGGCCACGGTGGTTTACGGCAATCGCACCTTCGGCAGCCACAGCGCCTACAGCTTCTGGTACGTGATGGGCAACAAGGGCGTCACGATGGCGGCCAATGTGTTGTTCAACTCGTACATCGGTGACCTGGAGACCTGCTTCAAGCTGATGCCGGTGGCGCTCTACCGGTCCCTCGAGGTGCGCTCGCGCGGCTTCGGCATGGAGGCCGAGGTGACCGGCAAGCTGCTGCGCCGCAAGATCCGGCCGTACGAGGTGCCGATCAGCTACCGGGCGCGCGGCCGCGAAGAGGGCAAGAAGATCACCTGGAAGGACGGCGTCGAGGCGATCTGGATCCTCGGCCGGGAACGCGCCCGCCGCCGCCCCGCGACGCCGGCGGCCCGCTGACCGTCGGAGATAACCTCTGAGTTGAAGGGCACTTCAACTCAGAGGACCGGGTAATGCAGGACTCACTGACCATCGGCGATCTGTCCGTCCGCTCGGGCGTGGCGCCGTCCGCTCTGCGCTACTACGAGCGGCTCGGTCTGATCCGCGCCGACCGCACCGGCGGCAACCAGCGGCGCTACCCGCGCGCCGAGCTGCGGCGGGTCGCCTTCATCCGGATCTCACAGCAGGTCGGCGTCTCACTGGACGAGATCCGTGCCGCTCTGGACTCGCTGCCCGATTCCCGTACGCCCAGCCCGCAGGACTGGGCGCGGCTCTCCGCGAGCTGGCGGGGTCGTCTGGACGAGAAGATCCGCCTGCTCGCCAAGCTCCGCGACGACCTCGACGGCTGCATCGGCTGCGGCTGCCTGTCCCTGCAGCGCTGCACGCTCAACAACCCGGGGGACGCGCTGGCCGGTGAGGGGCCGGGCGCCCGCCTGATGCTGCCCCGCCCGTCACCCGACGGTGAGTAACACCTTGCCGAGGTGATCGTTCGCCTCGACCCGCCGGTGCGCCTCCGCCGCGTCGCTCATCGGCAGCCGCCGGTCCACCACCGGCTGGATCGCGCCGGTCTCGACCAGCGGCCACACCTCGTCGCGTACGCCCCGGACGATCTCCGCCTTCTCGGCCAGCGGCCGGGCGCGCAGCGTGGTCGCCGCGACGCTGGCCCGCTTGCTGAGCAGCGCGCCGAGGTTCAGCTCGGCGGAGGCGCCGCCCTGAAGCCCGATCACCACCAGTCGACCACCGGTGGCCAGCGCCTCGATGTTCCGGCCCAGGTAGGACCCGCCCATGATGTCGAGGACGACGTCGGCGCCGTGGCCGCCGGTGGCCTGCCGGACCTCCTCGACGAAGTCCTGCTCCCGGTAGTCGATCGTGTGCGCGGCACCCAACTCCTTCAACCGGGCATGCTTGGCCGCCCGCGCGGTGACCAGCACCGTGGCACCGAGGGCCACACCGAACTGGATCGCGAACGTGCCGATCCCGCTGCCCCCGCCGTGCACCAGCAGCGTGTCGCCCGCGCTGAGCCGAGCCACCCGGACCACGTTCGACCAGACCGTGCAGGCCACCTCGGGCAGCGCCGCGGCGTCGACCAGGTCGACGCCGGCCGGCACCGGCAGCAACTGCCCGGCGGGCACCGCGACCCGCTCGGCGTACCCACCGCCGGCCAGCAGCGCGCAGACCTCCTGACCAACGACCCACCCGGAAACGTCCGGGCCGATCGCGCTGATCACCCCGGAGCATTCCAATCCGGGGTACGCGGGCGCGCCCGCCGGCGGCGGGTAGTGACCCTTGCGCTGCAGCAGGTCAGCGCGGTTGACGCCACTGGCGCGGACGTCCACGATCACCTCGCCCGGGCCGGGCTCCGGATCGGGGACCTCGGCCCAGACCAGCGCGTCGGGTCCACCGGGCTGCGGAATGGTGATGGCTCGCATGAGCTCAGTCTTACCCGATAGCGCCGTTCGTCGCAGTTCGCGCGCTGCGCCGGGGTGGCGGTGCGCGCATCGCGCGTGGTTGGCGGCGCGCGCACCGCGCTTGGGTTGGCGGTGCGCGCTCGCCGCGCGCGGGGTGGCGGTGCGGGGTTGATCCACTCCGTTTCGCCGATGTCGGGGCATCCAGCCACCAGGACACCCCAACTTCACCGACATCGAGTTGATCAGCGCCCGGCTACCCCGAATCTTGGCCCACTATGGACTTCCAGGGCGGCAATCTGGGGAGGGACGCCGGGTGCCCGCGTGGCGGTCATGGCAGACTAGGCACGGCCGTACACCCTCGGGTGGCGGGCCGGGAGGGTTCGCCTAGTGGCCGATGGCGCTGGTCTTGAAAACCGGTAAGGCAGCGATGTCTTCGTGGGTTCGAATCCCACACCCTCCGCAGTCGAATGATCTACGTTGGTGCAGCTCAGCCCTCATCTTCAGGCGGGGACCGTTTGATGGTGGGGGGCTGGTGGGGGCGCTCTGCGCTGCGGGCGCCGCTCAGGACGGCCAGCGGTAGCGGACCTCGTGGCGGTGGCCGGACTTCACCATCACCTGACACTCCACCGGCTGGCCGGCCGCGCTGACCGCGACCCGGAAGGTGCGCAGGATCGGCACCTCGGTGGGCAGGTCCAACGCCACGAACTCCTCCGACGTCGGAGGCCTGGTCGAGATGACGTCCTCGAACGAAACCGGCTCCGCTCCCAGCTCAGCGAGCACCACCTGAGAGCCTCCCTTGATGAGGCGTTTCACCGCCAGGGCCGTACCGCGGGCCAGGCTGATTGGGTAGAAGGTGTGGACCAGTTCGACAGGTTCGTCGTTGTGGGTGCCGAGTTGCGCCCGACGGACGACCGGCGATCCCGGGTCGACGGAGAAGGCCCGAGCTACCTGTATCGGGGCGGGGACTTCGGCAACTGCGAGCAGCCGGTACGCGCCGCGCTGCCCTCGTTCGGCCGCAGCGGTGATCCAGGCGTACGGCTGGCCATCGGCGGGCAGGGTGGCGTAGTCGGCAGGCGTGATCGTCTGTTGCCGGGTGGGTCTGACCTTGACGCCCTTGCCAGGCTCGCCCTCGACGTAGCCCTCGGCCTTGAGGATGGACACGGCGTTCTGGATGGTGGCCCCGGACGCCCTGTACCTGGCGCTCAGCTCGGCGGTGCTCGACAGGTAGGAGTCCGCCGCGATGTCGCCACTCATGATGTCGGCGCGCAGGTCGGCGGCGATCTGCTGGGATCGCGGGCGGGGGTCGCGGTGAGTGGGCATGGTCAGCCTGCCTGTCGGGTGTAGCGGATGCGTTGGCCGGCGCGCATGACGTTGACGTCGACCTGGTAGGGCATGCCGCCGGCGCCGAGCAGGACCCGGGCGAGCACGAGGATTGGGTCGGTGGCCTTCAACTTCAGCGCTCTCTGGTCAAGAGGGCGCGACTGCGCTGACGCAGCGGAGACCTCCTCGCGGATCTCAGCGGGCGTGTGGCCGATCTCGGCGAGGAACCGCGCCGTGCCGCCGGGGATTTTTTCCGGCTGGGCGAGACGGGTCAGATCGGCGAGATCGGCGGGCCAGTAGGAGGTGGCGACCTCCACGGCGTGGTCGTCGGCGAGTAGCAGCCGGCGCCGGAGCACCACCGGAGCGTCCTTCGGGAGTGCGAGGAGCACCGCGACGTCTACCGGTGCGGGCAGCGTGGTGGCGTCGAGGATGCGCTGGCTTCCTTGCTGCCCGGAAGCTGCGGCTTCGGCTGCCCAGGTGTCGCCGGCCGTGGGGTCGAGGTACTGATCGGAGGTGGTCGTCCACCTCGGCTGTCCCATGATCCGGCACCCCTTCGGTCTTTGCCGACTTTCGTTGACCTTACTGCCTGATTAAACAGCTCCCTCGCATCCCCGCCTGCACACTTCATTGCTGCCTTACGCATTTGGCAGTATGGTTGTGGTATGGAGTGCCGAGCT
The DNA here is from genome assembly GCF_036906815.1 of Micromonospora sp. CPCC 205539. NCBI lineage: Bacteria > Bacillati > Actinomycetota > Actinomycetes > Micromonosporales > Micromonosporaceae > Micromonospora > Micromonospora sp. CPCC 205539. Next base: position 38,486 of record NZ_JBAKHW010000038.1, on the reverse strand, counting down.
GACCACTACGCCACCTCCGCCCCCGGCCAGAAGCCTCGAACCTGCGGAGACGCGCGGTGAGCCAAGACCTGATCGACGGCGTCCTGCGGTGGGAAGACCCGCCGCCACCCACCCGCCGTAACCCGCGAACCCCGGGCGGTGCGACCGCGGCTGCCGAGCGTGCCGTGCGGATCGCGGCCGAGCTGCGAGCCCGCCCCGGCGAGTGGGCGGTGATCGCTGAGGGGGCCAACTCCAGGGTGCTCACCACTCGGATCCGCCACGGTGTCATCGCGGTGTGGCGGCCCGCCGGCGCCTACGAGGCGGTATGCCGGACCGTCGACGGGCGGATCACCGTTTTCGCCCGGTACGTCGGGGCGGCGCGATGATGGCCGAGGAGTTCACCACGGTACGGGCGGCCCGAGCTGCCCAGGCTGATCGAGCGGTCGGCGCGCTGGAGCGGCGGCTCGACGGCGAGCATCTGCCGAGCCGGCCCGGTTGGGCGTGCCGGACGTGCGAGCAGGACTGGCCGTGCGATCCCGCGCGGGTCCGGCTGGCCGAAGCGTACGGGGCCGATCGGATTGGCCTGTCGATGTACGTGGGCAGTCTGCTGTTCGTGGTCACCGCCGAGTTGCCAGCCGTCGCGCCGACCGAGCTGTACGAGCGATTCGTGCTCTGGACCCGATGACCGACGAGGCTGGTCAGGGCGTACCGCTGGAATCCTGTCTCCGTCCGACGATCTCCTCGTAGCAGACCAGGCCGACGAGGAACGCGGTGAGCATGCCGAGCGCGGCCAGGCTGGGCAGGAATCGACCGACGGGGAGCAGCAGCACCACCACAGCGGGGGCGACGAGTTGACCCGGTGACAGGAACCGGACGCTGAGACTCAGGAACGTCGCCCTGCCTGCGAGGTACAGGGCGGTCCCGCCGAACAGCGCGATGGCCGGGATCCACTCCAGGCGCAGCGCGGGGGCGTCGTAAGAGTGGTCGTGGGCCAGGCGGGTGAGCACCTGTTCGACCCCGAACGCCAGGTAGATGGTCCCGGCGATCAGCGGGAAGTGGCCAATGCTGTATGCGTTGGCGGCGAGTTGGTCGCGTCGCTGACCGGGCTCCGTCCGGAGCGAGTTCCCGGCGATCGTCGCGTTCTTGGCATACAGCCGGTACAGGCACACCGTGCTAGCAAGCGTGAGGAGCGCCGCCAGCAGGATCGGTCTGCTGGTCATCCCGGCCTCGGCCCCGATCCCGGTGCCGACCGAGATCAGGGACTCGCCGAGCGCGATGATCAGGACGAGGCTGTGTCGCTCCGAGAAGTGGGCGGGGCTGCGCAGTGGCCATCCACTCAGCAGGGACGCGATCAGCCCACCCGAATAGTCGACGGTGAGCGCTGCCGCCCAGAGCAGGATCTGCGCGGTGCCGCCGAACATGGCACCGAGGACGAGTGGAATCCAGGACAGCGCCGTCGTGAGGGCGTAGAGCCGGATGGTCCTGCGCAGGCGTTGATCATCGGTCGCCGCCCAGTGGTAGAGGCCCAGGTGGATGACCCGCACCACGATGTAGGCCAGCACCAGGATCAGCCGCGGCTCCAACGCCCCCGGCCCGGTCTCCCAGACGTCGGGGATGACGAGGGCTACGAGAAAGACGGCCGCCATGGCGACGGTGGTGCCGGCACGGCTCATTCCGACATCGATCCGAGCTTGGTTTCCGAGCCAGGCGAAGACGAGCCACGAGATCCACAGCAGCAGGAGGACGAGGAATCCCTGCGCCAGGGTCAGTGCTGTGGGGCGCGCGCTCATGAACCCGGTGACCCGGATGAGGGCGAAGACGAACACCAGGTCGAAGAAGATCTCGAACAGGGTCGTTCGGTGTGCCTCCCCGGTCACCACCGGTCGCGACCGGAAGATCCGCCCCATCAGCTCATCTTCAACGCTCACGTCGCCGAGCCAGTGGCAATCCCGGTTACCCCCGGCGTCACTCCGGCGGGTCGGCGGCCCGTCGGTTGTCCCGGATCGTCTCCTCGGCCAGCCGGTCGACCGCGCGTCGACGCTCCTCAGCGATCTTCCGCTCGTCGGGTCGCCGGAATGCGGTGATCGCGGCGACCAGGAAGTCGCGCCAGATGCGTGCCAAGAAGTCCCCCTGCGCCATGGTGCCGACCGATAACGATAGCGGCGGGCAGTTCGTCCCCTGGCACCCCCGTACTTCCCGAGTCCGGCCGACCCCGAGGGGGTAAGAAGGGCGGAGGAATCTTGCGAACATTCGGAAGGATGCGGCCCGATGACCCTGGAACGACCGATTGCCCCAGACCCGTACGAGCTGCTGCCCACGGTGCCCTCGTTCACTTTGACCAGTGACGACGTGCAGAACGGCGAGCCGATGGACGCCCGGCACGCACACGGCAGCACCGGGGGTGACGACGTCTCACCGCAGTTGACCTGGTCGGACTTCCCCGCCGAGACGAAGAGCTTCGCGGTGACCTGCTACGACCCGGACGCGCCGACCGGCAGCGGCTTCTGGCACTGGGTGCTGGTGAACGTGCCCGTCACCGTCACGCAGTTGCCCAGCGGCGCGGGTGGCGCGGCGAGCACCGACCTCGGTGGGGCGTTCTCGGTCCGCAACGACTACGGCGAGCAGGGCTACGGCGGTTCGGCCCCGTCGGCCGGCGACCGCCCGCACCGGTACATCTTCGCGGTGCACGCGCTGGACGTCGAGCGCCTGGACCTGACCCCCGACGCCAGCCCGGCCTACGTCGGCTTCAACCTCACGCCCCACACCCTCGCGCGGGCCACGATCCGGCCCACGTACCAAATCAAGGACTGACCCCGCGCCGAGCCCTCCGCGATCTTGCACTTACTGCCTCGGCATATCCGACAATTGGGGTGAGTCGGCGACCGAAAGTGCAAGATCGCGGGGGCGGGCGCGGGCGCGGGGGCGGGGGCGGGGGCGGGGGCGGGGGTTAGGCGGGGACGCGGGCCACGGCGAAGACGGACTGGCCGAACGGGGGGCGGACGAGTTGTTCGGCTGCCTTGGTGGCCGGGAGCACCACGGTGTCGTACACCTTGACCATCGGGCCCTCCTTCGGCATCAGCCGGAAGACCTTGGTGGCCATGAAGTAGCCGAGCAGCCCCAACGCGTTGGCGTAGTGGATCTTCTCCACGGTCAGGCCGGCCTCGGTCATCGCCGCACCCAGTGTCTTCTTGGTGTAGCGGCGGACGTGCCCGGTGGCGATGTCGGCCGGGCCCATCGCGAACTGGAACGCCGGCACGATGATGATCACCGCGCCGCCGGGGCGGAGCAGGTCACGCATGCTGCGCAGGGCGCCCACGTGGTCCTCGATGTGCTCCAACACGTTGTACGAGACCGCCGCGCTGTACTCGCCCCGGTCGTTGTGCGGCAGCAGCATCTGCCGGACGTCGATGTTGGGTCGGTCGGCGAGGCGCTCCTTGAGCTGCACCAGCCGGTCCGGATCGGCCTCCGTGGCGGTGAACCGGGGCAGCCGCTGCGACCATTCCAACGCATAGTCACCGAGACCGCTACCGATCTCAATCGGATCGTCACCGAGGTACGGCACTGCCAGTTCGACGAACCAGCGACGGTGGTTGACGGCGGTCGCCAGGCCCTCCAGCACCTCGGACTGAACGCGCTGATCCCCAGTGATTTCTGCCATGCGTCGATTCCTCACGATATGAACTCGACCCGTGCCTGGACCGACAGAGTGAATCATCCGCGCGGATGGCAGAAGAATCGGGGCAGCGCGATGGCCGAATGGTGGGTCGGGGGCGGGCACGTGATCGGCGGTCGGCGAACCCGGCACATAGTACGGCAGTACCCCGAAACATGTCACGGCAGTGCCATACGCTGACTACCCTATGAATTGTCATGACTACTCCTGAATCGGGCGCCCCTGGCGACGGCCCGAACGCCGCAGTGCCGGTGAAGGGAGCCAGCGACGGTGCCCGGCCGCCCCGCAGCGGGAGGTGGGCCGATCTGCCCGCCGTGCTGAGCTTCGTGGTGCTCGGCTTCTGGGTCACCGGGCGGCTGTGGCTCGAACCAGGCAGCGGGGTGCGGGACAATCGATCCGATCAGTCGCAGTTCGAATGGATGATGGCGCACGGTGCGCGCGTGGTCACGCATTTCGCATATCCGTTCCATTCGGACCGGATGAACGTGCCGGACGGCGTCAATCTGATGGCGAATACGTCCGTATTATCCATTTCGCTGCCAATGACGCCAGTCACCGTGCTGCTCGGGCCTCGCGCAGCATTTCTGCTCTTTCTCACCGGTGGAATGATCGCCACCGCCATTGCCTGGTACTTCCTACTCTCCCGGGTCCTGATCGGAGCCCGCGGGCCAGCCTGGCTGGGCGCCGGCTTCTGCGCGTTCGCGCCGGCAATGGTGTCGCATGCCAATGCGCACCCGAACATCGTGTCGCAGTTCGTCGTTCCGCTGATCATCTGGCGGACGCTGCGGCTCGGTGACCAGGGCCGTTGGCTGCGCAACGGGGTGCTCCTCGCGCTGGTGATCGTCTGGCAGGCGTTCCTCAACCTGGAGATCCTGCTGATGACCGCGATCGGGCTGGGCGTGATCGTCGGCGCGCTCGCCCTCGGTCGCCGGGACCTACGGTCGCGCGCCCGGCCCTTCCTCGCCGGGCTGGCCGTCGCCGCCGGGCTCGCCGGGCTGCTGCTGGCGTACCCCCTGTACGTCCAGTTCTTCGGCCCGGGCGCCTACTCCGGTCTGTCCCAGCTGATCCGGGGCTACTCCAGCGACCTCGCCTCGTTCGTGGCGTACTCCCGGGAGTCCCTCGCCGGCAGCCAGCGCACGGCGGCGAACCTGGCCAAGAACCCCACCGAGGAGAACAGCTTCTTCGGCTGGTCACTGGTGGTGCTGGTGGTCGCCCTGATCTGGTGGCTACGCCGGTCGGTGGTGGTGCTCGGGTTGGCCGCCCTCGGGCTGCTCTTCGCGGTGCTCTCGCTCGGCCGGGAGATCCGCTTCGACGGCCGGGGCACCGGCGTGCCGGGGCCGTGGGCGGCGCTGGAGAACCTGCCGATCCTGCATTCGGTGGTGCCGACCCGGTGGGCGTTGGCGATCACCCCGATCATCGGGCTGCTCCTCGCGTACGGCGCCGAGCGCGCCCGCGAGCTGGCCGACGGGCAGCCGGCCGCCCGCTGGCAGATCCGCTTCGCCACCGCCACCCTGCTCACGATGGCCCTGTTGCCGATCCTGCCCACCCCGCTGCCCGTGGTCCGCCTCGACCCGGTCCCCACCTTCGTGACCAGTGGGGCCTGGCGGCCGTACGTGACCGGTGGGCGCAGCGTGGTGACCCTGCCGCTGCCGGACACCAACTACGCGGAGCCGCTGCGCTGGTCGGCCGTGACCCGACTGGACATGCCGCTGGCCCGCGGCTACTTCCTCGGCCCGGACACCCGGCCGAGCGCCGAGCAGCCAAGGATCGCCCTGTTCTCTGCGCCGCCCCGTCCCACCAGCAGCTTCTTCGGCACCATCCGGCGCACCGGGGCCGTGCCGCCGATCAGTCCGCAGAGTCGCGTGAAGGCGGTCGACGACCTGCGCTACTGGCGGGCCGGGGTGGTCATTCTCGGACCGCACGAGTACGAGGGGGCGCTGCGCCGGGGAATGACCGAGTTGACCGGGATCCAGCCGGTCTTCACCGGCGGGGTGTGGGTGTGGGACGTCCGACCGTTGACCGACTGAGCGCGTCAGTCCTGACGGACGCAGCAGCCCTGGCAGACCTTCGGGCTGGGCAGGGTGAAGGCCAGGCAGCAGGTGCGCCGCTGCACGGTCGGCTCGCCGGTCGGCCCCGGCACCAGCTCGATGAGGTCAGCCAGGTCGAGCGCGCCGAGCAGGGTGTCGATGGTCTGCACCGTCGGGCCGGGCAGCCCGTCTGCGGCCCGCAGAATGCCGTGCGCGATGCCGGAGGCGACCGAGCCGAGTAGCGTCCGGGTGCCCACCCGGACCTCCGCCTGGATCGCCGCGATGAGCGGAGCCAGGTGAGCGTCGAGCAGCGAGGCGCGCAGTGCGGCCAGCAACTCCGCCTCGCCGGCGACGACGCGGACGGCCGGGTGGTCGGAGAGCGCCAGCGGATCGCTCGGCAGCACCGCCACGGTGGTGTTGCGGCGTAGGCCCAGGGTGAGCAGCGGCCGGTGGTCCTCGAAGTGGATCAGCACGTCGGTCGGGTCGAGCAGCGGCACCCGCCGGGCCGAGGCCCAGCCGAGCACGACCGGCAGCGCCGTCCAGTAGCTGTACGACTTCCAGGCCAACGCCGCGCAGGCGTGCGGCGTGCCGCCCCAGCGCAGGGTGGCCGCGCGCAGCAGCTCCGGCAGTCGGGTGCCGTCGATGAGGGTGGTCGCGGGCGCCCAGCCCACCTCGTCGTCGACCAGCAGGCCGGGGGCGAGCCCGGGAAGATCGTCGGTGCCGAACATGGCGCGCAGCGCCGCGGTGACGGGGGCGAGCGGCGTGGCCATCACGTCGCGCCTCGGCAGCACCGCTGTCACCTGCGTTGTCCCCCGTCCGTGCGCCCGAGGAGCTTGCCTCGGCGGACGACCATCGTCGTCCCGAGCTAAGGCTAGCCTAACCAGGCCCGAGAGTCTAAGGAAAGCCTGACCTTAGTCACATCGAGGCCCAGGTCACTGCGACCGTCGGCTCCTTACCCGGCTCCGACCGGCGAAAACGCTGTCGCAGGATCGATGCTCATCGGTGGATTGTCAAGCGGTGTGTCGGCAAGGTGCCAGATGCGTGTGCGTACCGGCACGGAACGTGAAACTAAATACTCCCGGCCAAGAGGAAGCGATGACGACCTCCCCCCTCGAACGGGCAGCCGACTCCTTCGCCGCCGAGCTCGCCCGCCAACGCACCGGGCGGGGGCTGTCCAAGAAGCAACTGGCCGTCCTGATGGGGTTCGACCCGTCCTACGTCAGCCACGTCGAGGGGCGCCGACACCGCCCGACCGAAGACTTCGCCCGCCGCGCCGAGGCCGTCCTGGAGGCCAGCGGTGCGATCTGGCAGCGCTTCCGGGAGTACGACGAGCTCCGGCACGCCCGTACCGGCCAGACCCACCGTGAGCCGTACCTGCCCGGCCAGTGGCTGCCACCCGGCACCGGCCTCGTCGTGGAACGGGAACTCGCCACCCTCACCCACTCCGACGACGGCTACCGGTGCGTCATCCACCGTGAGCTGTACAACGCCGGCACCGAGCCGGTCACCCGCTACCTGGTCCGGGTCGCCGTCGACCGCTACCCCAACGACCCCGGCCGCTCCAACCGGCACCACCGGGAGCACCCGCTCACCTTCGCCGAACTGAAGCTGCAGGCCCACCGCGACGACGGCGGCGGTGACCCGGAGCCGATGCACTGGCGGGCCAAGCACGACCGGGACGCGTTCAAGGAGATCTGGCTGCTGTTCGAGAACGGCGAGCGGCGCTTCCCGCTCTACCCCGGCGACCGGGTCATCATCGAGTACGCCTACAGCGTCGGGCGGGACAAGTGGGGTCCCTGGTTCCAACGGGCCGTCCGGCTGCCCACCCGGCAGCTCGCCGTACGCCTGGACCTGCCGGCGGCGCTGGACCCGCAGGTCTGGGGCGTGGAGACCTCGCTCTCCGCGGAGGAGGGCCCGCTGCGGACGGCGCCGCAACGCCGCGACGAGGGCGACCGGGCGATCTTCGACTGGCAGACCGACGACCCGCCGTTGAACGCCCGCTACCGGATGCAGTGGCGCTTCCGCGCCCGTCCGGAGACCGACCCGGACGTCGGTCCCACCGGCGCCCGGGTCCGGCCCAGCGATCGCATGCGCGGCATCGGCATCATCCAACGCGGGGCCGACCTGCTGCGCCAGCGCGGCCGCCCGTTCGACCTGCCCGGCGAGGAGCAGGTGGCCCGGGCCGTGGTCGACCGACTCCTGGTGGCACTGGCCCGGCTCGAGGAGCTGCACCCGTTCAGCAAGGGTGTGGGCATCGCAGCGTCGCAGCTCAGCATCGGCCGGGCGGCCGCCGTGGTCCGGCCCCCCGACCGGTCGGCCGAGCCGGTCGTCCTGCTCAACCCCCGGGTGGTCGACGCCGACCCGAGCACCGACGAGCAGTACGAGGGATGCCTCTCCTTCTTCGACCACCGCGGTCTGGTGACCCGACCGCTGCGCCTGGACGTGGAACACGCCCAGTGGGACGGCAGCCGGGTCATCACCTCGTTCGAATTCGGCATGGCCCGGCTCGTCGCACACGAGATCGACCACCTGGAGGGTCGGCTGTACGTCGACCGGATGGCGCCGGGCGTGCCGCTGGTGCCGGTGGAGGAGTACCGGGAGACCGGGCGCCCCTGGCGCTACTGAACGAGGGGGACCGGGGCGCGTGCCCCAGGGGGCAGGGGCACGCGCCCCGGTGTGGGGGGAGGAACGTCTAGAGGTCACCGAAGGTGTCGTAGCGGATCTGTGGCGGTGGCACCTCGTCCGAGGCCAGCACCCGCAGCGTGGACCGGACCATCCGCCCTGATCCGGAGACGTAGCAGTCGTGCGTCGTCCACGGGCCGTACCGGGCCACCACGTCCGAGATGTCGCCCTGCTCGCCGTCGAAGTCCGGGTCGTCGCTGCACGCCGCGGTGACGGACAACCACGGATGCGCGGCCACCAGCTCCTGCAGCCCGGCCAACCCGTACAGGTCCGCTGCCTGCCGGGCGCCGTAGAAGACATGCACCCACCGGGTCCGGTTGTAGCTGGCCAGCTCCTCCACCAGCGCTTTGATCGGCGCCAACCCGACGCCGCCGGCGACGCAGAGGATGTCCCGCTCCGAAGCCCGGTCCAAGGTCATCGACCCCATCGGCGCGGCCAGCCGCAGCAGGTGCCCGGGCTTCACCCGACGGACGAGAGCCCCCGACACCCACCCCGCGCCCGGGGTCCGCACGTGGAACTCCAGCACGTTGTCGTCGTTCGGGGCGTTCGCCACCGAATAGTTCCGCCACACCCTCGGGTGATAGCGCGGCACCTCCAGGCTGACGTACTGGCCCGCCCGCCACCGCAGCGGGTGCTGCAACGCCCGGCAGGTCAGCACCGCGGTGTCCGGACCGTACCGCTCGTGGGTCAGCACCTCCGCGTGCCAGAACGGCGGGTTGTCGTCGTCCGCCGCACCGGCCGCCATCTTCACCGAGATCGCCGCGTACGCGTCCCGCCACGCCAGGTCGTACTCCAGGTTCCAGCCGTCGCCAGCGATGCTGCGCAGCGCGTCCAACAGAGCCACCCCCACTGTCGCGTAGTGCTGGTCGGCCACGTGGTATTTACGGTGGTCGCGGCCCAACGACCGGAGGAACTCGTCGAAACTCTCCGGGTCGTCGACGGTGTGGATCGCCGTGATGATCGCTTCCAACAGGCGATCGCTCTGGCCGGCCATCTGCACCGGGAAGAGCTGCCGCAGAGCCGGGTCGAGCAGGAAGAGCCGTGCGTAGAAGTGATCGCCCAGCCGGGCCCGGTCTCCCTCGACCAGGGCCCAGCTCTCCTTCAGCAGCCGCGCGATGTTCTCCACGTGGGCGCTCCTTCTCCAGACGGCAGCGGATCGGGCGCCCATAGAATGTCCACGGAGCGTGTGCACTGGTCGCACAGAATGTGCGATCGGCTCACGCGAGCCGGTCGGCCATGCCACCGGTGCCACCCGTCGGGCAGAGTGGTGCGGTGACCGTTGAGCTGACCCGCCCGGTGTCCCGCCGACTGCTCGGGACCGAGACGCTGCTGGTCCTCGGCCTCTCCCTCGGCCAATCCGCCGTCTACGCGGTCGTCTCGATCATCGCGAAGCTGACCGCCGACGGGCCGCTCTCCAAGCAGACCGCGTCGCTGAACACCTCGGCCTCGGCCCGCCCCTGGCTGGACCTGACGTACCAGCTACTCGGCATCGTCTTCGCGCTGCTGCCCGTGCTGCTCGCCGTACACCTGCTCAGCCGCGACCCCGGCGACCCGGCGCGGACCCTCGGCCTGGACGCCCGGCGACCCGGCCAGGACCTGGCCCGTGGTGCCGGCCTGGCGGCGGTGATCGGCCTGCCCGGGCTGGCCCTGTTCTGGGTGGCGGCTCACCTCGGCCTCAACGCCACGCTCGTGCCGGCCTCGCTGCCGGAGGTCTGGTGGGCGGTCCCGGTGCTGATCCTCGCCGCCGTGCAGAACGCCGTGCTGGAGGAGGTGATCGTGGTCGGCTACCTGGTCACCCGGCTGCGTCAGCTCCAGTGGAAGCTGGCCGCGATCATCGCGGCCAGCGCGCTGCTGCGCGGCTCATACCACCTCTACCAGGGCTTCGGCGCGTTCGTCGGCAACGCGGTGATGGGCGTCGTGTTCAGCCTCTTCTACCTGCGGACCCGACGGGTGCTGCCGCTGATCATCGCCCACACGGTGCTCGACGTGGTCGCCTTCGTCGGCTACGCGCTGCTGCCCCGTGACTGGTTCACCTGGCTCTGAGCGGTCAGCGCCCGGCCGGTGTCCCCCGGTAGGCGGCCACCGCTCGAGCCGCGAGCCGGTCGGCCGCCGCGGCATCACCCAGCGCCGCGGCGAGCACCGCCGCGCCCGGCAGCAGCCGGGACGCCAGCCGCAACGCGAGCCACCCGCCGGCCTGCGCCGTCAGCGGCGCGGCCAGCCTCCACGCGGCCTCCGCCGCCCGCGGCCAGGCCGCGTCACCCGGGCCGTCCGCCGCCCGCGCGGCCGCCAACGCGGTACGCGCACTCGTCGCGTCCGGGTGCACCTGGGTCAGCACCAGCAGCTCCACCGCCCGGTCGGGGTGCGCCGGATCCCGGCCGTACGCCGCCGCCAGGTGCAGCACCAGGTTCGCCTGGGTCCAGAGCACCGCCGCCAACTCGGCCACCGGCGCGAAGAGCCCGGCCAACGCGGCAGCCGCCCCGCCAACACCCGCCGACCGGACGAACCGCCGGCTGGCCAGCCGGGCCAGACCGTCCGCCGAAGCATCCGGGTAGCGGGCCCGCAGCCGCTCGGCCCAGTCGCCCGCGCCGGGGCCGAGCGCCCGCACCGCGGCCAGAGCCAACAGCTCCGGCGCGAAGCCCGGGTGGTCGAGCAGGCGCGCGGTCACCGCCCGCAGCTCCGATTCCGGGGTACGCGTCAAAGCCACCTCGCGCCCGACGTCCCTCCCGACCGGCGCTGGCTGCTCGGGGGCTTGCGCGGCCACGGGCTCTGGTGCGACGACCGCCTTCTTCGGGGCGGTCTTCCGTGCGGTCGCGGCTCGCTTGGTCGGCGTGCGCTTGGTTGGGGTCGCCGCAGGAGTGGTCGACGTCACGTTGGCTGACGGTGGGGTGGTGACGGCTGCCTCGGTCGACGTCCCGGCCTGCTCTGCTGCGGCGGCCTTCGGGACGGCGGCCTTGCGCGCCGGGGCGGTCCGGCTGGCTCGGGGCTTCGGCGTCCGGGCCGGAGGGTCAGCCAGCGGCTCGACGGCCACAGCCGGAGCGTCCACCGGGCCTGACTGCTCGACGGCCACCGGAGTGTTCGCAGGGCTCGGCTGCCGAGGGAGGGGCTGGTCCGGGTCCGGTGGTTGAAAGAGCACCGCCGGGGCGGCCTTGGCACGTCGAGGGCGCGGGCTGGCCGGGGCGTCCGTCGGCTCGGGAGCCGGCACCGTCTTCTCCACGGGCGGCTCGGCAGCCGGCGGTGGTGTGAAGGTCGCTCGCGGAGGGCGCCGGCGCGCACGGTCAACAGGCTCGCGGCGGGTCGACTCGCTGGGCGGCTGCTCCTGCATATCGATGGAGCGTAGTCCCGATCACGCCGCCGCACAGCGGGGAAACACGAGTGGCGGCAGCGCTCGCGGGCGTACCTCGGAAGTCGCTTTGCTCCCGGTGGGTGATGACCTGTATCCTCGGGCGCGGTGGTCTGAGGGCCACCAGGGAGACTTCGCCTAGTCTGGTCTATGGCGCCGCACTGCTAATGCGGTTGGGGTCTTAAAGCCCCTCCCGGGTTCGAATCCCGGAGTCTCCGCGCGAAAGCCGGGTGTGTACACTGGCTGAGCACAAGCGCCCGTAGCTCAATGGATAGAGCATCTGACTACGGATCAGAAGGTTAGGGGTTCGAGTCCCTTCGGGCGCACAGAGTTTGAGCAGGCAGAACGCCCCACCGGTCACCGACGAGAGTCGACCGGTGGGGCGTTTTCTTGTCCCATTGGGTCCTCCAGAAAAGCGGCACGCTTTGAGCTGTCGACCTAACCGCGCTCTCTGGCGCAAAGCGCGTCCAGTCGTTCCAGCGTCCCGGTCATGCTGCTGATCCAGATGCGGCCGCCATCCATCGACGCCTGCTTGTCTCCTGGCGCCTCGGAACAGTCGTAGGTTTCGGTCACGATGGTCGCATCCGGGCCGTCGGGGGTCAGCTCGTACGTCCACCGGTGCCCCCATCGCGTTGGAGTCGCGGTGGCGGGCGCGGTGTCCGGGTGGCCCCGGCCCGGTTCCGGTCTCCAGCCGATGCGCCGGTTCGCCTCGTACTCGACGACGTGGTTGCTCATCTCGTAGTCGCCGTACGGCGGGTAGTGCATCCTCATCACGAAGACGTCGCCGACCGCGGAGACCACCCCGTCCGATACGGCGCCCCGCAACATCCCGGAGCCGTCGAGATCGGTGTGTCGCCGAGGATCCGCGAGGATGCGGAAGATGTCGGCCGCCGGCGCGGCGATCCGCCGGGACACCGCGACCGGCTCGCGCTCGTCACCTCTCATCGGTACGCCTCCTCTGGGCCGATCTTCGCCGGCCGGTACGCGCTGGACGTCGCTGAGCCGTTCGGTGAGGAAGGCGCGTTCGACGTCGTTGTCGGTGAGGGCCAGGGCCTCCCGGTACGCGTCGGCCGCCTGCGCCCACTGCTCCAGTTGGCGCAGGAAGTCCGCGCGGGCGGCGCTGAGGTAGCCGTAGGTGGCCAACGCCGGCTCGGCGAGCAGCGGTGTCAGCGCGTCGAGGCCGGCCTGCGGACCGTCGCGCAGACCGACGGCCACGGCACGGTTGAGCTCGACCACCGGGGAGGGCCAGAGCTGGAGCAGGACGTCGTAGAGCCCGACGATCTCCGCCCAGTCGGTGTCCTGCCAGGTTGGCGCCTCGGCATGGACGGCGGCGATAGCCGCCTCGACCGCGTACCGCGTTGGCGGCTGTCGGCGCAGCGCATCGGTCAGCAGGGCGACGCCCTCGCTGATCAGCCGGGTGTCCCAGCGCCCGCGGTCCTGCTCCGAGAGCAGTTGCAGCCGCCCGGTGGCGGACAGGCGGCTGTCGGCGCGCGCGTGAATGAGCAGCAGCAGCGCGAGTAGGCCGCTGATCTCGGCGTCGTTCGGCATGAGCAGGCGCAGCATGCGGGCGAGGCCGATTGCGCTGTCCACCAGATCGCGGCGGACAAGATGCGCGCCGGTCGGCGCCGTGTGGCCGGTGGTGAAGATCAGATGCACGACTCCGAGGACGGCGCTGACGCGTTCGGCGAGGTGGTCGGGCGGCGGCACGCGGTACGGAATACGGGCGTTGGTGATCTTCTTCTTGGCCCGGGTGATCCGCGCGGCCATGGTGGGCTCCGGCACCAGGAACGCGCGGGCCACCTCGGCCGTGGAGAGGCCACACACCAGGCGAAGCGTCAGCGCGACCTGAGCGTCGCGGGACAGGGCCGGGTGACAGCAGGTGAAGACGAGTCGCAGGCGGTCGTCGTCGAGGCCGTCCTCGGGGCCGGGCGCCGACTGTTCGGGTACGAGCAGCGGTAGGGCCCGACGCAGCACCGACTCCCGACGCAGCACATCCCGTGCCCGGTTGCGGGCAGTGGTCGTGAGCCACGCACCGGGGCGATCGGGGATGCCGATCTGCGTCCAGGTCTGTAGCGCCTGGGCGTAGGCGTCCTGGGTGCACTCCTCCGCGAGATCGAGGTCCCGGGTCAGGCGTGCCGTCGCGGCCAACACGTGGGCCCAGTCGCGGCGGTGCGCCTGCGCGACGGCCGCGACGGCCTCGGCGCTCATCCGTGATCGACCACCGGTCGGATCTCCACCCCGCTGTGGCCGGCGGAGACTTCGTACAGCTGGGAGGCCAGACCGATCACCTCGTCGAGGTCAGCGGCTTCGATCAGGTAGTAGCCGCCCACGGCCTCCTTGGTCTCCAGGAAGGGCCCATCAGTGGTGGTCAGCCGACCGGCTCTGTCCGTGCGCAGGGTTGTCGCGATGGTCGCCGGCTCCAGTTCCTGGCCGTCGAGCACGGCCGGGCCGGCAGCGGCGTAGAAGGCGCCATGGGCCTCGTCACGCTCCTGCATCTCCTGGGGGGACATGGCGGCCCACTGCCGCTCGTCGCCGTAGATGAGGATCAGGTACTTCGCCATGTCGTGCATCCCGTCGTGTGAAGCCCTGCCGGGCCCGCCTACCTCTCCGACGAGCCGAACCGTTCTCCGATCGACAAACCGAGGGAACAGTTTTCGTAGGGTGGACGGCAGGATGCTCTGGTTGGCCATCCATTGTTCACGATGCGGTTGCCCGGCCATCAGGGTGCTGGGCGTTCACTGGGCTGGCGGGGATATCCGTCGGGAGGTGCGCCGTGGCGTTACCACTGAACGAGGCGTTGCTGCTTGCTGCGTGGATTGTCGAGCTGGTGGCCAGCACCGTCGCCATGTACACGGTTGCCACGTACCGGCTGTCTGCCCGGCCGGCCGCGGCGTTGCGCACCTCGCGGATCGCCGCTGGTGTCGCGGTCGTGATGTTGGCCGGTCTGACCATCTGGGCGCTGGGTGAACTCGTCCGTTAGTCCCAGGTCCCAGGTTCAGCCTTCGGCAATGCGACCGCTTACGCGGCTCAAGAGGCCGGGCAGGAACTTGGTCGGGTTCAACCTGCGGCGGGGCTGGGCGTTGCTGTGGTGCGGTGGATTGGCTGACCGGTCCGCTGTAGGCGAGGGGGTCGCCTCATCCTGGGAGCCCGGCGCGTCTTCGCTGTGGATCTCAAGGTCCAGGTTCAGCCGCCTGGTCTCCTCGTCCAACGCCACGAGGAAGTCCTCAGTCTGTTGGGGGGTCATGTGGCGCAGCCGGTCACTGACGCGCTCCACGCCAGCGGCGAACTCGTACCGCTCCTGGTCGGTCATCTGCCAGGAGAGCATCGCCCGCTCGGACGCCGTCGGCTCGCCACGGTAAGCGACGACGGCGTTGTGGGGCAGCGACTCGAGTAGCTCTTGACCGACACCTGGTTTCTCGTCCATGTCGAGGGTCAGGTCGTCCTTCGGATCGGCCTCAGCGGGGGTCGACGACGCTGCTTCTCCTTCGTGCGCATCGGTCATCGGAACATCCTCGCCGTGGTGTTCTTGGTCGTCAGAAGTCGGAGGTAGTGGGTCAACTCATCCCTGAGACGCCAGCGTAGATACAAGGCATTGATGATCGCAGCGAGGCCGACAGACAACACACCGACATTGACAAGAACATGACCGATCAGCGGATCAAGCGCCGGAGGGCCAACCGTCTGAATCATCCGCGCCGGTGCCTCTCGCACGTACAGGAGGGCGGCAGCGACCGAGGTCAGGCCGATGATGAGGAGGCCGGCGAGCGTGGTCAGTGAGGACCGTTGGAGCTTCTCCATCGAGTATCCGACGAAACTGGCGGCGACCGGGGAGATCGCGAGGAGGAAGGCCAGAACGTCGCCGGACACACCCGAAGCGTTGTTCGGCACCATGAACGCGAGAACGGTGATCACGAACGCCGAGAGGGTGGCGAGCCAGCATGTGAGCCCGAGTGCGCCAGGGGGCACCTCGTCGAAGATGACCTGCATGACCAGGTCCTTCGGCTTGCAGGTGTCGAAGCGCCGCGTGTAGAGGTGCGCGTATGGCAGGGCCTGCTGGTGGCGAACCCTCAGGTACGCCTGCTTGCTCAGCTTCTTGATCGCGTCCTGCTGGATGGTCTTGCCCGTCTTCGCGGATTGGACGTAGTGCGCCTTCACGTAACTGTTCGGGCCAGCCTGCATACGGAAGTGGTAGCTGTTGGTGGTGAAGGGCAGGTTGAGCGGGATGACGAACGAATTCGGCTGAAGGCCGTACCTGACCCGGCGCCGGCGTCCGGGAGTGGAGACCCGCCCGTACATCGGGATGGTCTTCGTGTATCTCAGAACCCATTTGTAGCCGGTCGGCGGGGGTGCCTCGGCGACGATGACGTAGTTGCGAACCAGGAACGCGCACGTTTGCCGCAGCTTGGTCAGTTGCTCCTCGTCGGCGGAATTCCGTACCGATGCCACCGCCCGGTCGAAGTACGTGTAGGCCTCCGCCAGGCGTACGCGGCCCTGCCGGAAAACGAGCCGCAGCAGCGCGTAGAGCACCGACAGGTGGTCCTGGCCGAATGTCTTCTCGAACTCGGCCTGCACGACGTGTGCCACCACCCCCCGGGCATCTTCCTGAGACAGAAACGGTAGGGCACTGCCGTCACCGTCGGAGGTGTCCACATTGTCCATCATCGTGCCCTTGGTGGCGGTAATCATCGGCACCAGGATGAGTCTCGGCTCCGCACCATTCCGATCATCGGTCATCGTCAACACGGCGGCAGGCGCGTGGGCGCCGCTGGAGTTGCCGTCGGGTCGTCCCGGTCTGGCTGCCTGCGACGACGGAAGTCTGGGCCCAACCAGCGCAGGTGTACTGACTCCTCGTTGGGTGGGAATCGACTCGCCGGCCTGGCGTCTCAGCTCGGCCAGGTCGTCCAGTGAACTGGTGTACGTCGTCGACACGGTGACCCGAAGGCAGTCGCCCACCGGCTCAACTTCGTCAGTCACCCGCACCTGGTAGCGAGCCGGCTCCACCAGCATCTGTCCGAACAGCCTGATCGACGAACTCGGGTACTTCTTGCTGATCCGGACCATCGCCTCGTGGATCTCACGGTCGGCCGTCCTTCGGTCCTCCGGATCGATCAGCGGCTTGCCCGGGGCCTCCTCGAAGCGCTGCTGTGCCCTCCAGTGGCGTTTCGTCGACCGCCGAGCGAGCCAGATGAGAACCACCGCGAGAGCGATTGCGCCAATCCGCACGGTTGACTCGTCGGGCCACCCCGGACGCTCCAGCATCGCAGGCGTCAGCCAGCTCGCGAGCCCGTCCACGACGGCTACGGCAACCAGCAGCGCTGCCAGGATCAGATTGGCGATCGCTCTCGTCGCCGGTCTGGCACCGTCCACCCGTACCAACCCCTCCCGCAACGATCAGTGGCACCGAGGCTTCGTTTCGTTGGGTAGCGTCAGCCTTGCGGAAGGTGAGGTAGTTCACATCCTCCAGACGGATGCATTGGTCCAGACTCTGGCGCTGCACCTCGTCAGTGTGGGCTTGCCTTGACGACGATTTCCTGGCCGTCCGCCCAGGCGGCGGCACGCAACGTCGAGATGATCCGCTGCTGCCGGTCGGGGTCCTGCCGGTCGATGAACAGCACACCGTCCAGGTGATCGGTCTCGTGCTGAACGCAGCGCGCGAGCATGTGCTGCCGGACGCTCGCACAGCGAAAGGGCGGCGCACGGAAGGCGCCGCCCTTTCGCTGATCAGGCCGCCGGAATTGAGCGCGGCGTCGGTGTGGTCGTCAACCGACGGCCTTTGGTCGGCGGAGGAGGAATCCTGCCGCTGTGGGCGATCGCGGCCGTGGTGGCCGAGGTGACCCTGACGGAGGTGTAGCCGCTGCGGATGGCCGTGACCGCGACGCTGAGCCGCTTTCCGGACAGCGTTGGGGTGATTCTCAGCGTTGCGCCGGTCGCGCCGGTGATGAGAACGCCATCCGCCCACCACTGGTACTGGTAGCTCGTTGGCGTCGGCGTCCATCCGCCCGGATTCGCCGTGACGGTGCCCCCGACGACCAGTCGTCCGCTGATCGTCGGCGGTTTGGTCACGCGAAGCGTCAGGGGTGGGCTGATGGTGAAGGCCTCGTCGACAACCACCGGTCGGCTTCCGTCGTGCGGGTGCAGGGTGAGGGTGGCCGGCCCGGCCGGCGCGGTGGTGAGGTCGATCTCGGCGGTCATCGTCGTGCCGTCGGCGGAGACGGCCTTGACCGTGGTGGCCAGCGGTTGCCCCGTCGCGGGGGCCACCTGGACCGTGTCCCGCGTATCCAGCCTGGTGCCCTTGATGGTGATCGTCCGGACCGCGCCCGGGGCCACGATGGCCGGAGACACCGAGGTGACCCTGACGACGTCGGCCTCGACGACGAATCCGTACTGCGTGGTCATGGAGCGAGTGCCGCCGGCCGTGACGCTGCGAACGGTCAGGACGTACGTGCCGCCGCCCGGCGGCGTCCAGGTCAGCGTCGCATCGCCGTCGGGCCCGGCCGCCATGCGGGTGTACGACCCGAAGTTGAACGCGTACTCGTACGCGGTCGTGCCGGGCATGCGTGGCGTGAAGCTGAACGTGCCCGGGGCGACTCGGCCGTTCCTGGTCGTCGGGAAGTCGGTCGAGCTGACCCGAGGTCCGTCCGTCACCGTCCAGGCGTCGCTGCCCTCCTCGGTCTGCACGCCGGCGGCGTTGCGGGCGACCACCTGGACGTAGTTGTGGCCGAGCTTCGTCGACGTGAAGCTGAAGGTGACGCTCCCGTCGGCGGCTGGCGTGAGCACCTGCTTGGTGGCCTCGTCACTGTTCATCGTCGCCACGTATTCGGCGACATTCGACATCGTGGTACGGGCCGTGAAGGTCGCCCGCGTCCCGAAGTCGGTGCCGCCGGTGCGGGTCACCGTCGGCATTCCGTCGTCGACCGAGATGGCTTGCCAACTCGAATGTGACAGGGCGCCGTCCGCACTTCGGCTCTGGATGCGCAGGCCGTCGAGGTCGGCTTCGGTGGCCGTCCAGACGAGGTCGGCGGTGCCGTCGGCACGAGCTGGAACGGTGACCTTCTCGACGGGCCGATCGTCCAGGCCCGAGTATTCCGGCCAGTAGAGGTACGCCTCGACGTTCGGCGCCCGGGGTGCGAGGTGCAACGTGAGCGAGGAGCCGATCGTCACCGTCCCGTTCGTGTCGCGGGTGACGATCGGTGCGTTGTCGACGAGGAACGTGTAGGCGCGCGGGGCGTGCGCTCTGCCGTCGCGGGTGACGCTGTGCACGTAGAGGGTCTGCCAGCCACCCCGGGCCGGGGCGATCATCGCCGTTGCTGTCCCGTTGGCGGTTGCCGGCACGGTGCCCGAGGGCCCGTCCTCATCGATCCGCCACCCGAAGGACGTCGTCTCACCGACCATGCTGGTGAGTTCGAACGCACCGGGCACACCGACGTTGTAGTTCGGATTCGGCGTCGATTGCGGGTACGCGGTCGACCAGACCGACGGGCGGGTCTCCTTCACGTAGTACTGGTGGGAGACCAACTCAGACCTGTTTCCCGCCCGGTCGATGGCGTAGACGCTGAGCGAGTGGTGATTCGCTACCCGGGGTGTCCAGTGCAGGGTCGCCGGTCCGCCGAGCCCTTCGGCATCCACGGTGAGTTCCGCGCGTTCGTCGGGAAGCTCACTCGCATAGAACGTGTAGAGATACTTGACGGTGTCGTCGGAGGCCGGGGTCAGCCTGAACGCACCGGGGACGCCGATCGCGCCGGTGCCTCCCCACCCCATGGCGGGATAGTCGGTGGAGGTGATCGTCGGTGCCGGCCCTCCGCTGCGGTCGATGGTGAAGTGGCACGTGCTGCTCCAGGGCGTGGCGGCCGAGCCGTCGAGGACGCGCACCCGCCAGGCGTACGTGACGCCGTCGAGCTGCTTCGAGTCGTCTTCGAGTTGGACGTAGGCCTCGGTGCCCTGCTCGCCGACGTCGCGGAGCCACTGCTGCGGGTGCTCCGGGTCGGCGACGTCCCATACCTGGAAGTCGGCCTGCAACCTGGTGCCCCCGGGCGTGCGGCTGAAGGTGCCCTGTAGCGAGACGGCCTGGGCGATACCGAGTCCCGCCGGGCTCAGATAGGGCCCCGGCGCATCGGAGACGCACGGCTGACCGGCGGTCCTGAGGTTGGTCGGTGTGCCCACTGCCGCGGCTGCCGATGCGGCCGTGAGCCCCAGTGTCGCCCCACAGGTGAGTGCTGTTGCCACGACCAGCGCCGTGATCCGGCGGTGAACGGTCGAAGGAGTGCGCAAGTAGGTCTCCGCTTGGGTGAATGGAACGCAGGACATGACATGGCGGCGCCCCGGAGGGCGCCGCCATGTCCAGAGATCAGATCAGGTCATCGCTGACGGGAACGCGGCTCCAGCCACGGCACAGTTGGCCCCGTGGTCGTCGGTCGAGGGGGTGTCGGGCCCTCGGCGACCGCTGCCGTGGCGGCGGAGGTGACCGTGGTCGAGGTGAAGCCGGCTCGGCTGGCGGTCACGGCGACGGTGAGCCGCTTTCCCAGCAGCCCGGGAGTGACCCTGAGCGTTGCCGCGGTCGCGCCCGTGATGGCGACGCCGTTCGCCGACCACTGGTAGCGGTAGGCCGTCGCCGTCGGCGTCCACTCGCCCGGCTTCGCCCGGACAGTCCCGCCGACAGCCACGCGTCCGGTGATCGTCGGCGCGGTGGCCGTACGCAGCGCCAAGGGTGGGTTGATGGTGAAGGCGTCGTCCACGACGACCGGCTGGCTCGCCCCGTACGGTCGCAGGCTCAGGCTGGCCGGGCCGGCGGGCGCGGTGGCCAGGTTGACCTCGGCGGTCATCGTCGTGCCGTCAGCCGAGACGGACTTGACCGTCGCGGCCAGCGGCTGCCCCGTCGCGGGCGTCACCTGGACCGTGTCCCGCGGGTCCAACCGCGTTCCCTCGATGGTGATCGTCCGGATCGCGCCCGGTGCCACGACGGCCGGAGCCACCGAGCTGACCGTGGCGGCCTCGATGGTGAAGTAGTACTGCGTCTCCGAGGAACGGATGCCGCCGGCCGTGACGCTGCGAACGGTCAGCAGGTGCTGGCCGGCGTCCGGCGGCGTCCAGCTCAGCGTCGCCGTGCCGTCTGGTCGGGCCGCGATGCTCACGACTGATCCGTAGTTGATCGAGTACTCGTACCGGGTCGTGCCGGGCAGGCGCGGCGTGAAGCTGAACGTGCCCGTCGCGAGCCGGCCACTGCCGCTCGACGGGAAGTCGGTCGACGTGACCCGTGGCGCATCCGTTACTGACCACGACATCCCGCCCTCGTCGCTCTGCACACCGGCGGCGTTGCGGGCGACGACCTTGACGTAGTTGTAGCCGCTCTTCTTCGCCGTGTAGCTGAAGGTGACCCCGCCATCGGCGGCTGGCTTGAGGACCTGCCTGGTGGTCGCGTCACCGTTGAACGTCGCCACGTAATCGACGATGTTCTCCATAAGGCTGCGGGCGGTGAGGGTGGCCGGGGTGCCGAAGTCGGTGCCACCGGTCACGTTCACCATCGGCGACGCCCCGTCGACCGAGGCGTAGTTCCAGCGCGGCTCGGACAAGGTGCCGTCCGCGCTTCGGCTCTGGATGTTCAGGCCGAGGACGGAGGAGTCCGTTGCCGTCCAGGTGAGGTCGGCGGTGCCGTCGGCTCGAGCCGGAACAGTGATCTTCTCGGGCGGCTCACCGGTGCTGCTGTGGTGGACCAGCCAGTAGAGGTACGCCGTGACGCGCGGCGACCGCGGCGCGAGGTGGAACGTGAGCGACGAACCGATCGTCACGCCCCGGTCCGTGTCACCGGTGATCAGTGGGCCGTTGTCGACGAGGAACTGGTATGCACGAGGGGCGTGGGCGGTGCCGTCACGGGTGACGCTGTGCACGTAGAGGGTCTGCCGGCCGGCGCGGGTCGGAGCGATCATCGCCGTCGCCTTCCCGGCGGAGTCTGCCGGCACGGTGCCCGAGGGCCCGCCCCCGTCGATCCGCCACACGAACGACGCGGCGTCCGCGACGTTGGCGGTGAACTCGAACGCGCCGGGCACGCCGACGTTGTAGTCCAGGTTCACGCTCCCGTTCGGGTACGCGGCCGACCAGATCGACGGGCGAGTCTCCGAGACGTGGAACTCGTAGTTGACCGCCCACGGAGAGTAGTTTCCGGCCCGGTCGATGGCGTAGACGGAGAGGTAGTGCGCGCCGGCCGCTCGCGGCGTGTAGGGGACCGTCGCCGCACCGCCCAGTCCTTGGGCGTCGACAAAGGACTCGGGCTGCTCATCGTCGTCGGTCAGCTCGGAGGAGTCGAATCGGTAGCGATACTTGACGGTGTCGTCGTTGGTAGAGGTGAACCGGAAGACCCCGGGCGTACCGATCGCGCCATGGGCCTCACCCCAACTGCCGGCGGGATATTCGGTGGAGGCCACGGTGGGCACCGTGCCGCCGCTGCGGTCGATGGTGAAGTGGCACGTGCTGCTCCAGGGTGACGCGTCCGTACCGTCGAGGACGCGCACCCGCCAGGCGTACGTGACGCCGTCGAGCTGCCTCGAGTCGTCCTCGAGCTGGATGTAGACCTCGTTGGTCTCCTCGTTGACGCCGTCGCGCCACTGCTGTGGGTGCTCCGGGTCGGTGACGTCCCAGACCTGGAAGTCGGCCTGCAACTCTGCGCTCTGGCCGGTGCCGCTGTAGGTGCCCTTCAGCACCACGGCGCGGGCGTCGTTGAGCCGGTCCGGGCTCAGGTATGGCCCCGGCGCAGCGGCGGCACACGGCAGGTCGGCGTTCTGCAGGTTGGTCGGCGCGCTCACTGCTGCGGCCGCCGGGGCGGCCGTCAGCCCCAGAGTCGCTCCGCAGCCGAGAGTCGATGCCACGACCAACGCCGTGATCCGGCGATAAGGACGCGAAGGTGTACGCAAGTGGGTCCCCCATGAGGTGACGGGTGCCTCGATCGAACGCGCGGAAGAAGGATCGCACGGCGGTACGACCGACGAGGCCCCGTTTTCGGGTCATGGGCGTGCCCCGAATTGCTGATACGGGATGGCGTCGTCAGAGCCAGATCACGATTCCGGTCAGGTCGTTGAGTACGGCGGCGGCACCGGCCCTGATCGCAGCCGAGCAGCGTTCAGCGGTGAACGAGGCGGGGTCGTACGTCGAGGACATGCCGAGCCCTTCGCCCCGGAAGGACGCGCCGGACCAGTCGACCGCCGTGACGTTCTCGGTGGGTTCGGCCAGCTCCGCGCCGACCACGAGGAACTGCTGCGCGAGGTGGTTCGGAGTGACCACCGCGAGGGGGTCGATGAGCTCGTTGCCCGCGCTGACGATGAGGTCCGGGCTCAATCCCATCGCCTTGGTGATGCTGGGGAGGGCGTCGTGGGAATCGCCGACGACCACCGTCCGGAGGTCGACGTGCTCGTCGTCGGCCCAGTCCTTGACCGCCGTCACGAGGGCCTTGGTCGGGGCTTCGTCGCCGGTGGTGAGCAGCAGCACCCGGTAGCCCTTCGGCGGGTGGACGCCGGTCCACGAGCCAGGTTGCGGCGTGACGGTGGACTCGGGGGCGGGCTTGGCGGAGGAGCCGAGGAACCCCGGGCCGAGAGTGCCGATGGCGCTGGGCTCGGGGTGCGGCCGTGACCAGTCGTCGCCGGAGTCGCATCCGGTGACGAGCGCGGCGGTCGCGGCCAGCATGGCAACGGCCCGAAGCGGGGGGCGCAAGGTGATCGTCCTCCGAGTGGTGGCGGAAAGTGCGCGTACTCCTGCGTATTCCTATCCCAATTTCGGCCGCCCCCAATAGGCGGGACGGCGTTCTCGGGCTTTGTTTCCCAGCGGTTCGTCGGCGGGCGGGCTCGTGTTCACCCGTGCCATGCAACGTGCAGTGGCCAACTGAGGGAGCCGCATGTCAGGGCACGTCCGCCGTACCGTTATCGTCGCCGTTGTCGGGATCGCCGCGGCGGCGTTCTCTTTTCTCAGCGCCGGACCGGCGTTGGCGCACGGATTTTCGTCGACCGTCTACGCGAATATCACCGCGGGAGACGAGGGTCACATTCGCACGTCGTTGGAGCTCGAATACGACCTCCTTGTCGTGTCGGCTGCCGATTCCGGCCACGACGATCCGCTCTTCAAGGCGGGCACCGCCGCGTTCGACGCGGCTGACAGCGCCGCGCAGGCCGCAGCACTCGGTGGCCATCCGACGTCGGTCATCGGGTACGTGACGGACCGCTTCTCGGTGACCTCGCAAGGTGCCGCCTGCACGGCGACCCAGGTGGGCGCCGCGACGATCGGTGAGCGTGAGGGTGTGCCGTACGCGGGTCTGCTGCTCGACTGGACCTGTCCCGAGCAGGCCGACGAGCACGAGGTGCGCAGCGGTCTGTTCCCGGACGGCGAGGGCTACGTCAAGGGCACCAAGACGATCGTCACGTACGAGATCGACGACCGTTCGGGTAGCGCGGCGCTCGACGCCGCCAACCCCTCCTTCTCCACCGCCCAGGCGTGGTACGAGCGGTTCGAGGAGTTCTTCCTCCTGGGCGCCGAGCACCTGCTGGGCGGGATCGATCACATCCTGTTCCTGCTGGCGCTCATCGCCGGGTCGCGGCGCCTGCGGGAGATCGTGCTCGCCGCCACCAGCTTCACCCTGGCGCACTCGGTGACCTTCATGCTCGCCGCCCTCGGCCTGGTCGACGTGCCGGCGAGCATCGTGGAGCCGGTCATCGCGTTGTCGATCGCGGTGGTCGCCGGGTGGCACCTGTGGGGCATCTGGCGGCGCGGCGACCACGCCACCGACCTCGAGACGACGGGACGGGGTCACTTCAGCCTGGACCGCGCCGGCTGGATCCGCCTCGGCGTCGTGTTCTGCTTCGGCCTCGTGCACGGCCTGGGCTTCGCGGGAGCGCTGGGCATCGACGAGGCGTGGTCGTGGACCCTGCTGTGGTCGCTGCTGGTATTCAACGTCGGTATCGAGGTGGTGCAGTTGACGATTATCGCCGCCGTCTTCCCGCTGCTGATCATGTTGCGACGCCGGGCGCCGAAAGTGGGCCTCTGGGCGACCGGAGTCGTTTCTTCAGCGGTGTCCATTATGGGGCTGGTCTGGTTCGTCCAACGTGTGGCCGGTGCCTGAGTCTGCGCAGGTGATTCGGGAAGTGCAGGCATCCGCAAGATCACGTTCATGGCCGGTTCACCATGCAGCGAAAGCTTGAGTTCGCTCCCCCTTTCAGTGGGAGAGGCTCATCCATTTCTCTATTCGAAAAGGGAACAATGTCGATGACATTGACCACCTCCACGGGACATCCCGGGCTCGTGCGGCGGCGCTTGGTCGCCGGGATCGTAGCGGGATTCCTGGGAACGGCCGCGGCCTTCGGTAGCGGCCTGACGGCCGTCGCCAGCGCCGCGGACGCCACCACGGTGACCGGCATCGTCCTCGGTGTGGGTGCCAACGAGACCCAGCGCATCGTGACCTGGTACTCCTCTGCCGACACGGCGCAGAAGATCCAGCTCGCGCCGACCGCCGAGCTCGCCAACGGTGAGTTCCCCGCCGGCGCCATCACCTTCGGCGCCACCGGCAGCGCGAACATCGCCTCCAGCGGCGGCTTCAACCGCCACGCGACGATCACCGGTCTGAAGGAGAACACGGCCTACTCCTACCGGGTCGGCGCCGAGGGCAGCTGGTCCCCGGCGTACGCCTTCAAGACGCAGGACTTCGAGGGCAACTACGACTTCCTCTTCTTCGGCGACCCGCAGATCGGCTCCTCCGGCGACCCGCTGAAGGACCAGGCCGGCTGGCAGGAGACCCTGAACGTCGCCACCGCCGCCAACCCGAACATCGAGCTGCTGGTGTCGGGTGGTGACCACGTCGAGTCCGCCAACAACGAGACCCAGTGGAACGCCTTCCTCGGGCCCGACCAGCTGCGGCAGTACCCCGTCGCCGCGACCATCGGTAACCACGACGTCGGCGGCAAGGCGTACGAGCAGCACCACTTCACCCCGAACACCGACCGCTCGGCCGCGTACTACAACAACGGGAACCCGGCCGGCAACAACTCGGGCGGTGACTACTGGTACATCTACAAGGACGTGCTGTTCATCGACCTGAACAGCAACAGCTACTCCACCGCGCAGGGCGGCGGCGGCGACGCGGCGCACGTCTCGTACGTCACCGACGTCATCAACCAGCACGGCTCCGAGGCCAAGTGGAAGGTGCTCGTCTACCACCACTCGATCTACTCGCCGGCCGACCACGCGAAGGACGCCGACAACAAGGCGCGCCGGGTCGACTTCCCGACCACCTTCTCCAAGCTCGGCGTCGACATGGTCCTCCAGGGTCACGACCACAGCTACTCCCGCAGCTACCTCATCAAGAACGGCGAGAAGGCCAACCCGGCCGAGAAGCCCGGCGCCGACGACGTGGTCGCCGGCCCTGGTGGCGTGCTCTACGTGACGGCCAACTCGTCCTCGGGCTCGAAGTACTACGACATCACCAAGCCGGACAGCAGCGGCACGAGCGGTGCCGGTAACGGTGCTGACCCGCTGAACCCGGACAACTACTGGTACAACTCGGTGCAGAACCAGGAGCACGTCCGGACCTACGTCAAGGTCGAGGTGCGCAACGACAAGCTCGTCGTCAACAACCTCCGCAGCGGCACCTGCGCCGCCCCGAACGCGGCGGTCGAGAAGGGCCTCTCCTGCATCAACACCCCGGAGGGTCAGCCGGTCGGCTCGATCGTCGACAAGGTGACGGTGCACCCGTACCGCGGCGACGGCCAGGCCATCCAGGTGAACGTGCCGGCCCCGGCTCCGGGTGAGTTCGGCTGGACGATCGACGGCTACAACGGCTTGGTGGACCTCGGTGTCGCGCAGGAGCGCGATGGCACCTACTTCGAGGCGACCGGCAAGATCAACCCGATCCTCGTGTCGGACAGCCGGCGCACGCTCGCGCCATGGTCGATCTCGGCCAGCGTGGGTGACTTCCAGGACGCCGACAAGAAGTTCGCCGGCTCCTACCTGGGCTGGACCCCGTACGTCCTCGACGCCGGTGCCGGTGCCGTGGCCGGTGCTCCGGTCCTGTCGTCCTACGACGACCAGGGCAAGGGCCTGGGTGCTTCGAGTGGCCTCGGTTCGGCCGCGCAGGGCCACGCCCGCGGTGGAGCCAAGCTCGGCGCC
Source organism: Micromonospora sp. CPCC 205539 (assembly GCF_036906815.1). Classification (NCBI taxonomy): domain Bacteria; kingdom Bacillati; phylum Actinomycetota; class Actinomycetes; order Micromonosporales; family Micromonosporaceae; genus Micromonospora; species Micromonospora sp. CPCC 205539. The sequence continues at coordinate 11,653 of NZ_JBAKHW010000038.1, read as the reverse complement.
GACCTGGACCTCAAGATCCCGGACAGCATCGCGAAGGGTAACTACCGCGCCACCCTCACGATCACTGCGCTCAGCAGCTGACCGGAGAGCTCAACGGCGGGGTAGGCATCTTCGGGTGCTTACCCCGCCGCTCCATTCCACGCCCAACCAAGATCCTTTGAGGACCCGAGATGTATGCGTCCGTAACCCGTCGGAAGACCGCCACCCGCCTTCGTGCCACCGCCCTGGCCCTGCTCGCGACCTCCGCCGTCGCCGCCCTGGCCGCCGGCCCTGCTCTTGCCGCGGAGGGCGATGTCGCCTGGACGGTCCGGACGGCCTCCAACAGCTACGGCGCGGCTCGGTCCAGCTTCAGCTACGCCGCGAACCCGGGTGGCCGGGTCGAGGACGCCATGGTCGTGGCGAACCGTGGCCCGGTGCCGCTCAACCTGGCGGTCTACGCCGCCGACGGCTTCACGACCAACGCCGGTCAGCTCGACCTGCTCGCCAAGGACGGCACGTCCGTCGCGGTCGGTGCCTGGGTCCACGCCAACAGCGGCAGCGTCACCATCCAGCCCGGCAAGACCGCCCAGGTCCCGTTCACGGTCACCGTTCCGGGAAATGCCACGCCGGGCGACTACGTGGGCGGCATCGTCACCTCGCTGACGCAGGCCAATGACGCGGCGGGCATCAACGTCGATCGGCGCCTGGGTATCAAAATCAAGCTGCGGGTCGGCGGTGAACTCAAGCCCAACCTCGCGATCGAGGACCTGCACGTGGGCTACGGCGGCACCTCCAACCCGTTCAGCAAGGGTCACGCCACCGTCACCTACACGATTCACAACACCGGCAACGCCGTCCTGTCGGCTCAGCAGACGGTGTCGGTGTCGGGCCCGTTCGGTGTGCTGCGGGCCCAGGCGGGCGACATCGCGGCGCCGCCGGAGCTGCTGCCGGGTGAGAGCCGGACGGTGACGGTGCCCGTTGGCGGCGTGGCACCGGCGCTCCGACTGGCGGCGACCGCGACCCTCACGCCACTGCTCACCGACGCGTCGGGCTCCACCACCTCGCTCAAGCCGATCCAGGTCACCGCGCACGGCTGGGCACTCCCGTGGACGCTGGTGCTGCTGCTCGTCGTGTTGATCGCCGTCATCGTCGGGGCGGTCCTGCTGACCCGCCGCAACCGCGCACGGCGCAAGGTGAACGAGGACAGCCGCGTTCGCGAGGCCGTCGAGCAGGCGTTGCGCGACCAGGAGACGCCGACGGCCTGATCAGAAGGTGTCGGCCAACTGCCCGCGCAGCTTGACCAGAGCGCGGGTCAGCAGCCGGGAGACGTGCATCTGCGAGACACCAACCTGCTCGGCGATCTGCGACTGGGTCAGGTTGCCGTAGAACCGGAGGGTGACGATCTTCTGCTCGCGCTCGTCGAGGGTGGCGAGCGCCGGGCTGAGAGAGGCACGCAGGTCGGCGAGGTCGAACTCGGCGTCCTCGTTGCCGAGCATGTCGCCCAGCTCGGTGGCGCGCTCGCCGTCGCCGGTGGGGGTGGACAGCGACACCGCGTTGTACGCGCGGGCGCCCTCCAGGCCCTCCAGGACCTCTTCCTCGGTGAGCTTGAGGTGGGCGGCGATGTCGGCGACCGTCGGGGAGCGCCCGAGGGTCTGCAGCAGCGAGCTGTTGGCGTCGGAGATGGCGAGCCGCAGCTCCTGGAGGCGGCGGGGCACCCGGATGTCCCAGGTGCGGTCGCGGAAGTGCCGCTTGAGCTCGCCGATGATGGTGGGGATGGCGTAGCCGGCGAAGTCGACGCCGCGCGACGGGTCGAACTTGTCGATGGCCTTGATCAGGCCGATGGCGGCGGTCTGCGCCAGGTCGTCACCCGGTTCGCCGCGGCCGCTGTAGCGGCGGGCCAGGTGGTTGGCCAGCGGCAGCCAGGCCTCGATCGTCCGGTCCCGTAGTGCGGGGCGCGACGGGTGGTTGGCGGGCAGCGCGGCCATCGCGGTGAGCAGTTGGGTCGCGGGCGAGTCCGCAGTGGCGACGTGGTCGGTGCGGGTGCCGGCCGGGGCGGGGCGGTCCGTGGTGGTGGTGGTCATGCTGGTACCTCCGCTGATCCCAGGCGACGCTTCGCGGGTGCCGCGCCGGCCGTTGGACCGACACTAGACCTACGGACGATGAAAAGATAGCCGAAAGGCTGATGGTCACGTGACTGTTCGGCGGGTCAGGCCGATGGCGACCGTGACGACCGCGATCACCAGCACCGCCGCCAGCACCGGCGCCCAGGTTGCCGTCGCGCGCAGCCCCACCGTGCCGAGCGCGGCACCGCCGACCAGGCCCACCAACCGACCGGCGCCACCCACGTCGGCGAAACGGTGCGGGTCGAGGACACGCCGCCTGACCAGACTGGTCAGCGAGCCGGTCAGATAGGTGGTCGAGGCTCCCCGTACCCCGGCGCCGATGGTGATCACGCTCTGCACTCCGCTCGCCACCGACGCCACCGCCAGCAGCACGAGACCGGCCGCGAATCCGGGACGCCCCGCGCAGCCCAACCAGCCCGCCGCGAACCCGAGCAGCAGCACCGACTCCGCCCCGGCCACCACGGCCGTGGGCCCGTTCCAGCCCGGCATGGTGTGGCGTAACGGCAGCGTGGCGCCGGCCACGCCGAGGGCGTAGCCCCCGACCGCTGCCGCCGCGCCGGCGAGCGAGCGGCCATCCGCCGTGGCGATCGCGTGGCCGAAGTGCACGAGATTGCCGGTGATCACGCTGGCGAAGAACCCGTCGAGCCGGGTCAGGCAGATGACGTCCAGGTAGCCGGAGGCGGCGGCGAGCACCACCAGGAGTCCGGCCGTGGCGCGCCTCGACGGACCGTGCACGAGGACTCCTCCCGCCCTGCGCCGGCTGACTCCAGGCACGCAGCCATTCCCGTGTCGGCCCCGGCTATGCCGCGGGTCGCCCTTGTGGGTGAACGGGGCTCAGCTCCGGACCGGGTCGGTCGTCGGCACGGCATGCTGCGACGGTGACGCCGGCACGGAGAGGGAAGCCACATGGTTGACGGAAATGTGCCCGAGCGGATGCAGGCCGCGGCCTTCGACGAGTTCGGCGGGCCGGAGGTGCTCACCCTGCGGATCCTGCCGGTGCCGAAGATCGCCGACGACGAGGTGCTGATCAAGGTGTGGAGCGCCGGCGTGGGCGTGTGGGACGCGTACGAGCTTCAGGGCACGCTGGTGCCCGAGGGCACGGCGTTCCCGATCGTGCCCGGTGCCGACGGCGCCGGAACCGTCGTCGCGGTCGGCGCCAAGGTCGGCAACGTGGCGGTCGACGACCTGGTCTACGCGTCCGCCCCCAGCCACCCCAAGGGTGGTTTCTACGCCGAGTACGCGGCGACGAAGGCGCAGTATGTCGCGAAGTTGCCCGCGAGCGTGTCGGTGGAGCACGCCGGCGCGATGCCCACCGACGCGTTGACCGCGCTGGCGGGGCTGGATGTGCTCGCCCTGCCGGCCGGCTCCTGGGTGTTGATCTTCGGTGCGAGCGGCGGGCAGGGTCACCTCGCCGTGCAGCTGGCCAAGCGGCAGGGGCTCAACGTCATCGCCGTGGCCTCCGGGGCGGACGGGGTGGCACTGGTGACCCGACTCGGCGCCGACGTGTCCCTCGACGGCCACGGCGACCTCACCGAGATACTCGCGCTGATCCGCGACGCCGCCCCGTCCGGAGTGGGCGGCATCCTGGCGATGGCCGGCGGCGAGACGCTGGACCGGCTCACCGAAGCGCTCTCCGACGGCGGCGTGGTCGCGTACGCCCACGGTGTCCAGCCGGAGCCGCGCGAGCGGGCCGGCGTGACGGTCCGGGCGTACGACGGCGAGGCGAACCCCGGACAGCTAGAGCGCCTCAACGAACTCATCGAGGCGGGGTCGTTCGAGGTGCACGTCGCCGAGACGTTCCCGCTCGGAAAGGTGGTGCAGGCGCACCGGCGGCTGCAGACCTCGTACCTGGGCAAGCTGCTGCTCACGGTGAGCTGACCGCGTGCGGCACGGCCGCAGCGCTCAGCGGTGGCGTGGTTGCGGCACGCGTACCGAAGCCATGCCGGCCGCCGTCGCGGCCTGGATGCCCAGGTCGGTGTCCTCGAAGACCAGGCAGGAGCCCGGGGGTACGCCGAGGTGCTGCGCCGCGAGCAGGAACGCTTCCGGGTCGGGCTTGGCCCGCGTGTAGTCGTCGGCGCAGACCAGCACATCGAACCGGTCCAGCAGGCCGAGCGCCTCGAGGGAGGCGGTGACCGAGGCCCGGGTGCTGCCGGAGACGACCGCGAACGGGACCCGCCGGTGCGCGTCGTGGATGTGCTCGAGCACCTCGGGCACGGCGGCGAGCTGTGGCAACAACTCCTGGTAGTAGCCCTCCCGGCGCTCGACGACGGTCGCCACCGGCATGGCCAGGCCGTGCTGCTCGTTGAGCGCGACGATGATGTCGGCGGTCGGCCGGCCACCCCACGCGTAGAAGAGGTCCTCCGGGAACTCGCAACCCCACTCGTCCAGCGCGCGCTGCCAGGCCAGGTAGTGCAGCGGCATGTTGTCGACGATGGTGCCGTCGCAGTCGAACAGGTACGCCGCGAACTCGCCGGCGGGCAGGGGCAGACTCACCGGAGCAGGGTACAGCGGCGATGCTCAATCGGTCGTCACGGACTCCAGCCGACGGCGCAGGTGCGCCCGTTCCGGCTCGGTGCCGACCAGGGTCAGCGCCTGGCGGTACGCCGCTGCGGCCTCGTCGTGCCGGCCGAGTCGACGCAGCAGGTCGGCCCGGGTCGCCGGATAGAGGTGGTAGCCGTTCAGCCGAGAGTCGTCGGCCAGGTCGTCCAGCAGTGCGAGCCCGGCATCCGGCCCGTCCCGCATCGCCACCGCGGCGGCCCGGTTGAGCGCGACGATCGGCGAGGGGACGAGGCCGAGCAGCACGTCGTACAGCGCCACCACCTGGGGCCAGTCGGTGCTGGCCACGTCGGGAGCCTCGTCGTGCAGCGCGGCGATGGCGGCCTGCACCCCGTACGGCCCGGGTGGTCGGCCGGTCAGCGCGACCACCACCAGTCCGCGGCCCTCGTCGATCATGCCGTGGTCCCAGCGGCCCCGGTCCTGGTCGTCGAGGAGGATGACCTCGCCGTCCGGGCCGGTACGCGCGGCACGCCGAGCGTGGATCAGCAGCAGCAATCCGAGCAGCCCGGCAACCTCCCGCTCGGCGGGCAGCAGCCGGCGCAGGATCCGGGCCAGCCGAATGGCCTCCTCGGCGAGGTCGGTCCGTTGAAGATCCGGGCCGGAGCTGGCGGCGTACCCCTCGGTGAAGACCGAGTAGACCGCCTGAAGCACCGTGGGCAGGCGTTCGGGCAGCTCGTCGGCCCCGGGCACCCGGAACGGGATGCGCGCCTCACGGATCTTCCGTTTGGCCCGGACGAGTCGTTGGGCCATGGTCGCGGGCGGCACCAGGAAGGCCCGCGCGACCTCGGCCGTGGTGAGGCCGGCAAGGAAGCGCAGGGTGAGAGCGCCGCGGTCCTGGGCGGGCAGTGCCGGGTGCGCACAGGTGAAGAAGAGGGCCAGGCGGTCGTCGGGCAGGTCGCGGTCCGCGTCGGCGGGCGGGGCGGAGCCGGCGCGTTCGGCCTCGGCCTGGAGTACGGCGAGCCGGGTCGCCAGCACGCGGTCGCGGCGCAGCCTGTCCACGGCGCGTCGGCGGGCCGTGGTGAGCAGCCAGGCACCCGGCCGGGTCGGCACGCCGTCGGTTGGCCAGTGCACCAGCGCGGCCTCGATGGCCTCGGAGGCAACCTCCTCGGCCAGGTCGAGGTCGCCGAAGCGGTGCACGAGCGAGGCCAGCAACCGGCCCCGTTCCTCCCGGAACACCGCCTCGACGGACGAGGTTGCCTCCTCGCCCACCACGTCAGACCTCGACCTCGATCTCGGCGATCGGGCGCACCTGGACCGAGCCGCCGCCCCGGGCACCCGGGCCGCGGGCCGCCCAGTCCAGCGCCACGTCGAGGTTCGGCACGTCGATGATGTCGTACCCGCCGAGCACCTCACGGGTCTCGGCGAACGGCCCGTCGGTGATCGTGCGCTCGCCGGACGCACCCACCTGCACGGTCGTGCAGGTGGTCAGGTCCTGCAACGGGTGCCCGGAGACCCAGATCCCGGCGTCCTTCATCTCCCGGTCGTAACGGATCCAGTCCTCGAAGGTGCACCCGTCGACGATTTCCCCGTCGGTCGTCGTGGGGCTCATGAACAGCAGCATGTACTTCACGTTCGGCTCCTCTCGGTGCGGCGGGTCGCCGTACAGCATGACGACGAACGGTGACGGGCGATATCGACACGGCGGCCGGCATTCTCTTCCCGATTCACGGGCGAGCCGGTGCCGCCGGTCCGAGCTGCGGCTCGCGCCGCTCGACCTGCCGCTCGTAGTAGGTCACCAGGATCAGGAAGACGGCCAGCAGGGCCAGTGCGGCCAGCGGGGGCAGGGCCCGGCCGATCGGCAGCAGGCCCAGCGGCAGCAGCGCGGCGACGACCTGCCCGGGGTGGACGGAGCGGAGCGCGAACCGGCGGAAGACCAGCCGTGCGAGCAGATACAGGGCGGCACCCCCGTAGAGCGCGGTGGCGGCGATCCAGCCCGCCTGGGCCGAGCGGGGAGGCACCTCGGTGAGTTGATCGAGCACCTGCTCGATGCCGAGCGCGATGTACATGGCACCGATGATCAAAGGTGCGTGGGCGAGCCCGTACGCGTCGCCGGCCACGTCGAGCCGCCGCCGCTTGGGCAAGCGCATGATCGCCTGTCGGGCAGCGGGCGCCAGCCAGTCGAAGTAGAGCCACCACAAGCAGGTCGTGGTGACGAGTCCGAGGAGCGCCCCCACCAGGGCGGCGCCGGTCGGTGCCATCGACCTCGGCCCAGCGCCAGCGGAGATCAGCGACTCACCGAGCGCGATGATCAGCACCAGGCCGAACCGCTCGGTGAAGTGGTCCAGGCTGCGCACCGGCCACGGCCGGAAGACGGACGCGATGCGTGCGCCGCCGAGGTCCACGAGGATCGCCACGCTCCAGAGCACCGTCTGGGCGACGCCACCGAGCAGCGCGCCGACGATGAGCGGGAGCCAGGCCACGACCACCGGCACCGCGAAGAACACCAGCACCGCGCGCAGCGGCGGGTCCGTCTCGCTCACCCAGAACAGGACCCCGAGCTGCACCGCCCTCGCGATCACGTAGGCCAGGGCGAGGGCGAGGGGCGCGTCGACGAGCTCCGGACCCTGCCGCCAGGCGTCGGGCAGCACCAGCGCGGCCACGAAGACCGCGGCCATCGCGACCAGGCTGGCGGCGCGGGCCGCGCCGATGTCCGGACGGACCAGGTTCCCCAACCAGGTGTACGGCCCCCAGGAGTAGATGAGCAGCAGCAGGAGGAGCAGCCCCTGGGCCAGGGTGAGCGCGGTCGGCGAGTGCGCCATGAACGTGATGACCCGGGTGAGCGCGAAGACGAAGACCAGGTCGAAGAAGATCTCGAACATCGTGGTCCGGTGCGTCTCCGCAACCGGAACCGGATGAACGCCGAAAATCCCCTTCATCCTCGCATTCTGCGCTTTACGGAGCGTTTGTCAGTCGGTCTCGCCGTTTGGCGGCGCCGAGAAGAGCCGGAAGAACCGCTCCGCCGTCCCGATGTCGCCCCGCACCTCGATCGTGCCGGAGGAGATCGCCGACCGCAGCGGCGTGCCCCCGAACATCAGGTCGCGCAGGGCGGCAACCGTGCCGGTGACCGTGGCCTCGACCTCGCTCGTCCGGCCACGGGCCACCGTGATCGCGTCCGGCGTCACCCCGACGTCGAACGCGTCGGTGCCCACCCGAAGGGCCAGCCGGGCGGTCAGCGGCGCGTCGGCCGGCGGGCGGTAGAGCGCCTTGAGCAGCAGCATGAACGCGTCCGTGCTCATCTCGGTGTCCGGCTCCTCGGGCAGCCCGGCGCCCCACCGGGACAGCTCGATCAGCATCGGCTCGAGTTGGTGACCTCGTCCGGTCAGCTCGTACGCGTACACGCTCGCGGGCGGCCCGAGCTGGATCCGTCGGACGATGCCGGCCTGCTCCAGCTCGCGTAGTCGCTGGCTCAGCACGTTCTGGCTGGCCTTGGGCAGACCGGCGCGCAGATCGCCGAAACGCTTCGGTCCGAACACCAGCTCTCGCACGATGAGGAGGGCCCAGCGCTCGCCGACGATGTCCATCGCGCGCGCCGCCCCGCAGGCGTCCTGGTAACTCCGCTGTGCCACGGCGCCATCGTAGTCGCCGCCCACTAGATGGTGCTAATCTCGCACCATCTAGTCCTAGATTAGGAGTAAGCCATGGACCCACTTCTCGCTTCTGTCATCGAACGGCACGGCGGTCTGGACCGGTGGAACGCCGCGTCGACCCTCACCGCCCGGATCACGTACGGCGGCCCGTTCTGGGAGTTCAAGGGCCAACCCGAGTTCGCCGGCACCGAGCTCGTCGAGGCCGACCTTCACCGGGAGCGCATCCGACACGTCCAGGAGGGGACCGGCCGGATCACCGAGTACGACCGGGAGGCCGATCGGATCACCGTCACCGCCGCCGACGGCACCCCCATCGAGGAACTGACGCACCCCCGGGCAACCTTCGACGGCTACGCCCAGGACAGCCAGTGGACGCCTGCTCAGATGGCCTATTTCCGCGGCTACGCCACCTGGCACTATCTCGTCGAGCCCTTCCTCTTCACCTGGCCCGGCATCGAGGCACACGAGATCGAGCCGTGGCAGGAGAACGGCCAGGCATGGCGAGGGCTGAGCGTCACATTCCCCGCAAGCGTGGACACCCACAGCGAGACCCAGCTGTACTACTTCGACGACAGCGGGCTGCTGCGCCGGATGGACTATCAGCCGGTGGTCAACGGCAACTCGCCAGTCGCGCACTACGTCAGCGGCGAGACCGAGGTCGGCGGGCTGGTCGTACCGACGCGGCGCCGGATCCACATCCGCCAGGAGGACCGCACTCCGGACCTCACCTGGACCCCCATCACCCTGGACCTGGCGGACGTGCACATCCGCTGAGCCCGGCCGTCGGGTTCGGCGCCACGTCGGTGACCGGACGCCCGGCTCAGGCCCGGGCGTCCGTCCGCCGGCGGCTCCGCTCCGCCCGCCGTCGCACCTGTTGGTACGCGCTGGTCAAGCCCATGGCGCGGCGTACCTCGACGAGGGTCTGCCGTACCTCCTGGCGGGTCCGCTCGGTGCCCTCCACGATCAGGCGGTCGACCAACCCGCGGTCGGCTTCGATCCCGGCCCGGCGCTCCCGGATCGGCGCCAGGAACCGCTCCAACGCGACGACCAGCCGTTCCTTGACCTCAACATCGCCGACCTTCCCGGCCCGGTAGCGCCCGGCCAGGTCGGCCACCTCGTCACGATCCGGGTTGAACACCTCGTGGTACGCGAAGACCGGGTTGCCCTCCACCTTCCCCGGCACGTCGGCGCGTACGCGGTTCGGGTCGGTGTACATGCCGAGCACCTTGCGGCGCACCGTCGCCGCGTCGTCGGAGAGAGCGATCGTGTTCCCCCGGCTCTTGCTCATCTTGGCCGCGCCGTCGGTGCCCACCAGGCTTGGCGTGTCGGCCGGGATCAGCTCGGGCACCGGGAAGACCGGGCCGTACAGATGATTGAACCGGCGGGCGATCTCCCGGGTCACCTCGACGTGCGCGGCATTGTCCCGGCCCACCGGGACGACCTCCCCCTTCACGCAGAGGATGTCCGCGGCCTGCAGCACCGGGTAACCCAGCAGCCCGTACGGCATCTCCTCCTTGCCGGCGTCCCGGGCCATGTCCTTCAGCGACGGCACCCGTTCCAGGCGGGGCACCGTCACCAGGTTCTGCAGGAGGGTGTTGAGGTCGCCGACCTCCGGAATGGCCGACTGGAGATAGAACGTCGCCCGCGCCGGGTCGACCCCGGCGGCCAGGATGTCGGTCACCATCTCGCGGGCGTTGCCGGCGACCTGGTCGATGTCCTCGCGGCGGTTCCTGGTGGTCAGCATGTGCAGGTCGGCGATGATGAAGAAGCTCTCGTAACGGTGGTGCAGACGCACCCGGTTGGCGATGCTCCCGACGTAGTGGCCGAGGTGCAGACGACCGGTCGGGCGGTCACCGGTGAGCATTCGTGCGCTGGACATGGCGGTGTGCCTTTCGTGCGGGAAGGTGGGTCACGCGTGGGCGCGCGCCGAGCGGGGCAGAAACGCCCCCTCGGTCAGCGGTGTCAGCTCAGCGAGCCGTCCGCCATCGCGCGCCGGCGCGGAACCGCAACCCACCAGCACGGAGTACGTCCAGAAGTTGCTCACGGCCATCGCCGGAGCTGGTTGAGCGCCCGGGCACCACGCTGAGCGGGAGACCGCCGACCACGTCGACCGCCTCGACCGCACACACACCGGTCCGAGCCACGACTTCACCGTACCCGGGCCGCCACGCCCGTACCGCCCGCGCTGGACGGTTTCGGCAGCACAGCGGTGCTGGTGAGCAGCCCTCCGCTGGCATACTCGGCTGCCATGGTGCTGTCACGAAGGTGGGCTGTCTTCCTGGTCGGGGTCGGGATCTGGACCTGGGTGATCTGGCCGAGGTTCGCGGTCGCCATCTGGCAGGACCCGCGCTCCTGGGAGTCCGGCACCGTGGGGGACGGCGCGGCGACCAGCTTCCTGTGGGTGCACGCTCTGCTGATCGGAGCCTCCCTGGCCATCGGGACCACCGTCGGCGTCCTCGGCATCCGCGCATGGTTCGTCGCCCGGCGGCAGCCGGACCGCCCCGCAGCCTGAGGTCCTCGCTTCCTTCCCCGCACGAGGTCGGCGAAGTCGGGCCGACGCGCGCCATCCCTGACCTGGAGCCGACCAGGAGACCGCCACCTCGCGTGATCAACACGGGTTCGGCGATTTCGGGGTATCGCGTAGCCCGGGACACCGCGATATCCCTGACCTGGAGTCGATCAGGGTCGCCGCGAGCTGTGGCGCGATGCCGTGGCGATGGCCGGGTCGGAGCCTTTTTCCGAGGCGCCGGCTCCTTGCCTCGCCGCAGCCTCCAGGCCCGCTGAGGGGCGTCCGAGGGCAGTCCGGCCGCTTGACCTGCGGAAACTCCTCCTCAGCGCGAGTGTGACGCGGGCCGCTCCCCACGGATTTGACGATCAAACCCGCGAACGCGTAACTTTCTCTCTGCCAGCGCGGAACGGGGCAAAACAGGGCGAAAGTCCTGAAGCACCGAACCGGGCAGGCACCGGGTCAAGCAGGGGTTCGCTCCTGCGGGACACGGTCCGGGCGGGGCTCGCCGGATCGGCCGCGAGGCGGATTTGGTGCAGCGCAACCGACCGGGTAAGGTTCACGACCGGCAGGGAACCGGGCGAGCTTGCGGGAAACCGCAACGGTCGGCCTGCCAAATCCGACGACCTGGCGCAGCGGTTCGCTGCTGCGCGAGTGCGCCGGGACCAACCCGCACGAAGCATGACAGACCGGCACACACGGTTTGACACGGCCGAGACGGTGAGGTAACGTAGTAAAAGTGCCCGGCGCGAGACAAGCGGCGGGACGCGAACGAAATACCCCGAGATGGGGTTCCACGGAAGTGGGGCTTCTGATCGGTGTGTGGTTGTTCTTTGAGAACTCAACAGGGTGCTTGAAAAGCCAGTGCCAATTATGATTTATACCCCGGACTGGCAGTCCTT
>NZ_JBAKHW010000037.1:0-64859 GCF_036906815.1 Micromonospora sp. CPCC 205539 | reverse complement strand
GAGGAAGGTGGCGCTGGTTAGTGCCGAATCAATGCGCTGTCGCCACTCCTCGCCCCAGCTTATCGACTCGCGATCAATGAAGATCTTAAGCTGGACGGTCATGCCCGCTCGCTGTCCAGCATGGCCATCTGCGCCTCGTCGTAGCGGCTGCCGGCTGCCGCGTCGGCCGGCACGGCGGTTTCGATGGCGGCCAGGTCCGCCTCGGTCAGGGTGACCGTCGCGGCGCCCAGGGCCTCGGTCAGACGGTCCCGGCGACGGGCGCCGACCAGCGGCACGATGTTGTCGCCGCGGGCGGCCACCCACGCGATGGCGATCTGCGCCACGGTGACGCCTCGGGCGTCGGCGATGGTGCGCAGTGCGTCCACCAGGGCCAGGTTGCGGTCCAGGTTCGCGCCGGCGAAGCGGGGCAGGTGGCTTCGGAAGTCGGTGCCGGAGGTCTCCCGTCCCGCCGTCCAGTGGCCGCTGATCAGGCCACGGGAGAGCACCCCGTACGCGGTGATCCCGACGCCCAACTCGCGGGCCGTCGGCAGGATGTCGGTCTCCGGGCTACGGGAGATCAACGAGTACTCGATCTGGAGGTCGGTGATCGGGTGCACCGCGTACGCCCGGCGCAGCGTCTCGGCGCTGACCTCGGACAGGCCGATGTGCCGGACGTGGCCGGCCTTGACCAGCTCGGCGATGGTGCCCACCACGTCCTCCACCGGCACGTCCGGCGTGAGCCGCGCGGGGCGGTAGATGTCGACGTGGTCGGTGCCCAGCCGCCGCAGGGTGTACGCCAGGAAGTTCTTGATCGCGGCGGGTCGGACGTCGACGCCGTTCCAACCGCCCTCGGCGTCGCGCAGCGCGCCGAACTTCACGCTGATCACGGCGTCGTCGCGGTTGCGGCCGCGCAGCGCCTCGCGCAGCAGCAGCTCGTTGTGGCCCATCCCGTAGAAGTCGCCGGTGTCGAGCAGGGTCACGCCGGCGTCGAGCGCGGCGTGGATGGTGGCGATGCTCTCGGCCTCGTCGGCGGCGCCGTAGAGGTCCGACATGCCCATCAGGCCGAGCCCGAGCGCGGAGACGGTCGGGCCGGTGGTGCCGAGGGTGCGGGTGTCCATGGGTCTTCCTCTCACCTGGGTTACCCAGCGACCGTACACCGTTCGACTGACAGATACCAGATTCTGTCAGTCGAACGGTGTACGGGCCTGGCGAGAGGCCAGCTAATCCCCGTCGACGCGGCGGTCACGTTTGCGCTGGGACTGGCGCTTCTTCTCGGCCAGCCGGCGCTCCTTCGCACCCCTGGAGGGGCGGGTCGCCCGGCGGGGCGGCGGCGGAGGCGCCGCCGCCTCACGCAGCAGCGCGGCCATCCGCTCGCGGGCTGCCTCCCGGTTGGCCAACTGGGCCCGGTGCTCACTGGCCGCGATCGTCAGCACCCCGTCGACCAGGCGGTTGGCCAGCCGGGCCAGCGCCCGGGACCGGACCGACTCGGGCACACCCGGCGAGTTGGCCAGGTCGTAGCTCAGCTCGACCCGGGAGTCGGCGGTGTTCACACCCTGCCCGCCCGGCCCGGACGAGCGGGAGAAACGCTCCCGCAGCTCGCCGGCGGGGACGACCCACCGGTCGGTCACCCGCAGTCCGTCGTCCACGTCCAGAGGCTAACCCGCGCCGCCAGCCCGCAGGTCACCGGCGCGGAGCCTCAGTCTGCGTTGCGGACGGGCTGGGCGCCGGACCGGCGGTCTCGTCGTCCGAGCCGGACGCGGCGTACGCCACCGCACCGATCAGCAGCAGCGCGATCACCGCCGCCTTGGTGGCGACCCCCCGGATCAACAGCCAGGCGCCCCGACGCGCACCCGGTATCGATTTTTTGGCGGTCTGGTAGTCACTCCACCCGCGTCGCGCGCGGGTGTACGCCGACCCCACTGCACATCCGATGATCAGGCCCCCCACCAGGAGAACCACGAAGAGAGGACGCTCCACCTCCGCCAGTATCCATACTCAGCGTGATATTTCCATGGCCCGATGCCCTCTGGCCGGATATCCGACAGTGTCGACGTTCCCACTGGCCGCCAGCGGGCCCTCGGGCAGCTCAGCCGCCCTTGCCGATGATCGTGTCGGCGGTCTGCTGCACCTGGTCGATCGGGATGGCGAAGCCGATGCCGATCGACCCGTTGCCGTCGATGGTGGCGATCGCGGTGTTCACGCCGACCACCTCTCCCCGGGCGTTGACCAGTGGTCCTCCGGAGTTGCCGGGGTTGATGGACGCATCGGTCTGCACGGCGGTGTGCCGGTTGTTGCCCAACCGCACCTGACGGTCCAACGCGCTGACGATGCCGGCGGTGACCGTGCCGGACAGACCCAGTGGCGAGCCCACCGCGAGCACCGGCTCACCGACCCGGGTGGCGCCCGGCTTGGCCAGCGGCAACGGCGCGAGCCCTGCGGACGGCGGCACCTTCAGCACCGCGAGGTCGCTGCTGGGCTCCCGGCCGATCACCTCGGCGGCGAACCGACGGCCGTCGGGCAACTCCACCGTCACCGGCCCACCACCCCCCTTGGCCAGGATGTGGTCGTTGGTGATGAGGTGTTGCTGATCGTCCACGGCGAAGCCCGACCCGGTCGCGGACCCGCCGGTCGCGCCACCGGCGAGCACCGACACCACGCCGGGTACGGTCCGCTCGGCGGCGGTGACCAGCTCCGCCGGAACCGGGGCGGCGGACGCCGCGGCCGCACCCGGACCGTCGTCCCGGCTGGCCACCACGCCACCGGCGATGGCGCCCGAGACCACGGAGAGCGTCACCACCGCCAACGCGGCGAGCAGTCGGCCCGGCCGTCGCCCACCGGGGTCCCGCCGGGAGTCGGCCGGATCCCACCAGCCACGCCCGTCCGGGCCGAGTTCCGGCGAGATGAACCAGGGACCGCGCGGTTCGCCCAGTCCGGTCTGCACTGCCATGCGTACTCCTCACGGTCGAAGTCCGTTGCGTACGGCGGGTCAGGGCAGCCGGGAGAACCAGCGCATCGAGCCGGCGGCGGCACCCATCGCGAAAACCAGTCCGAGGCCGATGAACCGGGCCGAGACGTCCTGCCGCTCGGTGCGGTAACCGACGGAGCTGCCGATGTCGTCGTAGACGGCGCGTAGCTCCTCGGTGGTGCTGGCCTCGTGGAACATGCCGCCGGTCTCGTCGGCGACCGCCTTGAGGGTCTGCCCGTCGACCGGCACCTGGATCGGCCGGCCGCCCCGGTCCACGAACCCGGACGGTGTGCCGAAGGAGATCGCGTGCACCGGCACCTTCGCCGCCACCGCCTCCGCGGCCGCCTCCATCGGGTCCATTCCGGAGGTGTTCGCGCCGTCGGAGAGCAGGATGATCCGGGCCGGCGGCGGTTCCTTCGCGGCCTCGCTGTCCAGGCTCTTGACCGCGCCGAGCGAGGTGTTGATGGCCTCGCCGATCGCGGTGCCCTGCACCCCGGTGATCCCCTCGGCGAGGCGGCCGATCCCCTCGTCCAGCGCGTTCCGGTCGGTGCCCGGTGGCACCAGGACGGCGGCGCTGCCCGCGAACGCCACCAGGCCCACGTTGAACTCGTCGGGCAGGCCCTCGACGAAGCGCCGGGCCGCCTGCTTGGCGGCGGCCAACCGGTCCGGATCCACATCGGTGGCGAGCATCGAGGTGGACACGTCCACCGCCACCATCACCGTGGCGCGTTCCCGGGGCACCTTGACCTCGGCCGTGGGGCGGGCGAAGCCGACCACGAGCAGCGCCAGCATGGCCAGGAAGAGCCCGGCCGGAACGTGTCGGCGCCAGGCCGGCCGCTCCGGTGCCACCCGGTCCAGCAGCCGCAGGTTGGTGAAGCGGACCGCGTACCGGCTGCGTCCCCGCTGCATCACCAGGTACGCGACGACCAGGGCGAGCACGCCGATCAGCAGCCAGAGCCGCAGCGGCGACTGCCAGATCACGCGGCACCTCCCCGGAGGGCACCGGCCGGCGCGGCGGCCAGTCGGCGCTGGGCGTGCACGTGCCGGACGATGTCCACGCTCCAGTCCCGGTCGGTGCGCAGCGCCAGGTGGGTGGCCGCACTGCGGCGCAGCGCCTGGTGGATCTGGTCGCGCTGGGCGGTGGCAGCCTCGGCGTACCGCTCCCGCAGCTGACGGTCCGATGTGCACACCTCGCGCCGACGCCCGGTCTCCGGGTCGACGAGCGTGATCAGGCCGACGTCCGGCAGCTCCAGTTCGCGCGGGTCGGTCACCTCGATCGCCAGCACCTGGTGCTGGGCGGCCAGCCGGCGCAGGGTCCGCTCCCAGGGCGGCGGTTGGTCCGGGTTGTCGGGCAGGCCGTCGAGGAAGTCGGAGACCACCACGACCAGCCCACGGCGGTTGGCGAACCGGTGCAGCGCGGTGAGCCCGTCCGCCAGCTCCGGCGGCCCGACCGGCGCCGGGGCGGTGCGCCCGGTCTGGTCGCCGGGCCCGGTGGCGCGCGGGGCCGCCAGCAACGCGCGCAGCAGACCGAGCAGATGGGTACGCCCGCTGCGGGCCGGAAACCGGCGTACCCCGTCGGCGCGCAGCACCTGGGCACCGAGCCGGTTGCCGACACCGGCGGTCAGGAACCCGACCGCCGCCACCGCGGCCACGGCCAGCTCCCGCTTGTCCAGCTCGGCGGTGCCGAACTCCATGCTGGCGCTCGCGTCGACCAGCAGCCAGGTGGTCAGCTCGCGGTCGGCGTCGACCTGTCGGACGTGCGGCACGGCGGTCCGGGCGGTGACCGCCCAGTCCATCCGGCGGACCTCGTCCTCGCCCGGCCGGTACTCGCGACTGCCGGCGGGCTCGCTGCCCGGACCGGGCAACAGACCGCGGTACTGGCCGTGCAGCAGCCCGTTCAGTCGCAGGGTGACGGTCAGCTCCAGGCGACGCAGCCGCTGGTCCGGGGCCAGCTCGGCCAGGCCGGGGTCGGCCGCCGGCGCGATGCTCGTGCGCCTCATGCCGCCGCCAGGTCCGGGGTCTGCTGCGGATGCGCGGTGGCGAGCCGGGGCGGCGGTACGGCCTCGACCAGCCGGCGGACCACCGACTCGGCGGAGATTCCGTCGGCCACCGCGTCGAAGGAGAGCACCAGCCGGTGCGCGAGGACGTCCACGGCCAACTCCCGGACGTCCTCGGGCAGCACGTACTCCCGTCCGCGCAGCAAGGCCTGGGCCCGCGCCGCCGCGACCAGACCGAGGGTGGCCCGGGGACTCGCTCCGTACGCCAGCAGCGGCGCGATCTCCGGCAGCCCGAACCGGCCCGGGTCGCGGGTGGCGAGGATGAGCCGGACCACGTACTCGGCCAACGCGTGGTGCACGAAGACCCGCTCGGCCCGGGCCTGGAGGTCCCGGAGGCGTTCCGCGTCGAGCACCCGGCGGGGGGTCGGCCGGTCGGTGCTCATCCGGTAGAGGATGGCCAGCTCGTCGGCGTCGCTCGGGTAGTCCACCACCACCTTCATGAGGAACCGGTCGCGCTGCGCCTCCGGAAGTTGGTAGACCCCCTCGGACTCGATCGGGTTCTGGGTCGCCAGCACCAGGAACGGCGTGGGGACCGGCCAACTGCGCCCGCCGATGGAGACCTGCCGTTCCGCCATCGCCTCGAGCAGGGCCGACTGGACCTTGGCCGGGGCGCGGTTGATCTCGTCGGCCAGCACCAGGTTGGCCATGATCGGACCCAGCTCGATGTCGAAGGTCTCCTTCGACGCCCGATAGATCCGGGTGCCGACGATGTCCGAGGGGACCAGGTCCGGAGTGAACTGGATTCGGGAGAAGGTGCCACCGACCACGGTGGCGAGGGTCTGCGCGGCCAGCGTCTTGGCCACGCCGGGTACGCCCTCCAGGAGGCAGTGCCCGTTGGCCACCAGGGCGGTGAGCAGGCGCTCGACGAGCCGATCCTGCCCGACGATCACGCGTTTGACCTCGAAGAGGGTCTGTTCCAGCTCGACGCCGGTCGGTTCGGGTTCGACCGGGCTGGGCATGCTGGCCAGGGTGTCCGAGATGTCCGTCACGGTGCTTGCTTCCCGGGCGGCGGCCCGGCAAACGTCGGATTGTGGGTGCCGGAGCGCCCCTTTGGGCCCCGAACCGGGATCAGCCGCCCGTACGGGGGACGACGGGTGCGCGTCCGGCACGACTGAACCCGCAGGGGCAGGAGTCACCCCATCGGTGACGAGTGGCGCCGCCTGGCGCCGAAGGGCACGGACCGGCCCCCGCGCCGGAACGCGGGGGCCGTCGCTGGTGCGGTCAGGGAGTGTGAGTGAGCAGGGTGAAGCCCAGGTCGGCCGGGGCTCCGGCCGAGTTGCGGGTCTGGACGAAGACCGCGTTGGGCGTGCTCAGCCGCGGCGCCACCGAGACCTCGCCGGCCGGCGGGATGCAGCACGCGTCGGCCCGCGAGATGGTGGCCAGGAAGGCCCCGGCCGAGACCGTGTAGCCGAACTGCACCTCGTACTGGCCGACGCCGTACTTGAGCACGGTGCCGACGCCGCGGGCCTTGGTGCCGTTGCCGTTGACGACGGTGTAGACGTTGGTGGCGACCAGCGGGGTCGCTCCGTTGGCCTTCAGCGCGGCCTGCGCCTTACGCGCCGACTCGGCCGTCACCGGTGGCTGAGTGTCCGCGCCGCGGCCCGTGGGCTGGACGGCCTCCTGCGGCGCCTTCGCCGACGGCTGAGCGACGGCGATCCCCCCACCGACCAGAGTGAGCCCCAGTACGGCGAACGTGACCGCTGCCGCCTTGCGTCGGAAAGATGTGGTCATGACAGGTCCCCCTTGTGTGACCGTGCGAATTCGGCCGACCCGCGGGGCGGGACGGATAACTGCCTCTGAATAATTCGACGACGACAAAGGAACCGGAGGAAGGTCTCTCACGCACAACTGGTGAGTTTCAATTTCTTCACAACCACATCCGGTCTGAGCTGGGATTACTACCCAGAGTTGCGTCGTTGGAGCCAGGTGGAACGTAGCACCGCAAAAAGCTCACCGTCAATAGTTGATCTCGCATTATCGAGCTGTCGGTCAGCCGTCAGAGCAATAGTGAAAAGTGAGCCCATCACCATTCATGAAATGGTGATGGGCGCAGCCCGCTAGGCTGATCGCCATGATCGTCGACGCTCCACCCGCCCCTGCGGACACGCCGACCCGACCCCGGTGGGCCCGCATCGGGACGGCGCTCTGCTGGTTGACGGTCGCACCGACAGCCGCCTGGGCGGCCGTCCGACTCGCCGGCCTCGACCGTGGGCCACTGGTGCAGGCGCTCGCCTTCACCCCGTACGTCGCGGGATGGAGTGTGGTGGCCCTGGCCCTCACCCTCGCCCTGCGGCGCTGGTGGCCGGCGGCCGTCGCGGCACTGGCCGCGGTAGCGCTGGTCGGTCTGGTCGCACCCCGGGCGCTGGCCGCCCCACAACCGGCGGCGGCCGGCCCGACCGTCCGACTGCTCACGGCCAACCTGCTCGCCGGCGCCGCCGACGCGCGGACGCTCGTCGAACTGGTCCGCCGACACCGGGTCGACGTGCTCACCGTGCAGGAGTTCACCCCCGACGCACAGGCCGCCCTGGACCGGCTCGGCCTCGACCGGCTACTGCCCCACCGACAGCTCAACGCGCAGGTCGGCACGCCCGGCTCCGGCCTCTACTCGCGGTGGCCGATCACCGACGCCGGCATCCGGCAGAACCGCGGCGGCTGGGGCTTCAGTCAGGCGTACGGGACCCTGACCGTCCCCGGCGGGCCATCGGTCCGCGTCGAGTCCGCCCACCCCGCCGCCCCGTACGCGCTGGATCAGGTCGGCGCCTGGCGGGCCGACCTGATCGCCCAGCCACCGGCCACCCCGGACGGCGGCCTGCGGATCCTCGCCGGAGACTTCAACTCCACCCTGGACCACAGCCCGCTGCGGGCCCTGCTGCGCACCGGCTACGTCGACGCCGCCGACGCCACCGGGGAGGGGCTGACCGGCACCTGGGGCCCGTACGACGGAGACCTGATCCCACCGGTCACCATCGACCACGTGCTGGTCGACCACCGCATCGCCGTGCGAACCGTGCGAGTGCTGACCCTCCCCGCAACCGATCACCGCCCCGTCCTGGCCACCCTCACCCTCCCCACCCCGTGACCCCCCACTCCACGGTGGGGATCAGGATTGCGCGGGGGCCGGGGCCAGGCCATAGGTGAGCGCGTCCACCAGGGCGTGCCAGCTCGCTTCGACCACGTTGGGGTGCACGCCCACCGTGGTCCAGTCGCGGCCGGCGCCGTCGCCCGTCTCGAGCAGCACCCGGGTGACCGCCCCGGTGCCGTGGCTGCCCTCCAGGATGCGCACCTTGTAGTCGGCCAGCTCGAAGCCGCGCAGCTGCGGGTAGTGCCGGGCCAGGCCGACCCGCAGCGCCTCGTCCAGGGCGTTGACCGGGCCGTTGCCCTCGGCGGTCGCGATCACCCGCTCGCCGCGTACCCGAATCTTGACGGTGGCTTCGGAGACGACCGCGCCGTCCTCGCGGTGCTCGACCAGCACCCGGTACGACTCCAGGGTGAACGGTCGGGCCGGCAGGCCCTCCGGCAGCTCGGAGCGGACCAGCAGCTCGAAGGAGGCATCCGCCGCCTCGAAGGACCAGCCGCCGGCCTCCAACTCCTTGACCCGGTTGGTGACCCGGGTCAGGGCCTCCGGACGGCCGGCCAGATCCAGGCCGAGCTCCTTGCTCTTGAGCTCGACGCTGGCCCGGCCGGCCATCTCGGTGATCAGGATCCGCATGTCGTTGCCCACCACCGACGGGTCCACGTGGTTGTAGAGCAACGGGTCGACCTTGATCGCGCTCGCGTGCAGCCCCGCCTTGTGGGCGAAGGCGGCGGCCCCGGCGTACGCCTGGTGGGTGTCGGGGGCGATGTTGGCGATCTCGGCGATGGCGTGCGAGACCCGCACCATCTGTTCCAGGCAGCCGTCCGGTAGGACGGGCATGCCCAGCTTGAGTTGGAGGTTGGCGACGACCGCGAAGAGGTCGGCGTTGCCGGGGCGCTCGCCGTACCCGTTGGCGGTGCCCTGCACGTGGCGGACGCCCGCCTCCACGGCCACGATCGTGTTGGCCACCGCGCAGGCCGTGTCGTTCTGCGCGTGGATGCCGAGCAGCCCCGCGTCGATGCCGAGCCGACTGGTCAGGTCGACGATCGCGGCGGTCACCCGGGACGGCAGCATGCCGCCGTTGGTGTCGCAGAGCACCATCCGCTCGGCGCCGGCGGCCAGCGCGGTCTGCACCACGGCCGCGCCGTACGCGGGGTCGTGGCGGTAGCCGTCGAAGAAGTGTTCGCCGTCGACGAAGACCCGGCGGCCCTCGCGGACCAGGTGGCTGACGGTGTCGTGGATCATCGCCAGGTTCTCCGCGCCGGTGGTGCGCAGCGCACGCTCGACGTGCCGGATGTCGGCCTTGGCGACCAGCGCCACCGCCGGGGTCTCGGCGTCCAGCAGGCCGCGCACCTGTGGGTCGTCGGCGACGGCGACACCGGCCTTGCGGGTGGCCCCGAAGGCGACCAGCACGGCGTGCCGGAGGTCCAGCTCGGTACGTGCCCGGCGGAAGAACTCGGTGTCCTTGGGCACCGCGCCCGGCCAGCCGCCCTCGATGAAGCCGACGCCGAACTCGTCGAGCAGCCGGGCCACCGCCAGCTTGTCGATCACCGAGTAGGTGAGCCCCTCGCGCTGGGCGCCGTCGCGCAAGGTCGTGTCGAAGACCTGGAACGTCATCAGGATCCTTTCTCGGAGCAACAAAAAGACCTCCCGCGGATGCGGGAGGTCTGCGCGCTCGGCGGAGGGGGGCCGGCGCGCTAGGTCGCAATAATCAGGGCGGTGCTGGTCACGCTCGTCACTCTGCCACCCCTCCCCTGGTTTTGGGAGGAACAATCCACATGGCGGGATGGCGCCCGCCGTTCCGTAACTCGCAAGGAGGACCATGGGCCTGGACGCGATCAAGGCGGCCCTGCCGGGGTACGCCGCGGACATCACGCTCAACCTGGGCTCGATTGCCACCACCACGGCGCTCAATCCCGTGCAGGCCTGGGGCACCGCGCTGGCCGGTGCGGTGGCCGCCCGCAATCCGATGGTCCTGCGGGAGATCGCGGCCGAGGCTTCCGGGCACCTCACACCGGAGGGCATCG
Organism: Micromonospora sp. CPCC 205539; assembly: GCF_036906815.1. Classification (NCBI taxonomy): domain Bacteria; kingdom Bacillati; phylum Actinomycetota; class Actinomycetes; order Micromonosporales; family Micromonosporaceae; genus Micromonospora; species Micromonospora sp. CPCC 205539. The sequence goes on along the minus strand of NZ_JBAKHW010000037.1, from coordinate 54,758 downwards.
AGGCGGCCAAGGCGGCGGCGGCCACCATGGCGATGACCAACGTCTACCACCGGGCCACGCACCTCATCGGTGACGAGCGGTACGCCTCGATGCCGGCCCGACTGCGGATGCGGATCGTCGCCCGGCCCGGCGTGCACAAGGGCGACGTCAAGCTCTGGTGCCTCGGCGTGTCGGCGATCATCGGCTGCGGTGCCTGCCTGGAGTCGCACGAGACGGCGTTGCGCGGCCTCGGCTTCACTCGCGAGCAGGTGCTGGAGGCGCTGCGGATCTCCGCCGTGGTGCACGCCGCGGCGGTCACCCTGGACGCCGAGGCCGCACTGGCCTGATCCGGTACGCCCCACTGTTTCCGGCCCCCGCCCGCCGGGTAGCTCCTGCGGGGACGCACCCACGACGCCGGGACGACCGGCGACAGGCAGGAGTGAACGGCATGGACAGGATCGACCCACACGCCACCCACGCCGGGCCGGACCCGCTGCGCGGCGGCGACCAGGGTGCCGTGGCCGGCGGCGCGCCCGCCGGCGCCTTCGACCCCTGGCGCTACCGGGACCAGGCCGGGGTGGCCGACGCCGATCTGGTCGGCTACAAGGTCGAGGCCACCGACGGCGGGATCGGCAAGATCGACAGCGCCAGTCACGAGGTGGACGGCAGCTACCTGGTGGTGGACACCGGCCCGTGGGTCTTCGGCAAGAAGGTGATGCTGCCGGCCGGCACCGTGAACCAGGTCAACCACGACGACCGCACGGTCTCCATCGACCGCACCCGCGACCAGATCAAGGCCGCCCCGGAGTACGACGAGGCCAGCCACAGCGACCCGGCCTACCGGGACCAGCTGGGCGGCTACTACGACGAGACGTACGGCGCGCTGCCGCCCGGCACCGCCCGCTGACCGAACGGGACTGACGGCCGGTGGGGCTGACAGCCCTGCCGGCCGTTACCGTGTCAGCGTGGACGCCATCGACGACAGCCGACAGATCTCGTTGCCCGCGACCTTCAACTTCCGCGACGCCGGTGGCTACCTCGGCCACGACGGCCGCACCGTACGCCGGGGCCGGCTCTACCGCTCCGACTCGCTGCACCGCCTCACCGAACAGGACCGGGACGCGTTCGCCGCGTTCGGCATCCGTACCGTCATCGACCTGCGCCGCCCGAGTGAGGTGGACCGGGACGGCCGGGTGCCGGCGTACCAGGGGCTGACCTACCGGCACATCCACCCGGACCACACCGAGTGGACCGACCAGCCGCACGAGGAGGGCACCAGCCTGGCCCGCTACCTCGCGGACCGGTACGCCGACCTGGCGCAGACCGGCACCGCGGGGCTGGCCGAGGCGGTCGGGCTGATCGCGGACGCCGCCAACGCCCCCGTGGTGGTGCACTGCGTCGCGGGCAAGGACCGCACCGGCATCGTCTGTGCGTTGACCCTCGCGGTGCTGGGGGTCGACGACGCCGACATCGCCGCGGACTACGCGCTGAGCAGCGAGGCGTCGGCCCGGTACAGCGCCTGGCTGGCCGCCACCAACCCGGACGGCGTGGACGTGCCGGCGCCGTTCCTGGCATCGCCCGCCGAGGCGATGCAGACCTTCCTCGCCGAGCTGCGCGAGGGGCACGGGTCGATCGAGGATTACCTGCGCCACGCGGGAGTGACCGACGAGCAGCTCGCCGCCCTGCGCGACCACCTGCTCGACTAGCCGCCGTCCCTCCGTGCGCGTCGATCTAGGGCATATCGCTGCGAGTGGATCTCGGAGCACGACGATATGCCCTAGATCGACGGCGGAGTGGGTGTCAGAAGACCCGGTGGACCCAGCCCTGCGGGTCGGGGGCGACGCCCCGCTGGATGTCGACCAACTGCTGGCGCAGCTCCATGGTGACCCGACCGGGCTCGCCACCGCCGATCAGGAACTCGCCGTCCGGGAACCGGACCCCGCCGATCGGGGTGATCACCGCGGCGGTGCCGCAGGCGAAGACCTCGCGGAGCCGGCCGCTGGCCGCGTCGGCCTGCCAGTCCGCGAAGGTGACCGGCCGCTCCTCGACCTGGTGCCCGGCCGCGCCGGCCAGCGTCATGACCGCGTCCCGGGTGATGCCCGGCAGGATCGTGCCGGTCAGCGGCGGGGTGACCACCGTGTTGTCGTCGTAGACGAAGAAGACGTTCATGCCGCCCAGCTCGTCGACGAACCGGCGCTCCACCGCGTCGAGGAAGACCACCTGCTCACAGCCGGCCTCGATGGCCTCGGCCTGCGCCGCCAGCGAGGCGGCGTAGTTGCCACCGCACTTGGCCGCGCCGGTGCCGCCGGGAGCTGCCCGCGTGTAATCCGGTGAGACCCAGACGGTGACCGGCTTGACCCCACCCGGGAAGTACGCCCCGACCGGCGACGCGATCACCAGGTAGAGGTATTCGTTGGCTGGCCGGACGCCGAGGAACACCTCGCTGGCGAACATGAACGGCCGCAGGTAGAGGCTGCCGTCCTCGCCGGTGGGAATCCAGTCGCGGTCGATCTCGATGAGCTTGTGCAGTGAGTCGACGAAGACATCGGCCGGCAGCGCCGGCATCGCCATCCGCTGCGCCGAGTCGGCGAACCGGGCGGCGTTGGCGTCCGGCCGGAACATCGTCACGCCACCGTCGGCCGTCCGGTACGCCTTCAACCCCTCGAAGATCTCCTGCGCGTAGTGCAGCACCGCGCTGGCCGGGTCCATCGGAATCGGGCCACGCGCCTCCACCCGGGCGTCGTACCAGCCCTTGCCGTCGGCGTACCGGACGGTGACCATGTGGTCGGTGAAGACCCGGCCGAACCCGGGATTGGTCAGCAGAGTTGCCCGATCGGCGACGGATACCGGCGCGGGATTCGGACGGATCTCGAAGTCGAGCTTGTCACCACCGCTCATCGCGCTGACCTCCCTGCGGGACAACGGCATGCGGGATCGCACACCGACATGGCTGTGTCAGAAACCTACCCCGAACGCTCGTTCAGAGGTAGCGCCGGTCGGTGCTGGCAGCGGGCACGGATGGCACGCCGGACCGACCCGAGCGCCACCAAGGGCCCGGGGCGGTCAGGCTACGGCGTGGGCGGCGAGCCGGTCGCCGACCTCGGCGGTGCGCAGCGCCACGCCCGGGGTCCGGCCGGCCAGCTCGGCGGCGACCGCCGCGTTGACCCGGGCCGCGGCCTCGGCATGCCCGAGCTGCTCCAGTAGCAGCGCGGCGGAGAGCACCGCGGCGACCGGGTCGGCGACGCCCTGCCCGGCGATGTCCGGAGCCGAGCCGTGCACCGGCTCGAACATCGAGGGGTACGCCCCCTCGGGGTTGATGCAGCCGCTGGCGGCCAGCCCGATGCCACCGGTGATCGCGGCGGCGATGTCGGTGAGGATGTCGCCGAACAGATTGTCGGTGACCACCACGTCGTAGCGCTGCGGCTGGGTGACCAGGAACATCGCGGCGGCGTCGACGTGCTGGTACTCGGTGGCGATGTCCGGGTGCTCGGCGGCGACCGCGTCGAAGGTGCGGGCCCAGAGCGACCCGGCGTGGGTGAGCACGTTGGTCTTGTGCACCAGGGTGACCTTGCGCCGCTCCCGGCGACCGGCCCGGGCGAACGCGTCGCGGATCACCCGCTCGACGCCGTGCCGGGTGTTCAGGCTCTCCTCGGTGGCGACCTCGGCGGGGGTGTCCCGGTGCAGCGAACCGCCGGCCCCGGCGTAGAGCCCCTCGGTGCCCTCGCGCACCACCACCAGATCGACCTCGCCGGGCTTCACGCTGCTCAGCGGGCCGGCCACCCCGGGCCAGAGGCGGGACGGGCGCAGATTGACGTACTGGTCGAAGGCGAATCGGAGCTTGAGCAGCAGTCCCCGCTCGAGCACCCCCGGCGGCACCGTCGGGTCACCGACCGCGCCCAGCAGGATCGCGTCGTGCTCGGCGAGCTCGGCCAGCACCGAGTCGGGCAGGACCTCTCCGGTACGGTGCCAGCGGGCGGCGCCGAGGTCGTACTCGGTGGCCTGCACACCGGGCAGCACGGCGTCGATGACCTTGCGGGCCTGCGCGACCACCTCGGGCCCGATGCCGTCACCGGCCACCACCGCGATCCGTGCCACGCCCGCACTCCTCTGCTCGACTGCCCCGTCGGGGCCACGGTACGTCGCCATCCCGCTTTCCGGTACGAAGCTTCCAGAATTTGGGATGCAAATACACAGCACCCTCTCAGGTGGGACTCATGGGGCGGTCATCTCCGCTGCCTAGCGTGGGGGTCAGCGGGTCACGGGGGCCTGCGACACGGTGTTGCGACGTCGCGGCACCACGTGCGAGGGGGCAGATGCCATGCGCATCGACGAGCAGCCGCGGACCCGCTGGCCGGATCCGTCGGTCTTCCGGAACCGTCGGCCGGACCTGCGGCTCGGCACCCATCGGAACCGGATCGACCCGGCCGACGCCGCCCAGGGCCGGATCGCCGTGCAGCACACCGTCCGCACCGCGACCGCCGAGTACACCCTGATCATCAACGCTCCCGAGAGGCTCGGCCGTCGGGGCGTCGGCGAGGCGCTGCGCGACAGCGTCGCGGAACTGCGCGCCATCGACCTCACGTACGGGCCGAACCGGCCGGAGAGCCTGGTCTCCAAGCTGCGCCGAGGCGAGATCAGCCCGGACTCGTACCCCCCGCTGGCCGACCTGGTGGATCGTTGCGCCGCGATGCGCGCCGCCACCGACGGGTGGTTCGACGCGTGGGCGGTGCCCGGCGGCTTCGACCCGGGCGGCCTGCTCGGCGGCTGGGCGGTGGAACGGGTCGCGGCGCGGTTGCGCGCTGCCGGCATCCACGACTACGCCGTGCTCGCCGGCGCCGATCTGGTGGTGCGCGGTCACGCACCGCACGGCGGGCCCTGGCGCGTGGCGGTGCACCATCCCACCGCGCCGGAACGCGCGCCGCTGGTGCTGGAAATGACCGCCGGCGCGGTCGGCACCTCGGGGGTGACCGGCCGGCAGGGGCACGTGGTGGACCCGCACACCGGCGAGGTGGCGGACCAGATGATCGCAGCCACCGTCGTCGGCCCCGATCTGGCGATCGCCGACGCCTACGCCACCGCGCTGTACGCCGCCGGCCCCACCGGGCTGGCGTGGTTCCGAGCCGGCTCCGAATACCGCGCGCTCTTCGCCCACCGGCGCTGAGCGAGGGCTTCTCCGTCGATCGCCGAGCGGCTCCCCCCCGTCGATCGCCGAGCGGCTCCCCCCGTCGATCGCTGAGCGGCTCCCCCGTCGATCTAGGGAAAATCCTCGCTGGTGGATCTCAATACACGGCGATACGCCCTAGATCGACGCGGCCGGGGCGGCGCGGGGCGCGGCGGGCGGGGGCGGGGCGCGGCGGGCGGGGGCGGGGGCGCGATCGGCCCCCACAGTCTCGGCAACGACCGTGGGGGCCGGTCAGCGACGAGTGCGCGTGGCTTGCGCAACCGAGGGGTGCGGACCGGTCGCGCCGGACGTCGACCGCGTCACCCGAAGACGGGCCGACGCCGCGAACTCGGCCAGTGACCGCAGTCCGTACGCTAGCGAATCGACGCAACTCGACGCAAGAGTCTCCACAGCGGACCGTCTTGGTCGGAGGATCGCAGGTCGGTGATTGGCCTGGGGCGAGGCAGTTTCGACATGGTGAACGCTGAGTGGCACGCTGTCCGCCGTGAGTTTCGATCTGAGTGTGTGGGCCCTGGCGGACGGGGCGACGCCCGAGGACGTGCGGGCAGCGGTCAAGGGTTGCCGGCAGGGGCAGCACGTGGACCGTTACCCGGACCCACGGGTGGTCAGCTTCTACCGAGCGATCACCGCCTCGTACCCGGACCGGCACCCCGGCCCGGACAGCCCGTGGGCGGTGGCGCCGTTGCACGCCGCGCACGACCATGTCGAGCTGAACCTGCACCCGACCTGTGCGGACCAGGTGCTCTTGGACATCGAGCGGCTGGCCGGTGAGCACGGGCTGATGCTGTTCGACCCGCAGGACGGCTCGGTCTATCCGCCTCCGGCGCGGCTGCCCGGCTGACCCGACCCGGGCAGCACGGACACTCCGCCCCGGGTATGCCAAAGGGGCCCGGCGGATCGCCGGGCCCCCCGTGGTGCTGCCGTGGGACTACTCGTCGCGCAGATCCGCGGCGCTGGCCGCCGTCGCGCCGATCGAGTCGGCCGCCGAGGTCAGCAGGTCGGCGCCGAGCGCCTGGTCGACGGTGAGCGTCATCAACGTCTCGCCGCCCGCCTCCCGCCGCGCCACCTGCATGGCGGCGATGTTGATGCCCGCCTCGCCGAGCAGGGTGCCCACCGTGCCGACGACGCCGGGCCGGTCGACGTAGCGCAGGAAGAGCAGAATGCCCTCCGCGCCGATCTCCACGTCGAAACCGTCCACTTCGGTCAGCTTGATGACGTCCCGGGTGCCCGTGTGGGTGACCGTGCCGGCGACACTGACCGTCCGACCGTCCGGCAGCGCGCCGCGCACCGTGACCAGGGTGGGGTGCTCCGCCGTCTCGGCCAGGCTGGCCAGGGTGACCTCGACGCCGCGCTCGGCCGCCAGGTGCGGCGCGTTGACGTAGGTGACCTGCTCCTCGACCACCGAGCTGAACAGGCCCTTGGTGGCGGCGAGCTTGAGCACCGAGACATCGTGGTTGACGATCTGGCCGCGGACCTCGACCGTGACGCTGGCGGCGATCCCGCCCGCGACGGCGGTGAACGCGCGGCCGAGCTTCTCGGCCAACGGGAGCAGCGGCCGGACGTCCTCGGCGACCACGCCACCGGCCTGCACGTTGACCGCGTCCGGGACGAACTCGCCCTGCAGCGCCAGCTTCACGCTCTTGGCCACCGCCAGGCCGGCCTTGTCCTGCGCCTCGTGCGTGGAGGCACCCAGGTGCGGAGTCGCCACCACGTTGTCGAAGGCGAACAGTGGCGACGAGGTGCACGGCTCCTTGGAGTACACGTCGATGCCGGCGCCGCCGACCCGACCCTCGGCGATCGCGTCGGCGAGCGCCTGCTCGTCGACCAGGCCACCACGGGCGGCGTTGACGATGCGGACGCCGGGCTTGACGATCGCCAGCTCCTTCTCACCGATCAGGCCCACGGTCTCCGGGGTCTTCGGCAGGTGGATGGAGATGAAGTCGCTCTCCCGCAGCAGCTCCTCCAAGCCCACCAGGCGTACGCCGAGCTGCGCCGCGCGGGCCGGCTGGATGTACGGGTCGTACGCGATCAGCCGGGTGCCGAAGGCGGCGATTCGAGACGCGAAGAGCACCCCGATGCGGCCGAGCCCGACCACGCCGACGGTCTTGCCCTGCACCTCGACGCCGGTGTACTTCGACCGCTTCCACTCCCCCGCCTTCAGCGCGGAGCTGGCGCTGGCGGTGTTGCGGGCCACGGCGAGGAGCAGCGCGACGGCCTGCTCGGCCGCGGAGACGATGTTGGAGGTGGGGGCGTTGACGACCATGACGCCCCGCGCCGTGGCGGCCGGCACCTCGACGTTGTCCAGCCCGACGCCGGCCCGGGCGACCACCTTGAGTCGCGGCGCGGCGGCGACCGCCTCGGCGTCGATCTGCGTCGCGCTGCGCACGATGACAGCGTCGGCCTCGGAGAGCGCCGAGAGCAGGGCCGGACGGTCGGTGCCGTCGACATGACGAACGTCGAAGTCGTGGGCGAGCACGTCGATGGCGGCGGGAGCGAGTTCTTCGGCGATCAGTACGACAGGATTCATCGGTCCTCGTAGACGTCGTGTTTGCGATCGGCCGGGGCGACAAGGTGCGTCACTGCGCCCTGCGCTGATCCGTGCCGTGGCCGTCAGGTGCCGGCTACGCACCTACAGGCGATCGTAGGGGCTCGCTCGTCGGCATGTTCCGGTCAATGGGGTGAGGGCCCTCACACGCCGCGTCGGGCGACGGCCACCTCCCGTTCACTCTTGCCTCGCTCGCCTACAACGGACGCAGCACCCCCGCTCGGACAGGAGGCGCCATGTCGCTCGCTGTTCGCATCGCGCTGCGCCGCCGCCTCGCCCACCTCGACGTCGACCGGTTCGGCCCCGGGCTGGCCGAGGCGTTGGTCACCCGGTCCCAACAGGTGAAGATCCGCCGCAGCTTCGTGCTCCGCCGCACCGCCGCAGCCGACGAGGCGGTCGCGCTCTATCGGCGGCTGATCCAGGACCAGCCAGGCCGGCACGAGGTGGGGCTCGCGCGGGCGCTCGTCGCGCAGGCCTCGGTCCCCGATGACCGCACCCTGTCCTCTGCCCTTGAGCAGGGCCGGGAGGCGATCGGGTACGTCGAGGACGTGACCGGCCGGGACGGGCTGGTCGTCCTGGCCGCTGCCAGGCTGATGATGGCCGGTCAACTCTGCCCCCACGCTTCCCGGGACGCACTCCCGCTTGCCGAGCAGGCCCGGGAGACATGGTTACGTTGCGCGCCACTCGGCGTCCACGAGCAGATCTCCTTGGCGCGGTCGCTCACCGTGCTCGGTCACTGCCATTCGGTGCTGGACGCGCCGGCCGAGGCGCTGGCCGCCCGCGAGGAGGCGGTCGAGATCTTTCGGCAGCTCTCCGGCTGGACACGGCTCAAGTACTGGCCCGCCCGGACTGACGCGGTGGCAGGGCTGGCCGATTCCCTCGCCACCGCGGGACGGTGGGCCGAGGCCCTGACGCTGACAGCGGACGTCCGCGAGGACCTGACCTTCTTTGCCCGTTGGGAGCCACGGCGATTACGGCCGACGCTGGGCGGACTGTTGTTCGTGATCGCCAGGTGTCACGCAGGGCTCGGCGAACCGGAGGCGGCCGTGACGGCCGCTCAGGATGCGGTCAGGCACTACCGTTGGCTGGCCGACCACGATCCCGTCCGTCACCAGCAACGGTTGATCGTCGCGCTGCGTACGCTGGCCGGCATTCTCAAGGGCCTCGGCCGATACGAAGAGGCGGCCTGGGCAGCGGGTGAGGCCGAGGCGATCGAAGGCCGTTGACGCACTGCGGAGGAGCGCCACGGCCGACGGCCGTTGACGCAGTGCGGAGGAGCGCCGCGGCCGACGGCCGGCGACCCGCGCTGGGGAGAGCGCTGGATCGCCGGCCGTCGATGAACCGTCGGTCGGCCGGGAGTGGCCGGACAGCCCGGTGGAGACGTCAGGCGGTCTCGGTGATCGGGCGGTCGACCCAGCTCATCATGCCGCGCAGCTTCTTGCCGGTCTCCTCGATCGGGTGCGCGGCGCCCTCGGCCTGCCACTTGGTGAAGTTGGGCCGGCCCGCCTCGTCCTCGGCCACCCACTCCCGGGCGAACTCGCCCGACTGGATCTCCCCAAGGATCTTGCGCATCTCGTCCTTGACGCGGGAGTCGATGATCCGCGGGCCACGGGAGAGGTCGCCGTACTCGGCGGTGTCGGAGATGCTGTAGCGCATCTTGGCGATGCCGCCCTCGTACATGAGGTCGACGATCAGCTTCAGCTCGTGCAGGCACTCGAAGTAGGCCACCTCCGGGGCGTAGCCCGCCTCGGTGAGCACCTCGAAGCCGGTCTGCACCAGGGCTGCCGCGCCGCCGCAGAGCACCGCCTGCTCGCCGAAGAGGTCGGTCTCGGTCTCCTCGGTGAAGGTGGTCTTGATCGCACCGGCACGGGTGCCGCCGATCCCCTTGGCGTACGCCAGGGCGAGCGCGAACGCGTTGCCGCTGGCGTCCTGCTCGACGGCGACCAGGCAGGGCACACCCTTGCCATCGGCGTACTGCCGACGGACCAGGTGGCCGGGGCCCTTCGGCGCGACCATCGCCACGTCCACCTCGGCCGGCGGCTTGATCAGCCCGTACCGGATGTTGAAACCGTGCCCGAAGAAGATCGCCTTGCCCGGGGCGAGGTTCGGGGCGATCGACTCGGTGTACAGGGAACGCTGGGCGGTGTCCGGGGCGAGCACCATGATCACGTCGGCCTCGGCGGACGCCTGCGCCGGCGTGACCACCCGCAGGCCCTGCTCTTCGGCCTTGGCGCGGCTCTTCGAGCCCTCCGGCAGACCGATCACCACGTCGACGCCGGAGTCACGCAGCGACAGCGCGTGTGCGTGGCCCTGGCTGCCGTAACCGATCACCGCGACCTTCTTGCCCTGGATCAGGCCGAGATCGGCGTCGTCGTCGTAGTACACCTCAACACTCATGGAACTTCCCTTTCGGTACGACGGCCCGATTGGCCCGTCGTGGTTGGTGCGGATGGGTCGGTTCAGGCGGCCCGGAGCGCGGGACCGGCGGTGATCGAACGCGAGCCGCGCCCGATCGCCACCAGCCCGGACTGGACCATCTCCTTGATGCCGAAGGGCTCGAGGTCGCGCAGCAGCGCGTCGAGCTTGTCCGGCGTGCCGGTGGCTTCGATGGTCAGCGTGTCCGGTGCCACGTCGACCACCCGGGCGCGGAACAGGTTGACCGTCTCCAGGACCTGGGTGCGGGCCGACCGGTCGGCGCGGACCTTCACCAGTAGCAACTCCCGGGCGACCGAGACCTGCGGGTCCAGCTCGACGATCTTGAGCACGTTGACCAGCTTGTTGAGCTGCTTGGTGACCTGCTCCAGGGGGGATGACTCCGCGTTGACCACGATGGTGATCCGGGAGACGTCCGGGTTCTCGGTCTCGCCGACGGCGAGGCTGTCGATGTTGAACCCGCGCCGGGAGAACAGGCCGGAGACCCGGGCCAACACACCGGGCTTGTTCTCCACCAGCACGGACAGGGTGTGCATGGTCATGCCACGACCTCGCTTCGCTCGGTCATGACCTGACCGCTGATTCGTTCGCTGTGCTCACTCATGGTCAGATGTCATCCTCGTCGAAGGCCGGGCGGACGCCGCGGGCGAACATGATCTCGTCGTTGCTGGTGCCGGCGGCGACCATCGGCCAGACCATGGCGTCCTTACCGACCACGAAGTCGATCACCACGGGGGCGTCGTTGATCTCCATGGCGGCGGCGATGGTCGCGTCCACATCCTCGGCGTTCTCGCAGCGCAGCCCGACGCATCCCAGCGCCTCGGCGAGCTTGACGAAGTCCGGGATGCGGTGCTTGTGAGTGCCGAGGTCGGTGTTCGAGTACCGCTCGTTGTAGAACAGCGTCTGCCACTGGCGGACCATGCCGAGGTTGCCGTTGTTGATCACGGCGATCTTGACCGGGATCCCCTCCAGCGCGCAGGTGGCCAGCTCCTGGTTGGTCATCTGGAAACAGCCGTCGCCGTCCACCGCCCACACGACGGTGTCCGGCTTGCCGACCTTGGCGCCCATCGCCGCCGGCACCGCGTAGCCCATCGTGCCGAGCCCGCCGGAGTTCAACCAGGTGTACGGCTTCTCGTACGAGATGAACTGGGAGGCCCACATCTGGTGCTGGCCCACCCCGGCCACGAAGATCGTGTCCGGGCCGGCGATCTCGCCCAGCCGCTTGATCACGAACTGCGGGGAGAGCGTGCCGTCGGCCGGCTCCTCGTAGCCCAGCGGGTAACGGTTACGCAGGTCGTCCAGCTGTGCCCACCAGTCGCCCAGGGCCACCTCGTGCCCCGCCGCCCGCTCGACACTCACCGCGGCGATCAGCTCGTCGATGACGTGTCGGGCATCACCCACGATCGGCACGTCCGCGTGCCGGTTCTTGCCGATCTCGGCGGGGTCGATGTCGGCGTGCACCACCGCCGCGTCCGGGGCGAACGAGTCGAGCTGGCCGGTGACCCGATCGTCGAAACGTGCACCCAACGCGACGATCAGGTCGGCCTTCTGCAGGCCGTAGACCGCGGCGACGGTGCCGTGCATGCCGGGCATCCCCAGGTGTTGCCGGTGCGAGTCGGGGAACGCGCCGAGCGCCATCAGCGTGGTGACCACCGGAATGCCGGTCAGCTCGGCCAGCTTGCGCAGCCCGTCGGTGGCACCGGCCTTGAGCACCCCGCCACCGACGTAGAGCACCGGCCGACGGGCCGCGGTCATCAGCCGGGCCGCCTCGCGGATCTGCTTGCCGTGCGGGTGCAGGGTGGGCCGGTAACCGGGCAGGTCCAGGGTGGGCGGCCAGACGAAGGTGGTCGGCGCCTGGAGCACGTCCTTGGGGATGTCGACCAGCACCGGACCGGGGCGGCCGCTGCTGGCCAGGTGGAACGCCTCGGCCAGCACCTGCGGGATCTCTTCGGCGCTCTGGACGAGGAAGTTGTGCTTGGTGATCGGCAGGGTGATGCCCTGGATGTCCGCCTCCTGGAAGGCGTCGGTGCCGATCGACGGGCGAGCCACCTGACCCGTGATCGCCACCATCGCCACCGAGTCCATGTAGGCGTCGGCGATCGGGGTGACGAGGTTGGTGGCGCCCGGGCCGGAGGTGGCCATGCAGACGCCGACCTTGCCGGTGGCCTGCGCGTACCCGGTCGCCGCGTGCCCGGCGCCCTGCTCGTGGCGGACCAGGATGTGCCGGACCGTGGAGTCGTAGAGCGGGTCGTACGCCGGCAGGATCGCCCCGCCCGGGATGCCGAAGACGACGTCGACGTCGAGCGCTTCCAGGGACCGCACGAGCGAACCGGCACCGGAGACCTGGGCCGGAGCGGGTGTCCGTACCGCCGGGACGACCGGGGTGGCGGCGGCGCGGGCGGTGGCGGGGTCGACGTCACCGGCCGGCTCGGCGGTGGCGCGGGCCCGCCGGGCGGTGTGGGCGAGGGTCTCGGGCGTGGGTCTCGTCATGGCGGTTCAGGCCTCCGGCTGGAGTGGCTGGGGTTTGGCAATAAAAACGGCCCTCGTGCAGATGCACGGGGCCAGCGCACTCTCGGTGAGGGAGAGTGCGCTCAGGTAAGTACTCGCAGAGACCGGTACGACGACATGCGGCTAAGCCTGACGCATCTCACGCGATGAGTCAACTGATCCCACATGTTGGTTAACGGTGGACGGCGCGGCGGCCGGTGACACGCCCTCCGCAGCCGGCATGACCTGCCCGGACCCGCTCGGAATCCGACGCGGCGTGGGCAGCGGGGCGGGCCGGGCACCCGGTGAGGTGGCCGCCTCCAACATCGCCTCCAGGTGCTCGGCCGGCACCCCCCAACCGAACAACGCGCCCTGGCCGAACCGGCAACCGGCGGCGACCACCGCGGCCAACTCGGTCGGCGTGGTCACCCCCTCGGCGATCACCTCGAGCCCCAACTGGTGGCCCAGTCGCATGACGATGTCGACCATCGGCGCGAACGCGGGCCCGTCCTGGCCGACCGGCCGAACCGGCTCGTGCTCGGCGACCAGGCTGTGGTCGATCTTCAGGATGTCGATGGGCAGTCGACGTAGCTGCCCCAACGAGGAGTAGCCGGCGCCGAAGTCGTCCAGTGCGATCCGTACGCCGGTCAGCCGCAGCGCGGTCAGCCGCCGGATCAACTCGTCCAGGTCGGTGGCCACCGCGTGCTCGGTGACCTCCAGCACCAGCCGCTGCGGCGGCACGTGGTGGGCGCGCAGCGCCTCGGCGACCTGGACCACGTACTCCGGGGCGTGCAGCTCGCGTGGGGAGACGTTCACCGAGACCCAGACGTCGTGCCCGTCGGCGAGCCAGCGGGAGAGCTGGTAGCAGGCCTGATGCAGCACCCAGGCGCCGAGAGTGGCGATCATCCCGCACTCCTCGGCCAGCGGGATGAACTCGTCCGGACGGACGTTGCCCAGCTCGGGGTGGTGCCAGCGGAGCAGCGCCTCGGCGCCGACCGGCCGCACCGAGGGCAGCGAGGCCACCGGCTGGAAGGCCAGCCGCAGCTCGTCGCGCTCGATCGCCCCGCGCATCTCGTGCTCCAGCGTGGTGCGCCGGCGCAGCAACTTGTCGTACGCGGCGTCGTACCGCTCGATGCGGTTCTTGCCCCGCTGCTTGGCGTAGCGCAGCGCCAGGTCGGCATGGCGCAGCAACAGCTCCACGTCCGGCACGCCGGCCCAGCCGGCCACGCCGATGCTCACCGACAGGAAGACCGGGCCGTCCGGCTGGTCGTACGGGCGGTTGAGCACCCCGAGCAGACGCTCGGCGACGCGGTCCGCGTCCTCCGGCCGACCCGGCATGATGACGGCGAACTCGTCGCCGCCGAGGCGGGCCGCCACGTCGCCGGGGCGCAGGTTGCCGCGCAGCCGCCGGCCCACCTCGGCCAGCACGGCGTCACCGACGTCGTGGCCGCGCATGTCGTTGACGTTCTTGAAGCCGTCGAGATCCAGCCCGAGCAGCACGCACGGGGCACCCGCCGCCGCAGCCTGATGGAGCGCACGCAGCAGCCCGCGCCTGTTGGCCAGCGTGGTCAGCGGATCGGTGTGCGCCAGCTCGCGGAAGTGCGCCTCCCGCTCGGCCAGCCGGCTGGCGTAGCCGCGGACGTCCTTGAGGCTGAGGTACTGCCGGGCCACCAGGGCGAAGCCCTCCACGCTGCCGGCCACGATGCCGGGCGCGGTGAAACGCCCGTCCTGGCTGAGGTGGTACATCGCCGAGGCGGCCATCGCCAGCATCGGGGCGACCGCGTACTCACCGTCGCGACCGACGAGGTCCAACTCGACCTGGCCGGGCCGGTCGGCCCGGTGCACCGCGAGTGCGGTGGTCAGCAGGCCGGCGGCCAGCATCGTGGCACCGGTCAGCGCCATGGTCGGCCCGGCCTGGCAGAGCCCGGCGGCGAGACCCAACCCGCCGCAGGTCACCAGACTGATGCCGACGCCGAGTGTGGTCAGCCGCCAGCGCGGGGTGGCGGCCCGGAAGATCACGATCACGGCGAGCCCGGCGCCGAGCGCGGCACTCACCGTGGCCAGCAGGATCGCCGGACAGGCCATCGGGGTGGCGGCGCCGAGCAGCCGAGTGGGCTCGGAGAAGAGCACCCAACCGACGAACCACAGCGCCGTGGCCATGACGAGGCCGTCCAGGGCGAGCCGGGCGGTCCCGGCCGCGGTGGCGGCCACTCCCGGCAGGCGGAGAAGGCCGCCGGAGAAGGCCAACCCGCTCACCGCCGTGCCGATCGCCACGAGGGTGGCCCAGCCGGTGCGCTGACCCTGCTCGTGCGCCCAGTGGTCGTGCGCGGCGAGCACGGCCGCCACCCCGGCCAGCAGGCTGAGCAGGGCGATCCCGGCGGCCACCGCGAGCAGCAGGTGCGCCTGCCGCCGGGGGCCGGAACGCCGCCGCGCGACCACGGTCAGAAGCACGGCGGCCGATGCGGCGACGAGCCCGCTCAGCGCCGCGACCGCGACCATGCCCGGGGGGAAGTGCACGCCGTCAAGAGTGCCGGATGAGCGCTACCCGTGGGGGACCGGGTGTGCATCTGTTGGGACACGGCGTACGTGGCCGGGCCGCCGGTCCGGCCACGGTGTCATGCTGGTACGCATGCCTGAGCTGCGGTCGAAGACCTCCACCCACGGTCGGACGATGGCCGGCGCCCGGGCCCTCTGGCGGGCCACCGGGATGACCGACGACGATTTCGGCAAGCCGATCGTCGCCATCGCCAACAGTTTCACCCAGTTCGTCCCGGGTCACGTCCACCTCAAGGACATGGGTGGCCTGGTCGCGGACGCGGTCGCCGAGGCCGGCGGGGTGGGGCGCGAGTTCAACACCATCGCCGTCGACGACGGCATCGCCATGGGCCACGGGGGCATGCTCTACTCGCTGCCCAGCCGCGAGCTGATCGCCGACGCCGTGGAGTACATGGTCAACGCGCACTGCGCGGACGCCCTGGTCTGCATCTCGAACTGCGACAAGATCACCCCCGGGATGCTGCTGGCCGCGCTGCGGCTCAACATCCCGACCGTCTTCGTCTCCGGTGGCCCGATGGAGGCCGGCAAGACGATGGCGATCGAGGGCGTCGTACACAGCAAGATCGACCTGATCGACGCGATGATCGCCTCGTCCAACGAGGCGGTCACCGACGAGCAGCTCGGCGAGATCGAGCGCTCGGCCTGCCCCACCTGCGGCTCCTGCTCCGGGATGTTCACCGCCAACTCGATGAACTGCCTCACCGAGGCCATCGGGCTGGCGCTGCCCGGCAACGGCTCGACCCTGGCGACCCACGCCGCGCGTCGGTCGCTCTTCGTCGAGGCCGGCCGCACCGTCGTGGACATCGCCAAGCGGTGGTACGACGGCGACGACGACTCGGTGCTGCCGCGTACGGTCGCCTCCAAGGCCGCCTTCGAGAACGCGGTGGCCCTCGACGTGGCGATGGGCGGCTCCACCAACACGGTGCTGCACCTGCTCGCGGCGGCCCGCGAGGCCGAGCTGGACTTCGGCGTCGCCGACATCGACGCGATCTCCCGCCGGGTGCCCTGCCTGGCCAAGGTCGCACCGAACTCGCCGCTGTTCCACATGGAGGACGTGCACCGCGCCGGCGGCATCCCGGCGATCCTCGGCGAGCTGGACCGGGCCGGTCAGCTCAACCGGGACGTGCACGCGGTGCACTCCCCCTCGCTGGCCCAGTGGTTGACCGACTGGGACGTGCGGGGTGGCTCGCCGACCCCGACGGCGGTCGAGCTGTTCCACGCCGCGCCGGGCGGCGTGCGTACCACCGAGCCTTTCTCCACCACCAACCGCTGGTCGTCGCTGGACACGGACGCGGCCGAGGGCTGCATCCGGGACCGCGAGCACGCGTACTCCGCCGACGGCGGGCTGGCCATCCTGCACGGCAACCTGGCCCCCGAGGGCAGCGTGGTGAAGACCGCGGGTGTGCCGGACGACTGCCTGACCTTCCGCGGCCCGGCCAAGGTCTACGAGTCGCAGGACGACGCCGTGACGGCGATCCTGGCCAAGCAGGTCGTCGCCGGCGACGTGGTGGTGATCCGGTACGAGGGCCCGAAGGGCGGGCCCGGCATGCAGGAGATGCTCTACCCCACGTCGTTCCTCAAGGGGCGTGGGCTGGGGCGGTCCTGCGCGTTGCTCACCGACGGCCGGTTCTCCGGCGGCACCTCCGGGCTCTCCATCGGGCACGTCTCGCCCGAGGCGGCCTCCGGCGGGTTGATCGCCCTGGTCCGCGAGGGCGACGAGATCGTCATCGACATCCCCAACCGGTCCATCGAGCTGAACGTGCCGGCCGACGAGTTGGAGGCACGCCGGGTGGCCGAGGAGAAGCGCGACAAGCCGTACTCCCCGACCGACCGGCAGCGGCCGGTGTCCGCGGCACTGCGCGCGTACGCCTCGATGGCCACCTCAGCCAGCGACGGCGCCTACCGCCGCGTCCCGGAGTAAGCACCCCGCGCCGCCCGCCGCGCCGGCGGGCGGGCGGGCGGTGATCAACACGAGATCAGCGAAAACGCGGTATCCCAACGACTCGGACACCGCAACATCAGCGACCCCGTGTTGACCAGCGGCCGAGCCTGGTCCGTCGAGGGGTGCCGAGTGAGGACGGTGCCCGCGGTCCGCTGATGATGGCGCCTTCGTCGCTGCTGCACGCGCACTGTCCCGCGGCCAAGCCACCCGGCCGTAGGCACCCGGTACTGCAGCTCGTCCCGAAGTCGACGAGACGACTGATTTCGCTGGGTGCGTTCGGCAGCTACGGTAGGTCGCGAACCTGCGGTACGTCGGACGGGAGTTCGCTGTGCTTGAGGGCTGGATCCTCTCGGCGGTGGCAGCAGGCGGGTCGGCTCTGGCTGGCGCGGCTGCCACTGATGCCTGGCAGTCGGCGCGGGCGGGAATAGCACGGCTGTTCGGTCGGGCGGGCCAGCGGCGGGCCGATCTCGCAGAGGTTTGGGCTGATGAGACAGCTGCGGAAATCGCTGCGGCACCGGTCAGGCAACAGGTTGAGGTTCGGCAGCGGCTGGCGCTGGTGTGGCAGCAGCGACTCGCTGATCTGGTGCAGGAGTATCCGGATCTCGACGACGAGTTGCGGGGCTGGGCGGGAGAGCTTCGCCAGCGATTGCCCGCCGCGCAGAGGCACTGGGTGAACACGTTCGTCGCCACTGACAACGCGACGCAGTACAACGCGCCGGGCGGCTCGATCACGGTCACGGGCCACCTGTGGGAGCGGCCCTCGTCGTGAGTGAGATCGCTGAGCCGGCCGGGGGCGACCGCTTCGAGGCACATGACCACGCGCATCAATTCAACGCACCGGACGGGACGATCAACGTCTTCCGGGATAGCCGCCTATCTCGTGTGGTGAGCCGGCCGTGGATGGCGCCGCCGCAGACAGCAGGCTTGGTCGCGCGGCCCGAACTGGCTGACCCGCTACTGGACCTGGTGACCGGGGACGCGGACGGACCGATAGCGGTGGCCGGCGTCCACGGCACCGGCGGATTCGGGAAGACCACCTTGGCCGCCTGGGTGTGCCATCAACGGCGAGTGCGGGACCGGTTCCCGGGTGGTCTGCTGTGGATCACGGTTGGCGAGCACTCCGGCGGCGCCGACCTTGCCGGGCGGGTCAACAACCTGATCGAGCATCTCACCGGCGCCCGGAGCGGGTTTACCGATCCGGTGCAGGCCGGGCATCGGCTGGGCACGCTACTGGACAGCCAGCCCGACCCGGTCCTGCTGGTTGTCGATGATGTCTGGCGGGCGGACCAGTTGGACCCGTTCCGCCAAGGTGGAGCGCGGTGCCGTCGACTGATCACTACCCGTCGGCGCGGTCTGGTGCCGGCGCGGTCCAGTGTGTGGGTCGACAGGATGTCCGCAATGCAGGCAGCAGCACTGTTGACCCGCGACCTCGAGGATCCGCCGGCTGGTCTCGTCGCCCGGATCCTGTCGGCGACCGGCCGCTGGCCAGTGTTGCTCAGTATCGCGAACCAGACAGTGGTCCGCCACGTAGAGGATTACGGCTCGTCAGCGGCCTGGGCTTTGCGGGATTTCGCGGATCGGCTCATCGAGGAGGGCCCGGCCGGCTTCGACTTCGACGACGCCGCTCGTAGCGGCCGCGCGGTGGAAGCGACCATACGTGCAGGCGTGGACCTGCTCGATCCGGCGATCGGCGACCGATTCACCGAGTTGGCCATCTTCGGCGAGGACGTCGACATACCGCTGTCGGTGCTTAATCTTCTGTGGGCCAGGACCGGCGGCCTGACACCGCGCGGCACACGGCGGGTGTGCACGATCCTGGCCAGCATGTCGCTATTGCTGCGTTACGAGGCCGAAACCGGCACCATCCGGCTGCACGACATCGTCCGGGCTTACCTGCTTCGCAACGCCACCGACGCTGGCCAGCGGACGCGGCTGCACAACCTGCTCGTCGACGCCGCCGCACCACTGACCACACCGACCGCCTCAATTACCACGGCCTGGTGGACGCTGCCGGCCACCGAGGACTACCTCGTGGCGCGCCTGGCCGAGCACCTCCACGCCGCCGGCCGACACGACGAACTCGCGGCCACCGTCACCGACCTGCGCTGGGTCACCGCCCGCCTGCAACGCCACGGCCCTGCCGGCGTCGAGGCCGACCTGTCACACGTCAACACCACCACAGCGAAGGTTCTACTCAGAGCCATCAGGCAGAACAGTCACCTGCTAACCCCCACCGAGCCACCCGACGCTCTCGGCAACGTGCTGGTCAGCCGATTACACAACGAAACCGACCTCGCGCCCCTACTGGCCACCTATGTGCCTACCCTCCCACGGCCGCGGCTGGCCAACCGATGGCCACCGCCCGACCTTCCGCACCCCGCACTCCAACGCATCCTCATCGGCCATGCCGGCCCGGTGAGAGCGCTGGTGGTGGCACCCGATGGAACCTGGCTGGCCAGCGCCAGCGATGACGGGACAGCGCGAATCTGGGATCCGGTAACCGGCAACGTGCGGCACACCCTCACCGGCCACGCCGGGATGGTGACTACGCTGGTCGTAGCGCCGGACGGAACCTGGTTGGGCAGCACCAGCGGAGACGGGACGGTTCGAATCTGGGACCCAACTACCGGCGACGTACGGCACACCCTGACCGGCCGTGACAGCCGCATAATTGCGCTGGTGGTGGCGCCTGACGGACTCTGGCTAGCCAGCACCAGCGACTTCGGACCAGTGCAAATCTGGGATCCAAGAACCGGGACTGCGCGGCACACCCTGACCGCTCATACCAGTTGGATAACCGCGCTGCTAGCGGCACCAGACGGATCCTGGCTGGCCAGCGCCAGCGATGACGGCACCGTGCGAATCTGGGATCCGACCACCGGGAACGTGCGGCACACCCTGACCGCCCACACCGGCGGGGTGACGGCACTGGCCGTGGCACCCGACGGAACCTGGCTAGCCAGCACCAGCAACGACAAGACGGTGCGAATCTGGGACCCAACAACCGGGAACGTGCGGCACACCCTGACCGCCCACACCCGCGGGGTGACGGCACTGGCCGTGGCACCCGACGGAACCTGGCTAGCCAGCACCAGCAACGACAAGACGGTACGAATCTGGGACCCAACAACCGGCAATCTGCAACACACCCTGACCGCTCACACCGGCGGGGTGACGGCACTGGCCGTGGCACCCGACGGAACCTGGCTAGCCAGCGCCAGCGCACAGACCAGCAGTGACGATCGGACGGTGCGAATCTGGGACCCGAGAACCGGCAGCCTGCAACACATCCTGACCGGCCATGCCAGCTGGGTGAGGGCACTGGTGGCAGCACCCGACGGAACCTGGCTCGCCAGCGCCAGCAGCGACGGAACGGTGCGAATCTGGAACGCAACCAACGGCAACCTGCAACACACCCCGGGCGGCCACTCCAGCAGGGCAAGGGTACTGGTCGTGGCACCTGACGGAACCTGGCTCGCCAGCGCCAGCCACGACGGAACGGTGCGAATCTGGAACGCAACCAACGGCAACCTGCAACACACCCTGACCGGCCAGACCATGGGGGCAATCGCGCTTGTGGTGGCACCCGACGGAAGCTGGCTGGCCAGCGTCAGCGGAGACGATCAGTCGGTGCGAATCTGGGACCCGAGCACCGGCAACCTGCACCACAACAGCGAGGTAACAGCGCTGACGGCGGCACCGGACGGAACCTGGCTCGCCAGCACCAGCAACGACAACACCGTGCGAATCTCGGACCCGAGCACCGGCAACCTGCAACACACTTTCGCCGGCCACGACAGCAAGGTCAAAGCGCTGGCAGTGGCCCCGAACGGAACCTGGCTAGTCAGCACCAGCACCGACGGGACCATTTACATCTGCGATACGCAGAACGGTGAACATCTCACCACCGTCCGAATAGACGCGTTGCCCGAACCCATCGCGGTGGGACCGGACAGCCGAACTGTCTACTGTGCCGGCGCCCAAGCGGTGTATGGGTTCGACCTTCTCGTCAACGCCGACTGAACGGTCAGTCGACTGCTACTACTTGGTCGATCACCAGGTGGGCGGCGCCGGTGATGCCGACGTCCTGGCCGGTGGTGATCCGCTCGATGAGCAGGGTCTGGGTGGCCAGCGGCAGGCAGCGCTCGTAGAGGGTGGCCCGCATGCTGGCCAGCACCGGTTCGCATTCGGCCAGCCGGCCGCCGATGGCGACCACCTGCGGGTTGAAGAAGTTGACCACGACGGCCAGGATCTCGCCGATCGCCCGGCCGGCCTGTCGGGCGAGGGCGGTGGCGTGCCGGTCGCCGTCGTCGATCAGGCGGATGACGCCGGTCAGGTCGGCGACCGGTACACCCTGCTCCCGCAGCGCGGTGACCAGGGCTGCGCCGCTGGCCACCGCCTCCAGGCAGCCGGCGTTGCCACAGCTGCACAGTGGCGCGGGATCGGCCACCACGCGGCAGTGGCTGATGTCTCCGGCGGAGCCCTGCGCGCCCCGGTGCAGCCGTCCGTCGGAGATGACTCCGGAGCCGATTCCGGTGCCAGCCTTGATGTAGACGGCATGGTCCATCTCGGAGTGTGCGGTGCGATGCGCGCCGAGCGCCATCAGGTTGGCGTCGTTGTCCACGATGATCGGTGCGTCGACCCGATCGGTGCAGAACGCCGCGACGTCGAAGCCGTTCCAGCCGGGCATCCGGGACGGGCTGACGATCCGTCCGGTGGCGTGCTGCACCGGGCCGGGGATGCCGATGCCGACGCCGCGCAGCGCACCGGCCGGCGCCAACCCGGCGACCTCGGCCAGTAGCGCGCCGAGCACCGCTTCGGGGCCGTCGTCGATGCGTACCGGTCGGGTCCGGGCCTCGACCACCCGGCCGGAGAGGTCCAGGGTGCCGATCCGGGCGTGGTGCGCGCCCAGGTCGATGGCGCCGACGACGGCGCCGCCGGTGGGCACGGCGAGCTGACGGGGCCGCCGACCGCCTCGGGACTTGCCCGCGCCGGCCTCCTCGAGCAGCCCTTGGCTGATCAGGGCCTCCACGCGTTGGGAGACCGTCGAGGGTGACAACCCGGACAACCGGGCCAGATCCGCACGACTGACCGCCGCTCCGCTGGCCACCAGGCGGAGCAGCTCTCGTGGCCCACCCCGGAAAGTTTCACGCGGTGTGTCGTCAATCGTCACGACTGGTTCTTAGCACCCAGCGTTTGTTCAAGCAACCTGTTGACTTAGTTTGCTGTCTACCTTTAGATGGCGCTGTTGGTTCGAAGAAGGAAGTTCTTAGTTCGAGCGTCGTAGAAAGTGGGGGCAGCCTGTGGCACCGATGGTGGCGATCAACGGCCTGCACAAGTGGTTCGGCCCCCTGCACGTGCTCAAGGACATCGACCTGACGGTGGACGCGGGCGAGGTGGTGGTCGTCGTCGGCCCCTCCGGCTCCGGCAAGTCGACCCTCTGCCGCTGCCTGAACCGCCTCGAGACCATCGGTGCGGGCAGTGTCGAGATCGACGGGGCGCCGCTACCGGCCGAGGGCCGCGCGCTGGCCCGGCTCCGGGCCGACGTCGGGATGGTCTTCCAGTCGTTCAACCTCTTCGGCCACAAGACCGTGCTGGACAACATCACGCTCGGCCCCACCAAGGTCCGCCGGATCCCCCGCGCCGAGGCCAAGGAGCGGGCGTACGCGCTGCTGGAGCGGGTCGGCATCGCGGACAAGGCCGACCACTACCCGGCCCAGCTCTCCGGTGGTCAGCAGCAGCGCGCCGCGATCGCCCGCGCACTCGCCATGCAGCCGAAGGTGCTGCTGTTCGACGAGCCGACCTCGGCGCTCGACCCGGAGATGGTCAACGAGGTGCTCGACGTGATGGTCTCCCTCGCCGCCGAGGGGATGACGATGATCGTGGTCACCCACGAGATGGGCTTCGCCCGCCGTGCCGCTGACCGGGTCGTCTTCATGGACGACGGCCGGATCGTCGAGTCCGGCGCCCCCGACGACTTCTTCGCCGCACCGCAGACCGAGCGGGCGCGCGACTTCCTGTCCAAGATCCTCCAGCACTAGCCCCCACGGGAGGGTGGCATGTCACTGATGCACACGAGCTTCACCCGGCGACGCGCAGCGGCGCTGACCGTCACCGCGTTGGCCGTCGCGCTCGCGGCGACCGGCTGCGGCGATGGCGACAGCTCCGCGCCGGCGCTGCCCGGCAAGCCCGGCGCCGGCGCCGACGGCGTCATCGCCCAGTCGGTGTACGACGCCGCCCCGGTGGCCTCGGACGCCGACATTCCGGCCGGCTCCACGATGGCGGAGATCCGCAAGCGCGGCTACCTCAACATCGGTGGTTCCCTGGACGCGCCGCTGCTCGCCCAGCAGAACCCGGTGACCGGCACCATCGAGGGCTTCGACGCCGACATGGCCAAGCTGCTGGCCAAGTACATCATCGGCAAGCCCGAGGTGAAGACGACGACCATCGGCACCCAGACCCGGGAGGCCCTGCTCCAGGCCAAGTCGGTGGACGTGGTCTTCCAGACGTACACCATCACCCCGCAGCGGGCCACCCAGATCGCCTTCGCCGGGCCGTACCTCACCTCCGGCCTGGCGGTCGCCGTCCGCAAGGACGACACCTCGATCAAGAGCGTCAAGGACCTCGCCGGCAAGAACGTGATCGTCGGGGCGAACACCCCGGCCGTCACCGCGCTGCCCACCGCCGCCCCCGGCTCGAAGCAGATCGCCTTCGGCACCGACCCGCAGGCCGTGCAGGCGCTGCTGCAGAAGCGCGGCGACGCGTACGTGCAGGACTTCACGCTGCTCGCCTCGGACGCCAAGTCGAACCCGGGCATGAAGGTGGTCGGCGAGCCGTTCACCACCGAGGCGTACGGCATCGGCCTGAACCGCGAGGACGCGCAGTTCAAGGAGTTCGTCAACAACTGGCTGAAGAAGATCCAGGCCGACGGCACCTGGGCCAAGGTCTGGGAGGGCACCCTCGGCTCGGTGGTGGAGGGCGGCAAGCCCACGCCGCCCGCGATCGGCTCGGTCGAAGGCTCCTGAGGGCCCTGCCGCGACGATGAACGCCCTCACCGGACATCTCAGTGAACTCGGCCACGGGCTGGTCACGACGGTCGAACTGACCGTCGTGACCACCATCGGCGCGATGCTGCTGGGCATCGTGGTGGCCACCCTGCGGATCGCTCCCGTGCCCACGCTGCGCGGCGTGGGCACGGTCTACGTCGAGGTGCTGCAGAACCTGCCGCTGCTGGCGCTGCTGGTCCTCTTCGTCTTCGCGCTGCCGACCATCGGCATCACGTTCCCGCTGTTCACCTCAGCCGCCATCGTGATCGCCGCGTACGAGGGCGCCTACCTCGCGGAGGCGATCCGGGCCGGCATCAACACGGTGGGCATCGGGCAGGCCGAGGCGGCCCGCGCCATCGGGCTCACCTTCAGCCAGTCCCTGCGGCACGTGATCCTGCCGCAGGGACTGCGCGCGGTGATCCAGCCCATCGGCAACATCCTGATCGCGCTGTTGATGAACACCTCGCTGGCCGCGGCCGTCGGGGTGGTCGAGCTGACCCAGGCCGCCAACAACGTGAACCTCGTCGAGGCCCAGCCGATCGCCGTCTTCACCGGTGCCGGCCTCGCCTACATGCTGCTGGCGCTGATCATCGGTCAGTGCACCGGCGCGCTGGAACGAAGGCTGGCGATCGTCCGATGACCCAGAGCACACAGCTCCTCTTCGACGAACCGGGCCCCAGGGCCCGACGGCGGATCCGGATCGCCACCGTGCTGGGCGCGGTGGCCCTGCTCGGCGCGCTGGTCGCGGCCGTGCACCAGTTCGCCAGCCACGGTGAGCTGGCTGCCGACCGCTGGCAGCCGTTCACCACCTGGCCGATCTGGCGGTACCTACTCAACGGCCTCTGGGCCACCGTGCGCGCCGCCGCGGCCACCGCCGTGCTCAGCTCCGCGATCGGGTTGCTGCTGGCCCTCGGCCGGCTGTCGGCGCACCGGCCGCTGCGCTGGCTGGCCGGCGCGTACGTGGAGATCTTCCGGACCGTGCCCGCGTTGCTGCTGATCTACGTGACGCTCTTCGCCCTGCCGCAGTACGGGCTCAACTTCCCGCTGTTCTGGAAGCTCGTGGTGCCGCTGGTGGTCAGCAACTCGGCGGCGTTCGCGGAGATCTTCCGGGCCGGCATCCGGGCGCTCGACAAGGGCCAGACCGAGGCCGGGCTGGCCGTCGGGCTGCGCCGAGGGCAGGTCATGGCGCTGGTGGTGCTCCCGCAGGCGCTGATGCAACTCGCCCCGTCCCTGGTCAGCCAGCTCGTCGGGCTGCTCAAGGACACCTCGCTCGGGTTCGTCGTGAGTTACACCGAGCTGCTCTACAGCGGCCAGGTGCTCTCGTCGTACACCCAGCTGCTGATCCAGACGTTCCTGATGGTGGCGTTGCTCTACCTGGTGGTCAACGCCTCGCTGTCGAAGTTCGCCCGCGTGCTCCAGGCCCGCAACGGCCGCCGCACCGGCCGCCGCCGGCAGGCCGTCGGGAACGTGCCTCCGCTGCTCACCGAAGGGAGTACGCCCCGGTGACCGCTACCCACCACGCCGAACTGGCCCGGGTCACCCGCAACGGCTTCGTCGAGAGCCGCCACTACGGCAGCGTCGTGGTGCTCGATCCGGACGGCCGCGTCGCGTTGTCCGCCGGCGTACCCGATGAACCGGTGTTGCCGCGCTCCACCCTCAAGCCGGTACAGGCGCTGGCCTGCCTGATCGCCGCGACCGCCGCGCCGGGTTCGGCGCGCGGCGGCGAGGCCCTGACCGGGCCGGCCCTGGCCATCGCCGCCGGCAGCCACACCGGCGACGACCGCCATGTCACGGTGGTACGCGCGATGCTGGCCGCCGCGGGCCTGACCGAGGACGCCCTCGGCTGCCCCGAGGACTGGCCGGAGGACGAGGCGACCCGGGAGCGACTGTTTCGGGTTGGCGCACAGCGCGACCGGATCCGGATGAACTGCTCCGGCAAGCACGCCGCGATGCTGGTCGCGTCCGCCCGCCGGAACTGGAGCACGCACGACTACCTGGACCCGGCGCATCCGGTGCAGCGGGAGACCGCCGACACCGTCGCCCGGCTGGCCGGCACCCCGGTCACGCACCTCGCGGTCGACGGCTGCGGAGCCCCGCTGTTCGGGCTCCCGCTGACCGGCCTGGCCCGGACGTTCCAGGCCCTGGTCACCGCACCCGCCGGCACCGACGAGGCGCGGGTGGCCGCGGCGATGCGACGACACCCGGAGTACGTCGGCGGCTGGCACGGACATCCGAACACCGACCTGATGCGCGCCCTGCCCGGCGTCCTCGCCAAGGGCGGTGCCGAGGGTGTGCTCGCGGTGGCCACCCCGGACGGTCACGCGGTGGCCGTGAAGGCCATCGACGGCAGCCCTCGGGCGACGACCGCGATCGCGCTCGCCGCACTGGACGCCGCCGGCGTGCCGGTGGGTGGCGCCGAGGCGCTGCGCCGAGTACCGGTGCTCGGTGGCGGCGTACCCGTGGGCGCCATCACCGCCGACATCGACTGGACCGCGGGCCCGTCCCGCAGCGAAGAGGGAAACTGATGAGCACATTCGAGATCTGCATCGACAGCGTCGAGGGAGCGGTAGCCGCCGAGGAGGCCGGCGCCGACCGGGTGGAGCTCTGCTCCGCGCTCTTCGAAGGCGGGCTGACCCCCAGCCTCGGCACCATCGAGACGGCCCTGCGCACCGTGAGCCGGATCCGGGTGCACGTCATCGTCCGGCCGCGCGCTGGCGACTTCATCTACTCGGCGCTCGAGGTCGACGCGATGGAACGTGACGTACAGGCCGCCGTCGCGGCCGGCGCGCACGGCATCGTGATCGGCGCCCTCACCGCCGAGGGCGACATCGACGTGCCCACCACGCGTCGACTGATCGCCGCCGCCGGCGACGCCAGCATCACCTTCCACCGGGCCTTCGACATGGTCCGTGAGCCGTACGCCGCGCTGGAGCAGCTCATCGAGCTGGGCGTACACCGGGTGTTGACCTCGGGTCAGGAGGTCAGCGTGCTGGAGGGCGCACCGCTCATCGCCGAGCTGGTCCGGCGGGCCGCCGGACGGATCATCATCATGCCGGGCGGCGGCATCACGCCCCGCAACATCGCCCGGATCGTCGAGGCCACCGGCGCGTCGGAGTACCACTTCGCGGCGCTGGTCAAGTCGGACGGCCCGGCGGTGCACCGCAACCTCGCGCCGTTGATGGGTGGCACCCTGCACCGGCCCGAGTACGAGCGTTCCGGCACGTCCGGTGCCCTCGTCGGCCAGGTGCTCGCCGCCGCTCGCGCCTGACCTTCCACGCGCGCCGCAGCCGGCCGCGCCGTCGGCCGCAATGATCGACACGAAATCAGCGATATGGCGGTATCCGGTCGACCCGGATACCGCCATATCAGCGAAGTCGTGTTGATCAAGCGGCGGCCGCGGACGGCCTAGCTCCGCGCGATGTCGTTGACGCAGCGCAGCACCGGCCGGGCCACGAGTGCCGCCGGGTCCAGCGGCCCAGCCGACCGCACGGTGAAGGCGACCGACTCACCCGGCAGCAGGGTCACCAGGGCCTCGTCGACGGACGCCGCTGGGTCCAGCCGGTCCGCGTAGAGGGTCAGGTCGCGGAGCACCGTGCGGGCGGCGACCCGGACCCGCTGCCCTCCGTCGACCGGCTCGACCGTCGCGTCCCAGGCCGCTGTCGGCCATTCGACGTCCCGGTCCTTCGCGAAGAACCAGAGCGCCCGCCGCGCGCTCGGGCCGGCTGAAGCCACCAGCAGCTCCCGCCGGGCCTCCTCCGGCCGCGCCAGGTCCGCCGGCAGCGCCAGCGTGACCGTCGAGTACGCGGGGACGTCGAGCTCCAGCGTCGTCTTGGCCCGGGAATCGCCCGTGAGCGTCAGCCGGGTCACCGAAGCGGACGCCCGCCAGGGCGTGCCACCGTCGTTCACTGCCACCAGGGCCAGGCCACCCTCGCGGGGCTGCACGGTGAGCAACCGATCGGCGTACGCGTGGCGCAGCGCGTACCACAGGGGTTTGCGCCGGCCGTCGCCGTCGACGGCCGACCAGGAGGTGACCGGCCAGCAGTCGTTGAGCTGCCAGACGATGGTGCCCGCGCAGACGCCCCGGTGCGAGCGGAAGTGCTCCACCCCGAGCTGGATCGCCCGGGCCTGGTTGAGCTGGGTCAGGTAGTGCCAGTCGTCGAAGTCCGCCGGGGCGGGCAGGTGCGCGTCCAGGCCCCGCTGGAGCTTGGCGTCGCCACCGGCCGCCTTCTGGTGGTGCGCCATGCCCGGCGAGTCGTACGCGAGGGGTTCGTCGCTGATCGCCCGGCGCAGCGTGGCGTACGTCGGTGGACCCTGGTAGCCGAACTCGGCGACGAAACGCGGCACGTACTCCCGGTACTTGACGTAGTCGTCGGTGTTCCACACGTCCCAGATGTGCGTGGTGCCGTGCGCCGGATCGTTGGGGTGGATCTCGTCGGTGCCCGACCAGGGGCTGCCCGGCCAGTACGGGCGGGTCGGGTCCAGCTCGCCGACGATCCGGGGCAGCACGTCGAGGTAGTAGCCGCGCCCCCAGGTGCGCCCGGCGAGGGCCTGCTGCCAGTCCCAGTCGTGCCAGCCCCAGATGTTCTCGTTGTTACCGGTCCAGAGCACCAGCGACGGGTGCGGCGCCAGCCGGGTCACCTGCTCGGCGGCCTCGGCGGCCACCTCGCTGCCGAACGGTTCCTCCTCCGGGTACGCGGCGCAGGCGAACAGGAAGTCCTGCTGGACCAGGAGCCCCCGCTCGTCGGCGAGGTCGTAGAAGTCCGCCGACTCGTAGCGGCCACCACCCCAGACCCGCAGCAGGTTGACGTTCGCCGCGAGAGCCTGGTCGAACCGCTCGGCCAGCCGCTCCCGGGTGACCCGGGTGGGGAACACGTCGTCCGGGATCCAGTTCACCCCGCGGACGAAGACCGGAACGTCGTTGACCGACAACTCGAACGGGGTGCCGTGCTCGTCGGCGCTGGTGTTCAGCCGGACCGACCGGAACCCGATCCGCTGGGACCAGCTGTCCAGCACCTCGCCGTCCGGCGCGTGCAGGGTCACCTCCAGCGGGTGGCGTGCCTGCTCCCCGTATCCCCGGGGCCACCACAGTGCGGGTTCGGCGACGGTGAGGGTCAGCACGGCCGTGCGCTGCCCGGCGGGGACGACCCCCTCGGCGCTGACACCGGCGACGGTGGCCCGGACGGTCAGCGGGACGGCCGCGACCCGCTCGACCTCGACGTGCAGCTCGACCTGCCCGTCCCGGCCGGCCACGGTGACCAGCGGGCGGACGGTGGCCAGCCGGGCGGTGGACCAGGCGTGCAGGCCGATCTCCTGCCAGATGCCCGCGGTAACCAGCGTCGGGCCCCAGTCCCAGCCGAAGTTGCAGGCCATCTTGCGGATGAAGTGGAACGGCTCGGGATAGGCGTTGGGTCGGTCGCCGAGCCGCTCCTGCTGCGCCTCGGCGTACCGGTAGGCGGAGTCGAACGCGACGACCAGGTCGTTGTCGCCGTCGCGCAGCAGCGACCGGACGTCGAACCGGTAGCCCCGGTGCATGTTCTCGGTGCGGCCGACCTCGACGCCGTTGAGGGTGAGCGTGGCGACCGTGTCCAGCCCGGCGCAGACCAGGTCGACGCGGTCGTCGTCGCCCGGCTGGTGAGCGAAGGTGGTCCGGTAGACCCAGTCGGTGCGGCCGATCCAGGCCAGCGCCCGCTCGTTGTCGTCGAGGTAAGGGTCGGGGATCAGCCCGGCGGCGAGCAGGTCGGTGTGCACGCTGCCGGGCACGGTCGCCGGCACGGCCCGCCCGGCGATGTCGTCCGGCACCGGCGCTCCGGCCGCCGCCCGCAGGGTCCAGCCGTCGTGGAGTGCCTGTCGACTCAAGACTTTCACCGCACCTTCCGTCATGCGCCCCGGCGGGCACCTGACGGTAGATCATCTCGGTGGTCAGCGAGACGCCGAGGGGAACTCCTCGAAGTACGCCTCGACCCGCTCCGCGGTGGCCGGACGCGCCAACGCGAACCCCTGCCCGTACCGGCAGCCGGCCCGATGCGCGCCCTCGACCTGCTCGGGTGACTCCAACTCCTCGGCGACGATCTCCACGCCCAGTCGCTCGCCGACGTTGACCACCACGTCGATCAGCGGTGGCTGCCCGTCCGGCCGGGCGCCCACCAGCTCCGGGCCGACCTTGAGCAGGTCGATCGGCAGCCGGCGGAGCTGGGCCAGTGAGGCGTGCTCGGCCCGGAAATCGTCCAGCGCGGTGCGGACGCCCAACGACCGCAGCCCGGCCAGCCGCGCCACCACGGTCGACAGATCAGCCGCGACTCTCGGCTCCGCGACCTCGATCACCAGCCGTTCCGTCGGCACCCCGTACGCGGCCAGCACCGCCGCGGTGCGCTGCACGAAGTCGGGGGTGGTCAGCTCCCGGGTCGTGACGTTGACCGCCATCCACAGCTCGCGGGTGCCCGCCGACCACTCGGCCAACTGCCGGCAGGCCCGGTCCAGAACCCACCACTCCAGCTCGCCGACCAGATCCAGATCCTCGGCGACCGGCAGCAGCTCGGCCGGCAGCACCGTGCCCAGCACCGGGCTGCGCCAGCGCAACAGCGCCTCGGCGCCCACCGGCTGCCGGTCGGCGAGGTCGAGCACCGGCTGGTAGACCAGGTCCAACTCGCCGCGCGCCACCGCACCGGGCAACTCACGTTCCAGGTCGAGCCGCCGGACCAGCTGCTCCTCCAGGAACGCGTCGTACCACTCGACCCGGTCCCGGCCCAGCTGCACGGCCCGCCGCCGGGCCAGCTCGGCCTGACGGAGCACGTCCGCCGGCCCGGCGCCGCTGACCTCGGCCAGCCCGATGCTCGCCTGCACCCGCAGCACCGTGCCGCCGAGCAGGTAGGGCGGGGCGAGCGCGGTCAGCAGGCGGGTGCCGAGCGCGTACGCCAGCACGGGGCCGGCCGCGGTGACCACGGCGAAACCCGTACCCGCGCATCCGGTGACCAGGTCGCCGGGGCCGACGATCGGACGGACCCGGCCAACCGCGTCGGTCAGCAGATCCTCCCGGAGCGCGGGGCCGACGCCGTCGACGGAGTAGAGGTCGACCAGGAGCAGCGCGCCGACCGGCTCCGGCACGTCGCCGATCGCGGCGAGGGCATCCAACAGAGCCGCCCGGTCGCCCGGGCCGGCGCTGCCCGCCGAGGCGGACCGGCGGGTCAGCGGGGACCAGCCCGGCCCGTCCTCGGGCGGCCAGGTCGACCCGAGATCGCTCGAGGTGGACGGCCCGTCGTCGGGCTGCCCGGCCGGACGGTCCGGTAGCCCGAACCAGGGCACGTCGGCAGCCGCGCGACGGCGGCGGATCCCTCGGCGGGTCGGCCGTCGGTGCGCCGCGGGCCGGTCGGAGGTGGACGGCTCACCGGCGCGCAGCAACTCGCGCAGCACCAGTGGCGGCACGGTCGCCAGGGCCAGCAGCACGGTCGTCCGGTCCGGTGCCCAGCCCGCGCCCAGGTAGAGGCCCGCCGCGAGCAGCAGCACCGCCGCCGGAAGCACCGCCCGCGGCCAGGCCGGTGCGACCCGGTCGGCTGCCGGCTCCACGTCAACCGCGTCCAGCGCCTCCCCCGCACCGAGCGCGGTGAGCAGCATGCCGAGGACCAGCGGCGGTACGGCCAGCAACGCCTCACGCCCGGCGGCCGCGGGCGGCAGGATGGCCAGCAGCGTCAACCCGACCAGGGTGAGCAGGACGCCACCCCGGCAGGTCGCCGCGCCCGTACGCCGGTGCGGGCCGGTGAACGCACAGAGCGCGGCCATTCCCAGCCCGCCGAGCACCAGCACGGCGGCCAGCCGGGCCGGGGCCGGCGCGACGTCGTGGGGTAGCAGCAGCCAGCCGGCGAGGGCCAGCCCAATGGCCGGGCCGATGCCCTCGACCAGCCAGCGCAGCCGGACCCGGACCGTCGGTTGGGGCCGGCCGGGCAGCCGGGTCAGCCCGGCCGCGGCCAGGACGGCGACCACGAGCGACCCGACCAGCGCGGCGACCCGGTGCCCGCTGTCGACCAGCGGCAGCACGGCGACCGTGAGACCGGCCGCCACCACCGCCGCATCGAGCAGCACGCCCGCCATACGCTGCGTGGCCCGACGACGGGTGGCCAGTCGGGAGAGCCGCACCCCGGCGAGGGTCGCGCCCGCGCCACCGGCCAGCGCGATCACCACCGGCGGCGGAACCAGGCCGCCGGTGCCGGCGAGGACGAGCAGCGCCACCGCCGTGGAGACGGCGACCTCCGGCGCCACCTGGTGAGTGACGAGAGCGCGGAACGGGTACGCGAGGAGCACGGCGGTCGCCTTCGTGAGGGGGCACGGGGGCGGTGCGACGGTGCGACGGGGCATCGGACGGTGCGTGGTCCGCTGCCCAACAGATTGAGAACGATCGGCGGAGGAATCGGTAACGCGTAAGTCACCGGAACGAAGCAGTGGCCCGTGTCACTGTACGACGTGAGCAGGCCGGCCGGCACCGCCCGCCGTGAGCCGGACCGGGCCGGGGTGGGATCATCGCAGGGTGAGTACGTCCAACACGGTCCGCTTCCGGTACAGCCAAGCCATCCTGGCCGCCGCGGTCATCGCCTTCATCGGTGCCCTGCCGCTCGCCGCCGCACGGGCGTACCTGCTGCCGGTGCTGCTCGTCCCGCTCGCCGTCGGGCTGTGGGCCTGGCGGGCCGGCACCGATGCCAACGCCGACGGGCTGCGCCTGCGGGCGCTGGCCGGTCAGCGCCGGATCGGCTGGGACCGCGTCGTCGAGCTCACCACAGACCCGCGCGGGCGGGCGGTCGCCCGGCTCGACGACGGTCAGCAGGTCGTCCTGCCGGCGGTCCGCGGCGCGGACCTGCCCCGGCTGGTCGCCGCCACCGGTCAGGCGCTGCCCGACCCGGCGGCGGGGTCGACCGGTCAGTAGCCGTCGACGACCGCGTTGATCAGCGGCTGGTCGGCGGCGAATCGGCGTACCTGGTCGCCGACCAATCGGTAGGCCCGCGGCAGCAGCCCTCGCACCGATCCGGCCACGTGCGGCGTGAGCAGCACGTTCGGCATCGTCCAGAGCGGCGAGTCGGCGGGCAGCGGCTCCGGGTCGGTGACGTCCAGCGCCGCCGAGATCCGACCGGTGCCCAGCTCCGCGACTAGCGCGTCGGTGTGTGCCACCGGCCCCCGTGCGGCGTTGACCAGCAGCGCGCCGTCCGGCATCGCGGCCAGGAACGCCTTGTCGATCAGGCCACGGGTCTGGTCGGTGAGCGGCACCAGCACCACCACCACGTCGGCCTCGGGCAGCAGCCGGGGCAGCTCCTCGACGGCGTACACCCCCTGCTCGGGCCGGGCGGTCCGGGCGACCAGGGTGAAGTCGACCTCGAACGGGGCGAGCCGGGCCCGCACCGCGGTGCCGATCGAACCGGCCCCGACGATCAGTACCCGCTTGCCGGTCAGCTCGTCGGTCGGAGCGACCCCGTCGTACGCCCACCGCCGGTCCGCCTGAGCCCGGACAAAAGTCGGGAAGGCGCGCAGCTGGGCCAGGATCGCGGTGACCACCCATTCGGCGGTGGACGGGTCGTGCACGCCCCGGGCGTCGCAGAGCGTGACGCCAGTCGGCATCCGGCTGGTCCAGGCGTCCGCCCCGGCGGAGAGCAGCTGCACCACCGCCAGATCGGGCAGCTCGTGCAGCAGCGCGGTCGCGTCCGAGCCGGACAGGAACGGCGGCACCCAGAACCGCACCCCGGCCACCGGGGACGGCAGTTGGTCGGCGTGCTCGACCACCTCGACCGTCACGTCCTGCGGCAGCTCGCCGATGAGGTCCAAACCGGCCCGGTGCGGAATCCATACCTTCACGTCCGCCGACGATAGTCCCCGGTGCGGCGGGCACGGCGACGAACCCGCGACGCCCCGGGGGTGGCGCTGCGCGCCGGAGGAGGCGAGACTCGGCACACCGTGGTTCGGCCCGGGCGCGGGGAAGGTATAACGAGGGGTCGGAGCGCCGGTCGGCCTCCGCCCCAGCAGACAGGTGCTCGATGACCGACGGCTCTCCCGCACGCCCCCGGCGCGCGATCGCCCCGCCACCGGCGCTCAGCGACCCGGCACGGCTACGGGCACTCGCCGACACCGGGCTGGACGCCGCCCCGGACGAGGCGTTCGACCGGTTCGCCCGGCTGGTCAGCGACCTGTTGGACGTGCCGGTCGCGCTGGTCTCGCTGGTCTCCGCCGACCGACAGTTCTTCCCCGGCGCGGTCGGGTTGCCGGAGCCCTGGGCGGAACGCCGGCAGACGCCGCTGAGCCACTCGTTCTGCCAGCACGTGGTGGACGTCGAGGCGCCGATGGTGCTGCCGGACGCCCGGCTCTACCCCCGGGTACGGGACAACCTGGCCATCGAGGACCTCGGCGTGGTCGCGTACGCCGGGATGCCGCTGACCGACCTCGCCGGCCGGGTCCTCGGTTCGCTCTGCGCCATCGACAGCAAGCCGCGCGCCTGGACAGCCGGGCAGCTGCGGACGCTCGCCGACCTGGCCGCCGCCTGCTCGTCGGAGCTGCGGCTGCGCATCGCGTTGGACGGTGCGCAGGAGGCGCGACGACGGGTCGTGCAGGCGCACGAGCGGCTGGAGATGCTCGCCGGGGTGAGCGAGACGCTGGCCGGCACCCTGGACGTGGGCACCGCGCTGCGCCGGCTCGCCGACACCATGGTGCCGCTGCTCGCCGACTGGTGTCTGCTCACCGTGGTCGGGCCGACCGGTCAGCCACGCGAGGTGGCCGCGGTACACCGCGATCCGGCCCGAAGGGCGGACGTCGACCGCTTCGCGGAGCTGCTGCGCACCGGATTGAGCCCGGAGTCGATCATCCGGGCGGTGCTGCGAACCGGTCAGCCCCGGCTCGGCGGCGTCGCATCGCTGGCCGACGTGTCCCGGGGCACCACGGATCCGGAGATGGCGTCGATCGCCGACCGGCTCGGCATCGCCTCCTACCTCAGCGTTCCGGTCCGGGCCGCCGGCGGCACCGTGCTCGGCGCGATCACCCTGGTCAACGACGCCAAGCGCCAGCAGTTCGACGACCGTGACCTGCTCACCGCCGTGGACATCGGCCGCCGCGCCGGGCAGGCGATCGGCAACAGCTCGATGTACGGCGAGCAGCGGCACGTCGCCGAGGTGCTGCAACACAGCATGCTGCCGCGGCTGCCGGTCGTACCGCAGATGGAGTTGGCGGCGCGTTACCAGCCGGCGGCCCATCGGGTAGAGGTGGGCGGCGACTGGTACGACGCCTTCGTCCAGCCCGACGGGGACGTGATCGCGGCGATCGGGGACGTGGCCGGGCACGACATCGAGGCGGCGGCGACCATGGGTCAGCTGCGCAACCTGGTCCGTGGCAACGCGTTCGGCCGGCCGGACGCGGTCGGGGAGCTGATGACCCACCTGGATGGCGCGATCAGCGGTCTGCGCCTGCCGACGGCGGCCACCGCGACGCTGGTCCGGATCTGTCCCGAGCGGTCCGGCAACCGGACGGTGACGTGGTGCAACGCCGGGCACCCGCCGGCCCTGCTGGTCCGCGTCGGCGGCACGGTGGAGACGCTCGAAGCGCCGCCGGAGCCACTGCTCGGCCTGGCCCGGCCGGTGCTGCGCACCAGCCAGTCGACCAGTCTGTCGGCCGGTGACACCCTGCTGCTCTACACCGACGGGCTGATCGAGCGGCGGGACCGGCCCATCGACGTCGGGCTGGCCGATCTGGTGGACCGGCTGACCGGCACCGACACCCTGCCCCTCGACGAGCTGTGTGACCTGCTGCTCGCCTCGATCCAGCATCGTGAGGACGACACCGCGCTGCTGGCCGTACGGGCCCGCTGAGCGGTCCACCCGGGACCGCCGACCCCGCCGTCGAATCCTGTCGAGCCCCGCCCGGGACGCCCGGTCGGGCTACGCTGGGCCGGGTGAGCGCCCGTCCCTCGTACCCTCGCACCCGCCGCCTGCGCGCGGCCCTCGCGGCATCCTGCGCGGCCCTGCTGGTCACCGCCGGTTGCAGCTTCGGCGAGCCAGCTCCGGACCCGGCCGGCGAGCCACCCAACCTGCCCACCCCATCGTCCTCGGCGGACCCCGGCGGAGGGCAGCAGGCGGTGGCGACCGTGCTGGCCAAGGGGCTCCGGGTGCCGTGGGCCATCGCCTTCCTCCCGGACGGCGGCGCGCTCGTCACCGAGCGGGACCGGGGCCGGATCCTCCAGGTCGGCCCCGAGTCCGGGCCGGACGGGCTGCGGGTCCGGCCGGTGCAGACGATCAGCGACGTGGCCGCGGCCGGCGAGGGTGGCCTGCTCGGCATCGCCATCTCCCCCGGCTACGACCGGGACAAGACGGTCTACGTCTACTACACCACCGAGCAGGACAACCGGGTCGCCAAGCTGCAACTCGGCGGGCAGCCCACCCC
The DNA here is from genome assembly GCF_036906815.1 of Micromonospora sp. CPCC 205539. Lineage (NCBI taxonomy): Bacteria > Bacillati > Actinomycetota > Actinomycetes > Micromonosporales > Micromonosporaceae > Micromonospora > Micromonospora sp. CPCC 205539. The sequence goes on along the minus strand of NZ_JBAKHW010000037.1, from coordinate 18,192 downwards.
GATCCTCACCGGCATTCCCAAGGCCGGTGTGCACAACGGCGGTGGGCTGGGCTTCGGGCCGGACGGCCAGCTCTACGTCAGCACCGGCGACGCCGGTGAGCGCCCGCGCGCCCAGGACGTGAAGAGCCTCGGCGGCAAGATCCTGCGGATCACCCCGGCCGGCAAGCCGGCCCCGGGCAACCCGTACCCCGGTTCGCCGGTCTGGTCCCTGGGGCACCGCAACGTGCAGGGCTTCACCTGGGACGCCGCCAAGCGGATGTACGCCGTCGAGTTCGGCCAGAACACCTGGGACGAGATCAACCAGATCACCAAGGGCGGCAACTACGGCTGGCCGCAGGTCGAGGGGCGGGCCGGCGACAAACGGTACGTCGACCCGATCACCCAGTGGGCGACCTCGGACGCGTCCTGCTCGGGCCTGGCCGCCACGGACCGGCTGCTGGTGACCGCCTGCCTCCGCGCCAAGCGGCTCTGGGTGTTGGAGCTGACCGACACCGGCACCATGCTCGGCCAGCCCACCGAGCTGCTCACCGACCGGTACGGTCGGCTGCGCGCGGTGGCCGCCGCACCGGACGGCTCGCTCTGGGTCAGCACCTCCAACCACGACGGGCGGGGCACCCCGGCACCCGACGACGACCGGCTCCTGCGGGTGGTCTTCGCCGGCGGCGACGGCGGTCGGAGCTGATGGACGGCGCCCGGTGGCTCGGGCCGCTGCGTCGCGCCGGCGTGATCCTCGCCGTGCTCGCCGTGGCCCTGGCCGGGGTGGTGCTCGGGGTGCTGGGCGGTGGTCGGATGGACACCGACATCGGCCCGTTCCGGGCCACCGTCACTCTCGCGCCGGCCACCGACGGCAGCACCACGGTCGACGTGCCGCCGCTCGGCGCGCTCCAACTGGACAGCCACGACGGGCCGACACACCTCACGGTGCGGCTGGGCGCACTGGACCAGCGGCGCACCGAGGCGCTGATCGGCGACCCGGCCAGCATCGCCCGGGCCAGCCAGAGCGCCGTCGAGGACGTCCGCTCCGGGGTGATGCGGCTCGGGCTGCGGACCCTCGCCGCGGCGGTGCTGGTCACCCTGGTGCTGGCCGGCCTCGTCTTCCGCGACATGCGACGGACCGCCTGGGCGGGCGGGCTGGCCCTGCTGGTCACCGCCGGCAGCCTCGGCACGGCCGTGGCCACCATACGGCCACAGGCGATCGAGGAGCCGCGCTACGAGGGGCTGTTGGTCAACGCGCCGGCCATCGTCGGCGACGCCCGCCGCATCGCCAACGACTACACGAAGTACGCCGAGCAGCTCGAGCGCCTGGTCGGCAACGTCAGTCAGCTCTACACCACGGTGTCGGCGCTGCCGGTGTACGAGCCGGCGCCGGGCACCACCCGCGTGCTGCACGTGTCCGACATGCACCTCAACCCGACCGGTTGGACGCTGATCCGGACCGTCGTGGAGCAGTTCGGCATCGACGCGGTCATCGATACCGGCGACATCACCGACTGGGGCAGCGAGCCGGAGGCCTCCTTCGTCGCCTCGATCGGCCTGCTCAAGAAGCCGTACGTCTTCATCCGCGGCAACCACGATTCGGGCAGCACGGGTGCCGCGGTGGCCCGCCAGCCGAACGCGATCGTGTTGAACAACGCGACGACCACGGTCGCCGGGCTGACCATCGCCGGCATCGGCGACCCGCGCTTCACCCCCGACAAGAACACCTCCCCGGCCGGCAGTGGGCTGACCCAGCAGGTGGCCGACCAGGTGATCGGGGCCGGCGAGCAGCTCGCCGCCACGATCCGCAACTCGCCGCGACCGGTGAACATCGCGCTGGTGCACGACCCGGCGTCGGCCGGACCGCTCGCCGGCACCTGCCCACTGGTGCTGGCCGGGCACACGCACGCCCGGCAGGTCTCCAAGCTGCCCCAGGCGCCGGGGCAGCAGCCCACCGCGCTCCTCGTGGAGGGCTCCACCGGTGGCGCGGGGCTGCGCGGCCTGGAGGGTGAGAAGCCGACCCCGCTGTCGATGAGCGTGCTCTACTTCGACCAGCAGAAGATGCTCCAGGCCTACGACGACATCACCATCGGCGGCACCGGGCAGTCCCAGGTGAACCTGGAACGGCACGTCGTGGAGAACCCCGCCGCCGGCGCGCCCGCCTCGGTCTCCCCCACCCCGACGCGCTGAGCCTTCGGCGTCGAGACGGTCAGCGCAGGGCGAGGGCAGCCAGGGCCGCGTTGACGATGCTGCCGGGCAGCAGGTCGTGCAGTTCGTACAGGTCGGCGACGCTGCCGGACTGGCCGAACTCGTCCACCCCCAGCGGCACCGCCGGTGCGCCGACCGCCGAACCGAGCCAGGCCATCGCGTGCGACGCCGCGTCGTGCACGGTCACCACCGGCACCCGGTCGGCGAATGCGGACCGCAGCGCGCCCGGCACGCTCGGCACCGTGGCGGTGCGGACGCCCTGCCGCAGGGTGCGCTGCCAGGCCCGGTAGAGCCGGTCCAGCGAGGTCACGTCCACCACGTGCGCCGCGACGCCCTCCTCGGCCAGCTCCGCCGCGGCGGCCAGCACCTCGGGCAGCACCGCACCGGAGGCGGCGAGCTGCACCACCGGCGCGTCGACCAGGTGCGGGTACGACTGGTGCGCGTCGACCAGCCGGTACGCCCCGGCGACCACCTGCCGGCGCAGCACCGCGTCGCCGAGCCGGGCCCGGGCCGCCTCGAACGGCGCCTGGTCCAGCGGTCGGGTGCTCAGCCGGAAGTAGTACGCGCCGTCCTCGGTCGGCGCGGCGGTCGCCGCCGGAGCCGAACCGCCGGCGATCTGCCCGAGCGCGTCGCAGAGCAGCCAGTCCAGGCTGGTCGCGTACGCCGGCTCGACGAAGGTCACCCCGGGCAGCTCCAAGCCGACCGACGCGGTGATCGTGGACTGGTGTGCGCCGCCCTCCGGGGCCAGGGTGATGCCCGACGGGGTGCCGGCCACCACGAACCGGGAGCCGGAGTAGGTGCCGTACAGGAACGCGTCCAGGCCGCGCAGCACGAACGGGTCGTACACCGTCCCCACCGGCAGCAGCGGCTGCCCGGACAGGTCCCAGGAGAGGCCGAGCTGGCCGAGCAGCAGGAACAGGTTCATCTCCGAGATACCCAGCTCGATGTGCTGCCCAGCGGGGCTCTCGGTCCAGCGCAGCATCCGGTCCTCGGTCCAGGAACGCTGCTCGGTGGGGGCGAACACCCCGGTCTTGTTGATGAACCCGGCCAGGTTGGTGGAGGTGGCCACGTCCGGCGCGGTGGTGACCAGGTAGCGGCCCACCTCCCGGTTCCGGGCCAGGTCCACGAGCACCCGACCGAAGACCTCCTGGCTGGAGATCGGCTTGTTGGCGCGTACTCCCGTGCTCTCCGGGACGGTGACCCCCAACGACCGCTCGCGGGGCGCGCGGGACAGCGCCTCGCGGCGGGCGCCGGCCCGGATGCCGGCGGGTGACGCCGGGTCGAGGCGGTCCCACTCGGTCTCCCGGGTCAACCCCTGCGCGGTACGCAACACGTCGACCTGGTCGGTGCTGAGCAGCGCCGAATGGTTACGCGGGTTGCCGGCGATGGGCAACCCCCACCCCTTGACGGTGTACGCGAAGACGACGCTGGGCCGGTCGGTGACCGCGTCGCACTGGGCGTACGCGTCGAGCATCGCCTCCAGGTCGTGCCCGCCCAGGTCGGTGACCAGCGGGCCCAGCTCCTCGTCGGTGATGTCGGCGATGAACTCCCCGATGCCGGCCGGCGCACCGTCGAGGAACTGCTTGCGCAGCGCCGGACCGGTCAGCCCGAACAGCGACTGGTACTGCTCGTTGGGCATCGCGTCGATCCAGTCGCGCAGGGCCTCGCCGCCCGGCCGGGCGTACGCCTCGGCGAGCCGGCGGCCGTACTTGACCTCCACGACGTGCCAGCCGGCGGCCTCGAACTGACCGCGCCACTGGTTGATCCGGATGCCGGGCACCACGCGGTCCAGCGACTGGCGGTTGAAGTCGACCAGCCACATGACGTTGCCCAGGCCGGTGGTGGCCGGGTCGGCGACCGCCTCCCAGATGTTGCCCTCGTCCAACTCGGCGTCGCCGATCAGCGCGACGAACCGGGAGTGCGGACGGGCCCCGAAGTGCGCGTCGACGTAGCGCCGGGTGGCGGCCGCGAACAGCGGCGCCGCCGCGCCCAGACCGACCGAACCGGTGGAGAAGTCCACCTCGTCGGGGTCCTTCGTGCGCGACGGGTACGACTGGAGACCACCGCGCGCCCGCAGTCGGGGCAGGTACGAGCGGTCCAGGTTGCCGAGCAGGTATTGGATGGCGTGGAACACCGGGGAGGCGTGCGGCTTGACCGCCACCCGGTCCTCGGCGTCCAGGTGCGCGAACCAGAGCGCGGTCATCGCGGTGACCAGCGACGCGCTGGACGCCTGATGCCCGCCGACCTTCACGCCGTCGCCGGTGGCCCGGTCGTGGTTGGCGGCGTCCACGATCCGGGTGGCGAGCCAGAGCACCCGCCGCTGGATCTCGTCGAGGACGTCGAGGTCGTGCTCGTTCACGGTGGCTCCATCCGGGCGTCGCCGTTGACGCCCACGCGAGGGGAGGCGGCGGGGGTGGCCGCGCATGGTGCTGGGCCGCCGCCGGGTCACGGCGGCGGCCCGATCCGGGTTGTCAGCCCTGCACGCCGAGGCGCTCCAGGATCAGCTCACGCAGCGTCTTCGCGTCGGCCTGACCGCGGGTGGTCTTCATGACCGCGCCGACGAGCGCGCCGACCGCGGCGACCTTGCCACTACGGATCTTGTCCGCGATGGCGGGGTTGGCGGCGATCGCCTCGTCCACGGCGGCGGTGAGCGCGCCGGTGTCCGAGACGACCTCCAGGCCCCGACTGGTCATGATCTCGGTGGGCGAACCCTCGCCGTCGACCACGCCCTCCAGCACCGTACGGGCCATCTTGTCGTTGAGCTTGCCGGCGTCGACCAGCCCCTGCAGCTCGGCGACCTGGGCGGGGGTGGCACCGATGTCGGCCAGCTCGACACCGCTCTCGTTGGCCCGGCGGGACAGCTCGCCGAGCCACCACTTACGGGCGGCGGCCGGGGTGGTGCCGGCGGCGACCGTGGCCTCGATCAGCTCGACCGCGCCCGCGTTCAGCACCGACTGCATGTCCAGGTCGGACAGGCCCCACTGCTGCTGGAGCCGACGCCGGTGCACCCGGGGCAGCTCCGGCAGGGCGGCCTTCAGCTCGGCGACCCAGGCCGCGTCCGGTGCCAGCGGCACCAGGTCCGGCTCCGGGAAGTACCGGTAGTCGGTCGCCGTCTCCTTCGAGCGGCCCGGGGTGGTCTCGCCGGTGTCCTCGTGGAAGTGCCGGGTCTCCTGCGTGATCCGGCCACCGGCGTCGAGCACCGACGCCTGCCGCAGCATCTCCGAGCGGACCGCCCGCTCCACCGCGCGCAGCGAGTTGACGTTCTTGGTCTCGGTGCGGGTGCCCCACTCCTGACCGGGCAGGTTGAGCGAGGTGTTCACGTCGCAGCGCAGCGAACCCTCCTCCATCCGCACGTCGGAGACGCCGAGCGTACGGATCACGTCCCGCAGCTCACCGACGTACGCCCGAGCCACGTCGGGAGCGAGCGCGCCGGTGCCCGGGATGGGCCGGGTGACGATCTCGACCAGCGGGATACCGGCGCGGTTGTAGTCGACCAGCGACTCGGTCGCACCGTGGATACGACCGGTGGCGCCGCCGACGTGCAGCGTCTTGCCGGTGTCCTCCTCCAGGTGCACCCGCTCGATCTCGATCCGCACCGTCTCGCCGTTGACCTCGACGTCCAGGTAACCGTCGACACAGATCGGCTCGTCGTACTGGCTGATCTGGAAGTTCTTCGGCATGTCCGGGTAGAAGTAGTTCTTCCGGGCGAACCGGCACCACTCCGCGATCGAGCAGTTCAACGCCAGACCGATCCGGATGATCGCCTCGATGGCCGCCTTGTTGGCCACCGGCAGCGAGCCGGGCAGACCCAGGCAGACCGGGCAGACCCGGGTGTTCGGCTCGCCACCGAAGTCGGTCGGGCAGCCACAGAACATCTTGGTGTTCGTGCCCAGCTCGACGTGGGTCTCGAGGCCGATCACCGGTTCGTAGCGCGCGACGACCTCGTCGTACGCGGGCAGTGTCGTGGTCATGAGACGCTCCAGACGCGATCCGGACAGAACCTGTCCAGCCTAATGGGGTTGTCGGGCCGCCTGTCGCCCGGGTTTCCCCGAGACACCGGCAGTGGTCGTGACCGGGTGTGTCCGCGCCGACACGTGGGTATCTGTCGACCATGACGAATACGGGGAATGATCGATCTCTCCGACAGGCCGGGTCGGGGCAACGGAACAACACCGGGCGGTTCCTGCTGACGGTGCTGGCCGCGTGGGTGGTGACGCTGGTCCTCTGGCTTGCCGCCGGCGGTGAGCGGACGCCGGGAGACCTTGGGCTCCTGGTGCTCCTGCTCGCCATCCCGTTCCTGGTGTGGCCCGCCGCCAGGGCGGCGGGCAGGTGGGTGGACTCGCGCGAGCGCGGCCGGGAGAAGTCGTGAGGCCGGCACGCGTGGCGTCGGCCCGACCGGCGATCCTCGCGGTCGTCGCGGTGTGGGCGGTGGCCGCCGTGGTCACCGTGATCAGTTGGCTCGCCGCCGGAGAGGACCGGAACCCGGACTCGGCGGCCGCGTTGGTGCTCGGTGTTGCGCTGCCCGGGATGGTCGCGGTGGCGATCGCGTACGCCGTGGTGCACCTGCTGAACCGGCGGCCTCCGGAGCGAGGGCGGCGGTGACCGCCGAGGGACCTGGCGCCACCGACGAGCAGGTGACGCAGAGGCCGGACCGCAGCACCTACGCCATCGCCGCGCTCGTCGTGGTCGGCGCGGCCGTGCTGGGCACCGCCACCTTTGTCAGCCCGGGCAGCGTGAAGTCCGATCAACTGCTCGGGTCGTTCGGGCTGATGCTCATCCCTCCATTGGTCGGCGCGGCCGTCGCCCTCGTCTTCGGCCGCCGGCTGCTGAGGCGGCTACCCCGGACGGCCGGTGCCGACCGGACGACGCGGCGGCGGATGGCGCAGGCGCTACGCGACGGGTCCACCGACGACCCTCGCCTGGACGCGCTGGCTCGCAAGGAGGCGCGAACCCGGGTCAGTCAACGCTGGCTGCTGTTGCTGTTCGCGGTGGGCCTCCTCAGCCAACTGGGGTCCCTGGTGAGCCCGGTCAACCCGTTCACCCGCGTGCTGGCCGTACTGGCGATCCTGGGCTGGGGAGGACTCGCCTGGTTCCGCTGGCGTGGTCTGCGGGAGGCCCGCCGCTACCTCGCCGGGCCGCCGAGCCAGCCGTGATACGACGCCCGCCTGCCCGGACGCGCGATCGGCGCCGAGGGACATGTCCCTCGGCGCCGATGCGGTGACATCCGAGCTAGAGCGTCGGCGGGGTGAACGTGCCGACCGCGGACTCCAACGCGGCGGCGACCCGGTACATCCGGTCGTCGGCCATCGTGGGGGCCATCACCTGAAGGCCGACGGGCAGGCCGTCGGAGAGGCCGCAGGGCACCGAGATGCCCGGTCCGCCGTACAGGTTGGTCGGGATGGTGAACAGATCGGCCAGGTACATCTGGTACGGGTCCGAGGTGCGGGCGCCGATCGGGAAGGCCGTGAACGGGGTGGTCGGCGAGATCAGCGCGTCCACCTGCTCGAAAGCGGCGGTGAAGTCCCGGGTGATCAACGTCCGGACCTTCTGCGCCTGCCCGTAGTACGCCTCGTAGTAGCCCGACGACAGAGCGTACGTGCCGAGCATGATGCGGCGCTTGACCTCCGGGCCGAAGCCGGCCTCGCGGGTCAGCGACATGACCTCCTCCAGCGACCGGTTGCCGTCGTCGCCGACCCGCAGGCCGAACCGGACGCCATCGAACCGGGCCAGGTTGGAGGAGCACTCGCTCGGCGCGATCAGGTAGTACGCCGGCAGCGCGTAGCCGAAGGTCGGGCAGGAGATCTCGACGATCTCGGCGCCCATCTTGGTGAGCGCGTCCACCGACTCGCGGAACGCGGTCATCACACCCGGCTCGGCACCCTCGCCGACGAACTCGCTCACGATGCCGAGCCGTACGCCGGTCAGGTCGCCGGTCGCGCCGAGCTTCGCCGCCGCCACCACGTCCGGCACCGGCAGGGGGATCGAGGTGGAGTCGCGCGGGTCGTGCCCGGCGATGACCTGGTGCAGCAGGGCCGCGTCGAGCACCGTACGGGCACACGGGCCGGGAGTGTCCAGCGACGAGGAGAACGCGACCAGCCCGTAGCGGGACGTGCCGCCGTAGGTGGGCTTCGCGCCGACGGTGCCGGTGACCGCGCCAGGCTGGCGGATCGAACCGCCGGTGTCCGAGCCGATCGCCAGCGGCGCCTCGTACGCGGCCAGCGCGGCGGCGCTGCCGCCACCCGAACCGCCCGGGATCCGGCTCAGGTCCCACGGGTTGTGCGTGGGGCCGTACGCCGAGTATTCGGTGGAGGAGCCCATCGCGAACTCGTCCATGTTGGTCTTGCCGAGCATCACGGTGCCGGCGTCGCGCAGGCGCTGCACGATCGTCGCGTCGTACGGCGGGCGCCAACCCTCCAGGATCTTCGACCCCACGGTGGTCGGCACACCCCGGGTGGCGAGCACGTCCTTCACGGCGACCGGAACGCCGGCCAGCGGGCCCAGCTCCTCGCCGGCCGCTCGACGCTCGTCCACCGCGCTGGCCGCGGCCAGCGCGCCGTCGGCGTCCACGTGCAGGAAGGCATGGACCCGGTCGTCGACCTCGGCGATCCGGTCCAGGTGCGCCTGGGTCACCTCGACGGCGGAGGTCTCGCCGCCGGCGACCAGCGCAGCGATCTCCGCCGCGGTCATTCTGGTGAGATCACTCATGCCGTCACTCCGCTTCGCTCCGCGACGCCACGAGGCATCAGCGCGCCGCATCGATGATTCGCTCGCTGCCGCCCGCTCATGACGCCACATCCTCACTCAGGATCCGCGGCACGCGGAATCGCTGGTCCTCGGCGTCGGGCGCGCCCGACAGCGCCTCCTGCGGGGTCAGGCACGGCGTGACGACGTCCTCCCGCAGGATGTTGGTCAGCGGCACCGAGTGCGAGGTCGGCGGGATGTCCACGGCGGCGACCTCGCCGACCTGGGCGACCGCCTGGAGGATCACGTCGAGCTGGCCGGCGAACGTGTCCAGCTCCTCCTCGGTGACGGCGAGCCGCGACAGGCGCGCCAGGTGCGCGACCTCCTCGCGGGAGATGGCGGCCATCCGTGCCCCCTTCTGATGTCCTGCTGGTCGGGCGATGTGCCGGCCGCGCGGCGGTGGAGCGTGACGCGCGGTGACCGGAGCGAGTCTATTGTTCCGCTCCGGTGCCGCGTCCCCGACTCCCCCTCCGCCGGTCCGTCGGCCGCCGCAGCGGGCGGGTCAGCGGGCGGGGCGACGGCCGGCGTCCGGCTCCGGGCCGCCGGTCGGGCGGACCGGCCGGTACCGGGCCAGCCAGGTGACCAACTCCTCGGCGGGCATCGGTCGGGCGTAGAACCAGCCCTGCGCGGCGTCACAGCCGGCCGCGTGCAGCATCCGCCAGGTCCGCTCGTCCTCCACCCCCTCGGCGACGACCCGCAGCCCGAGCGCCCCGGCCAACTCGATCATCGACCGGACGATCGCCGCGTCGTCGGCGTCGTCGGCCATGCCGAGCACGAACGAGCGGTCGACCTTCACCTCGGAGAGCGGCAGCCGACGCAGGTGTTGCATTGAGGAGTACCCGGTGCCGAAGTCGTCCAGCGCGATGGCCACCCCGAGCCCGTGCAGCCGGGAGATGGTGGCCAGGACCCGGCGCGGGTCGGCCATCAGGGCACCCTCGGTGATCTCCAGTTGCAGCCGCTCGGCCGGCACCTCGTAGCGGGCCAGCCGATCGGCGATCTGATCGGCTATCTCACCGGTGTGCAGGTCACGCACGCTCACGTTCAGCGCCGCCCGCAGCCCGATGCCGGCCGCCGACCACTTGGCGAGCTGCTCCACGACGTCGTCCACGACCCGCCGGGTCAGCAGCCGCATCACCGCGCTCTGCTCGGCGACCCGGATCAGCTCCTCCGGGTCGACCATCCCCCGCCGGGGGTGCCGCCAGCGCAGCAGCGCCTCGACGCCGACCACCTCGCCGGTGGCGATGGCGATCTGCGGCTGGTAATACATCGTGATCTCACCGGCGTCGCCGACGGACTCGCCGTCCGGGTGCGCCCAGCCCGCCGACGACGGCCGCTCGGCCGGGGTGCCCAGCCCGACGTCGTCGCCCGCGGCAGGGCCGGCATCGAGCGGCGGAGCAGGCACCGCACTCCCGTTCGGAGGTCGCCGCCCGATCCCGGGTCGCGGCGCGTGCGGGCGGGTGCCGGGGATCGTGGCACGGGCGTTCCGGCCACGGATCGGGTCGGCCCCGGTGGCGATCCGGTTGATCAGCTCGTCGGCGTGCACCAGCTCCGTGCCCGGCCGTCGACGGCGACTCCACCAGCGGCCGCCGAGCGCCGGCGACACCGCGGCGATCACCGGCGACGCGGCCGCGTGCGGCGCGGCACCGGCGGCAGGCACGTCTCCGGTGGGCAGCGCCGCGCCGTCACCGCCGCGCACCTCCGACGACGACCCGAGGGGTACGTCGGCAGTCCGCTCGGGATCAGCCGGCTCAGCCGGTGCGGCGTGCGCGCCGTCCCCGCCGGCCTGCCGCGCGTCGGGCGGACCGTCGGCCGATGGGCTGGACTCCAGCACCCGACGCAGGTCGGCGAGGAGGCCGAGCCGCTCAGCGGAGTTGTGGTCGGACTCCGGGGCGTAGACGGCCACCGTGTCGTTGCGGTGCTTCGCGTCGTACATCGCCACGTCGGCGTGGCGCATCAGGGTGGCGAAATCCTCGCCGTGCTCGGGGAACAGGGCGATGCCGATCGAACCGCCCACGTCCAGGGGCAGCCCGTCCAGCGGCACGGGCTCGGCCAGCGCACCGACCACCCGGTCGGCCAGCTCCCGTGCCTGACCGGCGTCGGTCAGCCCGGTCATCACGATGGCGAACTCGTCCCCGCCCAGCCGGGCGATCATCTGCGGCCGGGGCTCCAACTCGCCGAGCCGGGCGCTGACCTCGACCAGCAGCCGGTCGCCCACCGCGTGCCCGAGCGCGTCGTTGACGGTCTTGAAGCGGTCCAGGTCGATCAGCAGCAGCGCCAGGTGCCCGTCGGGGTCGCCACGGGCCACTCGGTCGGCGTGCAGGTGCACCTGCTCGGCCACCTCGGCCAGCAGGGCCTTGCGGTTGGGCAGCCCGGTGAGCGGGTCGGCGGCGGCGAGATGCTGCTGCTCGACGGTGAGCCGGGCCATCCGGTACACGGCGAAGAGAGGCACCAGCACCAGCGGGATCAGCGCCGCGCTGGTGCGCGCGGCGGCCACCAGCACCGGGGCGAGCAGCAACAGGGAGCCGGTGGAGAGCAGCTCGAAGCCGATGCCCTGCCGGACGGTGGGCCACCACCGGTCACCGAAGCGCAGCCGCACGGCCCAGCTGACCAGGCCGTAGTTGACCGCGAACCAGGCCACCGTGGCACCGCCGACGGCGGCCAGGTCGGTCCAGTGCAGCCGACCGTCCGAGAAGATGGGGCCCGGCCCGAGCTGGGTGACCCCGTACGCGGCGGCGAGTGCGCAGGCGTACTGGCCGACGTTGAAGGCCGTCCGCCACGCGGCGTGCCGCATCCGCCAACCCGCGACGACCACCCCGACGGCCTGCACCGCCACCGCCGGGCCGAGCCCCCAGCCGAGCAGGATCGCGAAGGTGAAGCAGGTCGAGGGGAAGACCGCGGAGGAGTGCCGGCGGCCCGGGGGGACGAACGGACGGGCATCGCAGATCACGGCGAGCGCGGCCATCGTCCAGAACGCCACCGGCAGCCGGGGCAGCCGGTCCGGGAGCGTCGCGAGTGGACCGGCCGCGGTCAGCACGGCGACCACGAGGATGCCGGTGATGAAGGTGGCGAACGGCGCCACTCGCCCGGGCGGGACGGAGTTGCGCGGGTCGGCGACCTCCACTACACCTCCCGACCGACGGTCGGCGTGCCCGTGCGCACGCCGTGACCCAATGAAACGCCCCCAGGCCCAGGTTTCCCGGTATGACAGTCACGAATCGGTCGTAGTCGTAATTAAGTTGGTATACGCGGCCAGCCGTCGGCGCCTCGGGCGCGTCGCCCACTCAACACCGCTCAGCCCTCGACTTGGGCAACCTCTCGTGCGGCGTCCGGGCCGGCGTCCAGCAGCACCCGGAACCCGTCCTCGTCCAGCACCGGCACCTTGAGGCTGGCCGCCTTGTCGGCCTTGGAGCCCGGGTTGTCACCCACCACGACGAAGCTCGTCTTCTTGGAGACCGACCCGCTGACCTTGCCGCCCCGACTCTGCACGGCCTCGGCGGCCTGGTCCCGCGAGAAGCTGGCGAGTGTGCCGGTCACCACCACGGTCAGCCCCTCCAGCGGACGTGGCCCCTCGTCGACCGCTTCCTCGGCCATCCGGACGCCCGCCGCGGTCCACTTGTCGACCACTTCGCGGTGCCAGTCCACGGCGAACCACTCTCGGATGCTGGCCGCGATCGTCGGCCCGACCCCGTCGACCGAGGAGAGCTCCTCCTCGCTCGCCGCGTCGATCGCCGGCATGGAGCGGAAGTGCCGGGCCAGCGCCTGGGCGGCGGTGGGGCCGACGTGCCGGATCGAGAGCGCCACCAGCACCCGCCACAGCTCGCGCTCCCGGGCGACCGCCAGATTGTCCAGCAGCTTGACGGCGTTGCTGCCCAGGCTGCCGTCCTTGTTGACGAAGAACGGGGACCGCGACAGCTGCTCGGCGTCGAGGTGGAAGAGGTCACCCTCGTCGCTGATGATCTCCGCGTCGAGCAGCGCGGCCGCACCCTTGTAGCCGAGCACCTCGATGTCGAAGCCGCCCCGGCCAGCGAGGTGGAACACCCGCTCGCGCAACTGCGCCGGGCAGCTGCGGGTGTTGGGGCAGCGGATGTCGACGTCGCTCTCCTTGGCCGGAGCGAGCGGGGTGCCGCAGGACGGGCAGCTCGAGGGCATCACGAACGGGCGGGCGTCGGCGGGACGGAGGTCGACCACCGGGCCCAGCACCTCGGGGATCACGTCGCCGGCCTTGCGCAGCACCACCGTGTCGCCGATCAGCACGCCCTTGCGCTCCACCTCGCGAGCGTTGTGCAGGGTGGCGAGCGCGACCGTCGAGCCGGCCACGTGCACCGGCTCCAGCACGGCGAACGGCGTGACCCGCCCGGTGCGGCCGACGTTGACGTCGATGTCGAGCAGCTTGGTGGTGACCTCCTCCGGCGGGTATTTGAACGCGATCGCCCAGCGCGGGGCGCGGCTGGTCGAGCCGAGTCGACCCTGGATGGAGACCGGGTCGATCTTGACCACCACGCCGTCGATCTCGTGCTCGACGTCGTGCCGGTGCTCGGCGTAGTAGGCGATGTATTCCGCGACGCCGGCCAGGTCGGGCACCACCCGCCACCGGTCGCTGGTCGGCAGCCCCCACGCCTTCAGCGCCGTGTAGGACTCGGACTGCGCCGCCGGCTGGAACCCGCGCCGGGCACCGATGCCGTGCACCACCAGGCGCAGCGGCCGGGAGGCGGTGATCCGAGGGTCCTTCTGCCGGAGGCTGCCGGCAGCGGCGTTGCGCGGGTTGGCGAACGGGGCCCGCCCCTGCTCCACCAGGCCGGCGTTGAGGTCGGCGAACGCGGCGATCGGAAAGTAGATCTCGCCCCGGACCTCGAGCAGCTCGGGCACGTCCGGGAACTCGGCCGACGGGGTGAGCTCGCCGGGCACACCCCGGATGCTGCGCACGTTGGCGGTGACGTCCTCGCCGGTGCGGCCATCACCCCGGGTGGCCGCCCGGATCAGCCGGCCGCGCTCGTAGGTCAGGTTGATCGCGAGCCCGTCGACCTTCAGCTCGCAGAGGTAGGGCACCGGCCCACCGGCGTCCCGTTCGACACGCTCGGACCAGGCGGCCAACTCCTCGTCGGCGAAGGCGTTGTCGAGCGAGAGCATCCGCTCGGCGTGGGTGACCGGGGTGAAGTCGGTGGAGAACGTGCCGCCCACCCGTTGGGTCGGCGAATCCGGCGTACGCAGCGCCGGGAACTCCCCCTCCAGCGCCTCCAGCTCGCGCAACTGCCGGTCGAACTCGGCGTCGGCGATGGTCGGCGCGTCCAACACGTAGTAGCGGTACTGGTGCTCGGTCAGCTCGCGGCTGAGCGTCGCATGCTGCTCCCGCGCCTGCGGCGTCGGCTCGGGGCCGGCCGCCGCCTCCTGCGCCGGGCTGACCTCTTGACCGACCTGCTCCTCGGACACCCCGCCACCTTCGGACACGCCTGCGACCTCCCCTGATCACGCTACTCCGGCACGGTAGCGGGCCGGTGAGACAATCCGCCGCCCACCCAGCCACGCCGTCCAGTGCGTCCCCTCGATCACTGCAGCTCAGCAGTCCAACCGGCGGCGCGGCCGACGAGCGGCGGAGTGGACGGCATGCGACGATCGCCGCACGGTGGCCGCTGGCGGCGTCACCCCGAGGCGGAGGTCAGCATGCCGGAAGCCCTGCTCTGGGCCATGACGATCCTGCTGGCCGTGGCCGCCGGCTGGGCGTGGAACAGCTGGCGGCACCGGGTGGCGAGCCGGCGACCGGGGTCGGGCACCACGGCCCGCACCGGTGGCCGCCGCCCCGCACCGCCTCGACCGCGCGGCACCAGCGAGCCGGCCGCCAAGCCCGGCGCGCGGGGCAGCGACCGGCCAGCCACCCGACCCGGCTCGCGCGGCACCGATCGGGGGGCCGGCGCGCCGGCACCGGGCGAGATCTGGTGGGCCGAGGTGCCCTACGCGGACGGCACCGGGTCGAAGGTCCGGCCGTGTCTGGTGCTGCGCGTCGACTCCCGGAGCGCCGACGTACTGAAGATCACCAGTCAGGACAAGAGTGACCGGGACGACCACGTGCCGATCCCCACCCGGGCCTGGGATCCCGACGCCGAGCACGACAGCTATCTCAGTCTCACCGAGCCGACACGGATCAGCCCGGACGCCTTCGCCGACCGTGCCGGCAACTGCGACGCCAACCTGTGGCGGCGGGTCCGCAGTCTGCACCACCTGCCCACCCGCTGACCGCATCGGGCGGCGCGGCAGCGGGTGGGGTCGGCGGGGTCAGTCCCAGCAGAGGCAGAACGGGTGGCCGGCGGGGTCGGCATAGACCCGGAAGCCCTCGCCCTCGCCCGGCAGCCGACGGGCGCCGAGCGCGAGCGTCGCCTTCTCGGCGGCCTCGATGTCGGTCACCGTCACGTCCAGGTGGAACTGCTGTGGACGCTCCGGGTCCGGCCAGTCCGCTTGACGCAGGTTGAGTGCCTGCTGGAAGGCGAGGCGCGGGTGCTGCCCGCGTGGGCCGCCCAGCACCACCCAGTCGTCCTCGCAGTCATCCTCGACCAGGGGTATGCCGAGCAGCTCCGAGTAGAACGCCGCCAGCGCCCGCGGATCCGGGCAGTCGATCACCACTGTGCGTAGCTGTCCAATCATGACCGTCATCCTGCCCACCGGGTCCGACAGGAAAACTCAGCTCTCGGCGAGTCGCCGCCCGGCATCCCGGCACGCGGCGAGCACCGCGCGGGCGTACTCCGGCGACGCCCCGGCCAGCCCACAGGCCGGGGTGACCACCACCTGCTCGGCGAGCTGCCGGCGGGGGAAGCCGAGTCGATCCCAGACCTGGCGTACCCGATCGGCGACCTGCCCGGAGGTCGGCGCGGAACCGGCCGACGGCGACCGGGTCGGCACGGCCCCGGCCAACAACCCGAGGCCGGCGTCGATCGCCTCACCCAGCGGGTCCAGGTCTTTCACCAGGTCCAGGTCGAGGGCGACGCCGACAGCGCCGGTCGAACGGATCAGCTCCAACGGCACGTCGGGGGCGCAGCAGTGCACCACGGTCGGCACGCCGACCGCCTCGACGACCACCCGCAACAGCGCCGCGGCATCCACCGACTCCATGGCCCGGTACGCACCCAGCCCGCTCTCGGTGCGCACCCGCCCGGCCAGCACCGTCGGCATCGAGGGCTCGTCCAACTGGAGCAGCACCGAGGCGCGGGGCAGTCGACGGGCGACCGCCGCGACGTGCGCGCGCAGCCCTTCGGCGAGCGAGCCGGTGAGATCGCGCACCGCGCCGGGGTCACGCAGCAGCCGGCCACCGATCGGCAGCTCCAGGGCGGCCGCGAGGGTCAGTGGGCCACCGGCCTGCACCTTGATCGTCCCGGCGTACTCCTCGGCCTGCTCGCCGAGCTGGTCCAGGTCGCGTTCCATGAGGTCACGGGCCCGACGCAGATCGCGGCCCGGTCGTGGGGCGACCCGCCAACGCCCCGTGTACAGCTCGACGGGCAGCTCGACCAGCAGCCCGGCGGTACGGCCGATCAGGTCGGCCCCGGGGCCACGGGCCGGCAGCTCGGGCAGGTGGGGCAGCTCGGGAAGCTCACCGAGGACCACCCGTTGGGCCTCGGCGATGTCGGTGCCGGGCAACGAACCGATACCGGTCGCCGCGCCGGCCGGCCAGGGCCACGCCTGATCTGTCACGGCCGAAGGCTATCCGGTGTCTCCACCGGCCGCTCGGGAACCTCGACCGCTCAGACGGCGATGGTGGCGGAGCCGAGGACCACGTCGCCGGCCGGGTCCGGCCGGTACGCCACCACGGCCTGACCGGCGGCGACGCCGCGTACCGGACGGCGCAGCTCGGCGTGCAGCGTGTCGCCGTCGAGATCGACGGTGGCGGGCACCACGTCGCCGTGCGCGCGCAACTGCACCTCGCACTCGACCGGGGAGTCCGGTCGCGGGCCACCCGTCCAGACCGGACGCTGGGCACGCACCCGGGACACCTCCAGCGCCTCGGCCGGGCCGACGGTCACGGTGTTGGTCTTCGGGGTGATGGAGAGCACGTAGCGTGGCCGGCCATCCGCGGCGGGCCGGTCCAGGTGCAGCCCGCGCCGCTGGCCCACGGTGTACGCGTACGCGCCGCTGTGGCTGCCGACCACCGCGCCGGTGCTCGCGTCCACCACGTCGCCGGGCGCCTCGCCCAGACGGCCGGCGAGGAAGCCTCGGGTGTCGCCGTCGGCGATGAAGCAGATGTCGTGCGAGTCGGGCTTGTCGGCCACCGCCAGGCCACGCTCGGCGGCCTCGGCGCGGACCTGCGCCTTGGTCGAGTCGCCGAGCGGGAAGATCGACCGGTCCAACTGCTCGCGGGTGAGCACGGCCAGCACGTAGGACTGGTCCTTGGCCACGTCGACGCTGCGCCGCAGCAGCCCGTCCGAGCCCAGCCGGGCATGGTGCCCGGTCACCACGGCGTCGAAGCCCAAAGCAACCGCCCGGTCCAGCACCGCGGCAAACTTGATCTTCTCGTTGCAGCGCAGGCAGGGATTCGGGGTACGACCAGCCGCGTACTCGGCGACGAAGTCGTCCACCACGTCCTCGTGGAACTGGTCGGCCATGTCCCAGACGTAGAACGGGATGCCGATCACGTCGGCTGCCCGACGGGCGTCCCGGGAGTCTTCGAGCGTGCAGCAGCCCCGCGCCCCGGTCCGGTACGTCTGCGGATTGCGCGCCAACGCGAGGTGCACCCCGGTCACATCGTGCCCGGCGGCCACCGCACGCGCCGCCGCCACGGCCGAGTCAACCCCGCCCGACATCGCCGCCAACACCCTCACCAGCGAACTCCCTTCCCTCCCTTCAGCCTACCCACCGTCCTCCCACACCCCGCCCCCGCCGCAGGGTGACCTGATCCACGACAACCCGCGTCGATCATGGAGTTGAGGCAGGCCACAAAAGCCGCCAACCATCAAATCTGAGACACCACAACCCCACGATCGACGCAGGACACGGGACGCGCCCCGCCCCACCCCGGCGCGGCCCGCCCCACCCCGGCGCGGCGCGGCGAGCCCCATCCTGGCGCGACCCGCCCCACCCCGGCGCGACCCGGCGAGCCCCATCCTGGCGCGGCCCGCCCCACCCGGCGCGGCGATCTTGCACTTGCTGCCTCTACCTATGCCCCATAAGCCGCAAAAGGCCGACCGGAAGTGCAAGATCGCGGCAGAGCAGCGCGGCGCCGCGGCGCGGCAGCGCGGCGCGGCGCGGGAGCGCGGCGCGGCAGTGCAGCGCGGAGCCGCGGCGCCGCGG
>NZ_JBAKHW010000036.1:0-66454 GCF_036906815.1 Micromonospora sp. CPCC 205539 | reverse complement strand
GGCGGCGAGGTGAGGCGTGGGGTGGGCGGCGAGGTGAGGCGTGGGGCGGGGCGCGGGGTGGGCGGCGGGGTGGGGCGTGGGGTGGGGCGTGGGGTGGGCGGGGGCGTACCAGGTCACTCCTACCGCGGCCACCAGCAGCGTGGTGCAGAGCAGCACCAGCCGGACCCCGGTACGCAGCGACCGGACCGCCGCCATCGCCTCCAGATGGTCGCCGAGCGGCTCCGGTGGGAGCGTCGCCACCGGGGTCACCGAGAGCGGGCCGTGCGCCGCGCGTAGCAGTGCCAGCGCCCCGCCCACGCCAGCGGCCAGCGCGGCGAGCAGCAGCAGCCCGACCAGCGCGCCCCAACCGCGCGCCAGCGTGGTGACGTCGGTGCGGCCCCGGATCAGGCTGAACCCGACCAGCGCCACCAGCAGCCCGCCGAGCCCGTTGCGCCAGGCCACCGCGGCTGCCCGGACCCGCTCCAGCTCACCGCGGAGCAGCCCGGCCACCTGCTGCGCGCGCCGCAGGTCTGCGGTGGTCGCGGGCGGACCGGGCCGCAGCCGGATCACGCCTCGACCTCCAGCCGCAGCGTCCAGTACGCGCCGCAGCCACGCAGCCCGGCGGGCCGCGTCGGGTGGTCGGCCTCGCACTCGCAGAGCACCGTCCGGTAGCCCGGGTTCCGAGCGGTCCCGGCCGGCGACTCCCGCCGGTACAGCTCGTCGACCAGGGTGGCGGTCGTCGAGTGGTCGCATCGCGGGCACTGCCCACTGAGCTGCACCGCGAACTCGAACTCCCGCACCGTGAAGCCCGCCGCGGCCTGCGCCGCGTACGCCTCCTCGGTCACCTCGACGTACGGCAGCGGCCCCGCCGCCGGATCGTCGTCGCGCATCCCGACCTCCCACCGCCCAGCGTCCGGACCGTCCACCGTAGTGGGTTGCGGCACCATCTCAACGGGCCCGACGGTGGGTAGTTGCGCCGAGCGAGCGGTGCGGCCGCCGGCGGCGTGCGACGCTGGGCGCGTACGGCGATGCCGGCTCGGGCCAGCGCGACGGCGGAGGGAGCACCCATGGCGGGAGTGCCGCAGGTCGACTACGCGCTCGACACGTACGAGTGCATCGTGCTCTATCCCGGCGCGGCCGGACGGGCCCTGCCTCCCGAGACCGTGCAGCGGTTGCAGGCCGAGCACACCGAGCACATGCAGGCGTTGCAGCGCAGCGGAATCATCCTGGTCGCCGGCTCGGTGGACGGGCCGGCCCGCGACCCGGAGCCGCCCATCGGCTTCGGGCTGGCCCGCACCGGCAGCGTCGACGACGTGCGCAGCGTGCTGGAGGCCAACCCGGCGGTGCAGGCCGGGCTCTACCGGGTGGACGTGCTCACCTTCCTCTGCCCGGCCGGTTCACTGGAGTTTCCGCTGGCCAAGACGGACAGCTGAGCGGTCGGTCAATCGGCGGCTGTCGTGATGACGACGGCGGTCGGCCGGCCACCGGTGCTACGGTCGCGCCCACCGAGGGCCGCCGTCGGGGTGCACCCGGCACCACCGGCCGGCCCCGGTCGAGGAGTCGCCATGAGCTCCGCCGCCACCTCCGATGCCGGCATCTCCGACGCCGTGGCCCACCTGCGTGCCCTGCTCGGTGACCGGCTCCACGAGCCGGGCGATCCCGGTTTCGCCGCCGCCACCACCCTCTGGAACGCCGCCGTGGATCGGGCGCCCGCGCTGGTCGCCCGGTGCCTCGACGCCGAGGAGGTTGCCGAGGCGGTCCGGATCGCCGCCCGGTGCCGTCTGCCGGTGTCGGTCCTCTCCGGTGGGCACGACTGGGCCGGCCGGGCGCTGCGCGACGGCGGCCTGGTCCTCGACCTGACCGGCATGCGCGCGGTGCGGGTGGACCCGGCCGCGGCCACGGTGACCGCGGCCGGCGGCGCCACCGCCGCCGATCTGGTGACCGCCGCCGCGGCGCACGACCTGGTGGTCGCCACCGGGACGGTCCGCGGTGTGGGCATGGCCGGGCTCACCCTCGCCGGGGGGTACGGGCCACTGTGCGGCCGCTTCGGCCTGGCCCTGGACAACCTGCTCGGCGCGGAGGTGGTGCTCGCCGACGGTCGGCGGGTCAGCGCCGACCCCGACCACGACGCCGAGCTGTATTGGGCGCTGCGCGGCGGCGGCGGCAACTTCGGCGTGGTCACCGAGCTGCGCTTTCGGGCGCACCGGCTGCCCGCCGTACTGGCCGGCATGATCATCTTCGCGCTGGCCGAGGCGCCGGCCGTGCTGCGCGGCTACTCCGCTCTGCTCGCCGAGGCCCCGGACGAACTGACCGTGATGACCGGTTTCCTGCCCGGCCCGACCGGCGAGCCGGTGGCCTTCCTCTGCCCCTTCTACAGCGGCCCGGATCTGGACGCCGGGCGGCCGTGGGTGGACCGGCTACGCGCGCTGGGCACCCCGCTGGTCGACCAGGTCGGCCCGCTGCCGTACGCCGAGGCGCTGCGGATGTTCGACGGCGGGATGGTCGACGGCAACCACTATCTGCTGCGTACCCGCTGGTTGCCCGCGCTCGGCGGCGGCGCGGTGGCCGCGCTGGTCGACGCCGCCCAGCGGATCAGCTCGCCGTTCTCCGCGGTGGCCGTGCACCACTTCCACGGCGCGGCCAGCCGGGTCCGGCCCGCCGACACGGCGTTCGGCCTGCGCGCCGATCACCTGCTCGTCGAGGTGATCGCGGTGTGGGAGCCGGGCGGGGCGGTCGAGCCGCACCGGGACTGGGCCGACGGCCTGTCGGCGGCGCTTGCTCCGTACGCCCTGCCGGGTGGCTACCCGAACCTGCTCGCCCCGGAGGAGCCCGACCGGGTGCGGTTGGCCTACGGCGCGAACTGGGAGCGACTGAGTCGCGCCAAGCGCCGTTACGACCCGGATGACCTGATCACCGCGGTGCCCACCCTGCCGCCGTCGGCGCACGCGGGGTGAGGCGCGCGCCAGCGGAGGCGTACGATTCCCGGCGCGCGGTCGCCGTTGCCCGTCGCCACAACGTTCCCGGTGCGGTTCCATCCGCCCGCCGACGCGTGCCACGCGTCGTTGGACAAATGTTCCGCTGCCTGCAAGGGGTCGGCCCGAAGTCCGACCTGAAGGAGAGACTAGCCTGATGGGCGTGACACGCCGCGCGAAGATCGTCTGCACTCTTGGTCCCGCCACCTCGTCCCCGGAGCGCATCCGGGGTCTCGTCGAGGCCGGCATGAACGTGGCGAGGCTCAACTTCAGCCACGGCAGCCACGAGGACCACGAGGCGGTCTATCGAATGGTCCGGGAGGCGGCCGAGGCCACTGGCAAGCCGGTCGCCGTCCTCGCCGACCTCCAGGGCCCCAAGATCCGGCTCGGCCGGTTCGCCGACGGCCCGCACGAGTGGCGCACCGGCGACTCGGTGGTGATCACCGGTGACGACATCATCGGCAGCAAGGAGCGGGTCTCCTGCACCTACCGCAAGCTGCCGCAGGAGGTCAAGCCCGGTGACCGGCTGCTGATCGACGACGGCCGCGTCGCCGTCGAGGTCACCGACGTCACCGGCAACGACATCCGCTGCCTGGTCACCGAGGGCGGCCCGGTCTCCAACAACAAGGGCGTCTCGCTGCCCAACGTGGCGGTCAGCGTGCCCGCCATGTCGGACAAGGACGCCGAGGACCTGCGCTTCGCCCTCGGCCTCGGCGCCGACCTGGTCGCGCTCTCCTTCGTCCGCTCGGCCGAGGACATCAAGCTCGTGCACGGGATCATGGCCGAGGAAGGCGTCTTCCGGCCGGTGCTGGCCAAGGTCGAGAAGCCGGAGGCGGTGGACCACCTGGAGGCCATCGTGCTGGCCTTCGACGGTGTCATGGTGGCCCGCGGTGACCTGGGCGTCGAGATGCCGCTGGACCAGGTGCCGCTGGTGCAGAAGCGGGCCGTGCAGCTCTGCCGGGAGAACGCCAAGCCGGTCATCGTGGCCACCCAGATGCTCGACTCCATGATCGAGAATTCCCGCCCCACCCGGGCGGAAGCCTCCGACGTGGCCAACGCGGTGCTCGACGGCGCGGACGCGGTGATGCTCTCCGGCGAGACCAGCGTCGGCAAGTACCCCGTGCTGACCGTCAGCACGATGGCCAAGATCGTGACGACCACCGAGTCCGGCTCGATCGGGGTGCCCCGGTTGCAGCACGACCCGCGTACCCACGGTGGCGCGCTCACCGTGGCCGCCTCGTCGATCGCGCGGGCCATCAACGCCAAGGCGCTGGTCGCCTTCTCGCAGACCGGTGACACCGTCCGGCGCTTGTCCCGGCTGCACTGCGACCTGCCGCTGCTGGCCTTCACCCCGGTCCCCGAGGTGCGCGACCAGCTCGCCCTGACCTGGGGCGTGGAGACCTTCCTGATGCCGTTCGTGCAGCACACCGACGAGATGTTCCGCCAGGTCGACGAGGCGCTGCTCGGCCTCAACCGGGCCAACCCCGGCGACTACGTGGTGATCGTCGCGGGCAGCCCGCCCGGCACCCCGGGCTCGACCAACACGCTGCGCGTCCACCAGCTCGGCTCGCTGGTCGACGCCGCGTCGGCGCGGGCGCTGCAGTGAGCGACGGCCGGGTCGCGGTCGGCCAAGCCGCGGTGGACCAGCTGCTGGAGGTGCTGGACCTCGACCCGGTCGGTGAGATGACGTTCCGGGGGATGAGCCCCCCGGTGGGCCCGCAGCGGGTGTACGGCGGCCAGGTCGCCGGTCAGGCGCTGGTCGCCGCCGGCCGCACGGTCGACCCGGAGCGGTTCGTGCACTCGCTGCACGGCTACTTCGTCCGCCCCGGCGACCCGGTCGAGCCGATCGAGTACCAGGTGGAGAACATCCGCGACGGGCGGTCCTTCTCGGTCCGCCGGTCGGTCGCCCTCCAGCACGACAAGCCGATCTTCTTCATGTCGGCGTCCTTCCAGCGGGCCGAGGAGGGGCTGGACCACCAGGCTCCGGCCCCACCGGACGTGCCGGCGCCGCAGGACGTGCCGACGATGGCCGACCGGCTCTCCCGTTACCCGGAGCGGTTGGGCATGTGGGGTCAGATCCCGCGCCCGATCGACGTGCGCTACGTCGGCGAGCCCGGTTGGGTCCGCCCCGGCGACCGGCCCGCCGACCCGCAGCAGCGGGTCTGGATGCGCATCGACGGCAAGCTTCCGGACGACCCGCTGCTGCACGCCTGCGCGCTCACCTACGCCTCGGACCTCACCCTCCTGGACTCCGTGCTGTCCGTGCACGGCGAGGTGTGGGGGCCGGGCGGGGTGGTCGGCGCGAGCCTCGACCACGCGCTCTGGTTCCACCGTCCGTTCCGCGCCGACGAGTGGTTCCTCTACGACTGCTCAAGCCCCTCGGCGTCCGGCGCGCGAGGGTTGGCGACCGGTCGGATGTTCACCACCGACGGCCGGCAGATCGCCAGCTCCGTCCAGGAAGGCTTGCTGCGCCGCGTCGGCGCCTGAGCGACCGGTTCGTCGTCCCCGCCGAGCACATCGTGGTCCCGGCGGGGATGGCCACCCGGGGGGTCAGACCTGCCAGATCGCCTCGCCGGCGATCTCGATCTGCACCGTCTTGCCGACCAGGACCCCGCCACTCTCGAGTGCGACATTCCAGAGCAGGCCGTAGTCCTCGCGGTTGATGTCGGCCGTCGCGCTGAACCCGAAGATGTTCTTCCCGTACGGGTCACGACGAGCGCCGCCGAAATTCACCTGAAGCTCGACCGCCCGGGTGACGCCCTTTACCGTCAGCTCTCCGGTCAGCACGAATCGTCCGGTCGCGGCGTCCGACTGCGGCGGCACATTGTGACTTCTGCCTCTGCCACCGAGTCGCTGGTTTCGCAGTCGGGCCCAGTAGAAGATCGGATCTTCGTTGCCCTGCCATCTGATACCCGTGCTTCGATATTCGAGGGTGGGATAGCGCTCCACATCGAGGAAGTCGGCACTCTTCAGGTGGGTGTCCCGGTCGATGCTCCCGGTGGTGATGCTCGCCGCGTCGATGGTCGCGGTCACCGAGGAGAGCAGCGGGTCCTCCGCCACGTGGATCTGGGCGGTCGCCTCGCTGAACTCGCCGCGTACGGGGCTCACCATCATGTGTCGGGACAGGAAACCGATCCGCTTGTGCGCCTGATCGAGAAGATAGGTGCCGGCCACCGGAATGGTCATGCCATCCCAGGTGCGTGTGGCGATATCGGTCATCGTGGTGCCTTCCCCCCGGGCATTGTCCGGGTGTTTATCAATGTGTTGCTGGAGCCCGCGAGTCGTCGTTCACGCCCAGCATAGGGACGCTTTGGAACGGCTTCTCGGGCCCCACCCGATCGGTGGATCTTGGTCGACTATTCGTCGGCGAAAGGGAGGCGCCCGAGTGGCGGGGCGATGAGCCCCGCGCCGGCTCCGGCCCCGACGTCGAGGCGGGGCCGATCGGTGGAGGGCCGGCCGTCCGGCTGGCTGACCAGCGGGCTAATCTTGCCGGCATGCGCCTCTCCGCCCGGGTCGACTATGCCCTCCGCGCGGCCGCTGAGCTCGCCGCGACGGCCAGTGGCCCCGGGCGGGGCCGACCGGTCACGGCCGAGCAGATCGCCCGGGCCCAGGAGATCCCACCGAAGTTTCTGGAGAGCATCCTGCTCCAACTGCGGCGGGGCGGCATCGTGCACGCCCAACGCGGCCCCGAGGGCGGCTACTGGCTGGCCCGCCCGGCCGAGGAGATCTCCCTCGCCGAGGTGATCCGGGTGATCGACGGGCCGCTCGCCCACGTACGCGGGCAGCGTCCGGAGCAACTCGGCTACCACGGTCCCGCCCGCGCGCTCCAGGAGGTCTGGATCGCGCTGCGGGCCAGCGAGCGGGAGATCCTGGAGTTGGTCAGCGTCGCCGACGTGGCCGCCGGCACCCTGCCCAGCCGGATCACCGAGCTGGTCGCCGACCCGCGCGCCTGGATCTGACCGCCCGTCCGCCGTCGGGCCCCGCCACCGGGCTGACTGCCGGCGTCCCATCCACCGATCGGGCTCTTGACCCGGGCTGCCCCGTGCCGCATTGTCGACCAAGTCGATAGGAGATACCGAAAAGTCAGGGGGCGCTCGTGCGCAAGCTGCTGGTTCTCGCTCTGGTCGGGCTCGCCGCGCAGCTGGTCGACGGCTCACTCGGGATGGCGTACGGGCTGACCTCGTCCACCCTCCTGCTGGTCGCCGGGGTCGCCCCGGCCGCCGCCTCCGCCTCGGTGCACCTGGCTGAGATCGGCACCACGCTGGCCGCCGGAGTGGCGCACTGGCGGTTCGGCAACGTCGACTGGCGGGTGGTGACCCGCATCGCCCTGCCCGGCGCGGCCGGCGCGTTCGCCGGCGCCACCCTGCTCAGCTCGATCTCCACCGAGGCGGCCGGGCCCTGGATGGCCGGCATCCTCTTCACGCTCGGGGCGTACCTGCTGATCCGCTTCTCCCGGCCGCTGCGTACCGACCGGATCGGCGGGCGGCTGCGTGGGCGTTTCCTCGGCCCCCTCGGCCTCGTCGCCGGCTTCGTCGACGCGACCGGCGGTGGCGGCTGGGGCCCGGTGGCCACCCCGGCGCTGCTGGTCTCCGGCCGCCTGGAACCGCGCAAGGTGATCGGCTCGGTGGACACCGCCGAGTTCGTGGTGGCGGGCGCTGCCAGCGTCGGCTTCCTGATCGGGTTGGGCACCGAGGGGTTCCTGCTGCCGACCGTCGCCGCGCTGCTCATCGGCGGGCTCATCGCCGCCCCGCTGGCCGCCTGGCTGGTGCGCATCGTGCCGGCCCAACTCCTCGGCGCGGCCGTCGGCGGCGTGATCGTGCTGACCAACGCGCGCACCCTGATCCGCTCCGCGGAGCTGGACGGCGCGACGCGCCCCGCGCTCTACCTCCTGCTGGCCGCCGGCTGGCTGGCCGCACTGGTGCTGGCCGTGCGGGCCCTGCGTCGCACCCGCCGCACCCCCAACTCCGTCGACAGTGGAGCCGTGGTGGGCGACACGCCCTCACTCGCCGGCTCCGCAGGGCACCACACCGCAAAGATCGACGCGCACGGGGGCCGGGCGACCCCGGTCTGACCCCGCCGCGGGTCAGGGAGCGAGCAGATCGGTGGCGACCCCGCTCAGCAGCGTCCACGCCTCGTCGACGTGCCGTTCGGTGCTCTGCGGCGAGCCGACCGCCAGCCGCAACGTGTAGCGACCGGCCACCCGGGTGTGCGTCAGGTGCACCCGACCGGTGCGGTTGACCCGGGCCAGCAACTCGGCGTTGGTGTCGTCGTCGGCGCGCAGTCGGAAACAGACCAGCGAGAACGGATGCGCCGCCGCCAGATCGAAGCGGTCGTCGGAGCGCACCCGGTCGGCGAACCGGGCGGCCAACGCCACCCCGGAACGGATGTGCGCCCGCAGCCCCTCGGCGCCGTACCAGCGCAGCACGAACCACAGTTTCAACGCCCGGAAGCGGCGGCCCAGCGGCACCTGCCAGTCCCGGTAGTCGAGCACCGCACCGGACTCACTGGCCGCGTTTCGCAGGAACTCCGGCAGTACGGTCAGCGCCTCGATCAGCTCGGCGCGGTCGGCCACCCAGAACGCGTCACAGTCGAAGCCGGTGAGCAGCCACTTGTGCGGATCGAAGCAGTACGAATCGGCGTACTCCAGGCCCGCGTGCGACCAGCGTAGTTCGGGGCAGACCGCAGCCGCTCCCGCGTCCGCGGCGTCCACGTGCAGCCAGATCCCGTACTCGGCGCAGATCGCCCCGATCTCCGGCAGCGGGTCGATGGCGGTGGTGGAGGTGGTGCCGATGGTGGCGACCACGACGGCGGGCACGTCCCCGGCGGCCAGGTCGGCCTCGATCGCCGCGCGCAGCGCGGCCGGCCGCAGCGCCTGCGTGTCCGGGTCCACCTCGATCGGACGCACCCCGTCGGCGCCCAACCCGGCGATCCGAACGGCCTTCTCGATCGAGGAGTGCCCGTGGACGGAGGCGTACGCGCGGTAGCGCCGGTCGACGCCGACGTCCCGCCAGCGGCCCCCGCTGGCACGGTGCAGCGCGGCCAGGGTGGCCACCAGGGTCGCTGAGGAGGCCGAATCCTGGATCACGCCACCACCGCTGCCGGACGAACGGAATCGCTGCGGCAGATCCATCAGCTGGGCGAGCCAGTCCAGCATCACCGTTTCCAGCTCCGTGCAGGCCGGGCTGGTGGCCCAGAGCATGCCCTGCACGCCGAGGCCCGAGCTGACCAGGTCGCCGAGCACGCTCGGGCCGGAGGTGTTGGCCGGGAAATAGCCGTAGAAGCCCGGGTGCTGCCAGTGGGTGAGCCCGGGTACGACGATCGCGTCCAGGTCGGCGAGGACCGCGTCGAACGGCTCACCGGTGACGGGCGGCGCGACCGGCAGGGCGGCGGCCACCGTACCCGGCGGATCGGTCGGGGCGACCGGTCGCTGTTCCAGAGTGGTCCAGTAGTCGGCGATCCAGTCGACCACCGCGTGGCCGGCGCGGCGAAACTCGTCGGGGTCCATGTGTGGGGCATTCACCCGAACGAGTTGATCAGGCATCGATCCTCGTGGCAAGCCTTGGGCGTCGGCACCCTGTGATCGGCGCGCTGATCCGACCCTGGCGGTCCCGAGCGGGGTCGCTTAGGGTGGCAGGCACCGGGCCGCAGCCGCGGAATCCGCACAGCTCCGGCCCGGTGCGCCACACCGCGGCATCCTCGACCCGTCCCGACCGAGAATGCCGTACCACCACCGGCACCTACGTTAGGCACCGTCCGGGTCGCGGGGGTGACGCTGACGTGAAGATCGTGTTTCAGGCCGCCGTGCGGAGACCGCCCGCCACCTGCTCGGCGATCAACTCGTACGAGCGCACCCGGTCCTTCACGTCGTAGACCAGCGTGGTCAGCATCAGCTCGTCCGCGCCGGTGCGCTCCAACAGCTCGGTCAACTGCCGGCGGACCGTCTCCGGCGAGCCCATCGCCTGACCGTCGCGCCGCTGCTGCACGAACTCCCGCTCGATCTCGGTGTACGGGTACGCAGCCGCCTCGTCGGGCGTGGCGAGCGGCTCCGGCCGCCCGGAGCGCAGCCGCAGGAACGACAGGGCGCTCGGCCCGGCCAGCCACTCCGCCCGCTCGTCGGTGTCCGCGCAGACCGCGTTGACCGCCACCATCGCGTACGGCTTGTCCAGCCACTGCGACGGCCGGAAATTCTGCCGGTAGAGCGCCAGCGCCGGCAGCGTGTTCGCCGAGCTGAAGTGGTGCGCGAAGGAGAACGGCAGGCCGAGCAGACCGGCCAGCTGGGCGCTGAAACCGCTGGAGCCCAACAGCCACACGGCCGGTTGCTCACCGCGGCCCGGCGTGGCGATGATCTGCCCCGGCTTCTCCCCGCTGAAGTAGTTCATCAGGTCCGCCAGCTCACGCGGGAAACCCTCGGCCGACAGCCCCTCCATGGTGCGGCGCAACGCCAGCGCGGTCACCTGGTCGGTGCCCGGCGCCCGCCCGATGCCCAGGTCGATCCGACCCGGGTGCAACGCCTCCAGGGTGCCGAACTGCTCGGCCACCACCAGCGGCGCGTGGTTGGGCAGCATCACCCCGCCCGATCCCAGCCGGATCGTCGAGGTGTTCGCCGCCAGGTGCGCCAGCAGCACCGCGGGGGCGGAGCTGGCGATCGCGGGCATGTTGTGGTGCTCGGCCACCCAGAACCGGTGGTAGCCCAACTCCTCGGTGCGCCGGGCCAACTCGGTGGTGGCCTGCAGCGCCGCGCCGACGGTGGTGCCCGCAGCGACCGGGGCAAGATCGAGAACAGACAACGGTACGGTGATCACACGCATTGGCAACTCCCCGGCCTGCGCATTCATTCCACCTGCTCAACCCATCCCGCGCGCCTGCTCGAAGATCAGGCTGGTCTGGGTGTGCTGGACCACCGGATCAACGGCGAGGTGATCCAGCACGAAGTCCCGCAGCGCGTCCCCGGACGCGGCCCGCACGTGCAGCACGTAGTCCTCCGCACCCGCGACGTGGAACACCGACACCACCCCGGGCAGCCGCACCGACCGGGCCCGGAACGCGTCCACGGTCGCGCGCTCGTGCGCTGTCAGCCGCACCGACACCAGCGCCTGCAATGGCAGGCCGAGCGCACCCGGATCCACCTCGGCGTGGAACCCGCGGATCGCCCCACGCTCGCGCAGCGCCCGCGTACGGGTCAGGCAGGTCGACGGCGCCACTCCGACCCGTTCGGCGAGGGCGTTGTTCGGCAGGCGGCCGTCCGCGGCCAGCTCGGTCAGGATGGCGCGGTCCACCTCGTCCAAGGCCGGGTACGGCCGCACGTCATTCGGTGCAGTGAGCATCCCGCCATTCTTTCCGGAACCTGCTGCCGGGGCCAGCGCCGTGCACGGAACTATCTGCTGACCAACCCCCGGTCCGACGTCGAATATTCGATGCCGGACCGGTGTGGCGGTGGCCGCGGGGTCAGGCCAGGTCGGGGCCGGCCAGCACCCGTCGTGGCGAGCCCTCCCGGGCCACCCGCAGCATGGCCTGGCCGAGCCGGTCGGTGCTGGTCACCTGGTTCGGAAAGAGTCGACTCAGCACCGGGAACAGCGGGCTGGCCACCACGTAGAGCGCTCGGTACAAGCGGGTCCGCGACGTCACGCCGTGCGTCGGCTGGATGTAGCCCGGCCGAGCCGCGTAGCCGTTGGGCAGCAGGTCGAGCACCTCGTTCTCGGTGCGCCCCTTGACCCGCGCCCACATCACCCGGCCCTGCCCCGAGGAGTCGGTGCCCACACCGGAGACGTAGACGAACGTGACCTGCGGGCTCACCTCGGCGAACAACCGTGCCGCGGCGAGCGGATAGTCGTAACTGATCCGGGTGTACGCGGCCTCGCTCATACCCACCGACGAGACACCCAGGCAGTAGAAGCACGCGTCGACGTCGACCAGGTCGTCACGTGCCGTGGCCAACTCACCGACGTCGGCGACGGTCAGCTCCCGCAGCTTCGGATGCCGCTGCCCGGTCGGGCTCCGACCGATCGTCAGCACCTCCCGCACGTCCTCGGCGAGCAGGCACTCGCGCAGCACGCCCTGGCCGACCATCCCGGTCGCACCGAAGATGACCACCCGCATCAGTTCCCGCCTTCGTCGTCGATCGTGTTGGCCGGCCGGGCCGTTCCGGGCCGGGTCATCCGGGTCACCGCGTCGGTCACCATCCGGCGGCGGTCGGCCAGGGCGTCCGCGTCCGGCGCCGGTGCCAGCTCCGCCGAACCGAGCATCGACAGGCCGATCACCAGCAACAACAGATCCCCGGCCGGGTGCCGGTCGCTGACTCGACCGGCGCGCTGGGCGGCGGCGACGGTGCCCGCCTTGTCCGCGTTCGCGGCGACCACCGCCGGCGGGAGCGCCGCCATCCCGCCACGCTCCAGCGAATGTCAGAGCAGCAACCGCAGCGCCTGCGGCCGAGCGTGGTTCAGGTCGAACAAGCGGCCCGCGTACCCGGGAAGGTCGTCGCCGTCGATCGGCACGTCCGCCGCCGTGCGGACCACCAGCGCGTCGAAGACCGCGTCGAAGAGCTGATATTTGTTGCCGAAGTAGCTGTAGATCAACGCCTTGTTCGCCCCGGCCGCCGTGGCGATTCGATCCACTCGCGCACCGGCGATGCCGCGCGCCGCGAACTCGTCCGTGGCGGCGGCCAGCAGCCGGCGCCGGGTGTCCGCCGCATCCCGTGCCATGCCGGTCAGACTAGCCGACTAACTGGTTAGTTGCTTCGTCGGTGCGCCGGCGACGGCCCGCGCGTAGCGCGCAGTCAGAACTTTGGACCGACGTGGCGGTCCAACGCGACGACCGCCTCCCGCCGCGCCACCGACAGCGACCACGGCAGGTTCATCCGCCAAGGGATCTCCAGCAGGTCGAGCGCCCACTGGCACAGCCCCATGACGTCGGCGGACCTGTTCGAGAACAGGTAGCGGGGATAGACGTACTCCTTGCCGCGCACCTGCACGCGGTTGGCGGACCGACAGCCGTCCGAGTGGAACAGGCCGCGCAGGAAGCGGCCGGGATGCGCCGCCAGGATCGCCCGCTGCCAGTCGGTCAGGACGATTGGACGGTCGTGCTTCTTGCCGCGACCGTGTCGGGGCAGTAGGCACGGCCAGTGCACACCGCTGCTCTCGACTGAGAGGCAGCCGGCCTTGGGAATGCGTTGTACCTTCGCCGCCAGAACCGTTCGCATGGCGGTGTCGCACTCGTTGATCAGCCCGGGCCAGGCGTTGCTGCAGGAGATGCGGAGAATTGGCACCCGCGTCGAAGTGACCAGGTGTCCGTCGCCCAGGTAGAGGCCGAACAAGTAGGCGTAGGCGGCGGGATCAGTCGGCTGGTCGACACGTGGCGCGCACCGGAAGCACCGGAGAGCGGTGCCAACTACGGCTCGCTCGGGCCGGTCGACGCACCAGTGCCAGACGGTGCTGTACGGAAGGGAGAGGGTGCGAGCGACCGAATGAATGGTGTGGCCATGAGCGCGGAGGGCGCGAGCTCGTGCCCGCATCTGAGGAGGGTGCACTCGCCCATCATCGAACGTGCGTACGACTAAAGTGCCGGGAGCGGGATTCGAACCCGCAAGCCCTTGCGGGCAGAAGTGTTTGAGACTTCCGTGTATGCCATTCCACCATCCCGGCGAGTGCGGCCTACTGTACCCGACTACGCTCTTGCGGGAGCATGGGCGGTAGCCGTGCAGGAACGATGGTGGGGGTAGTGCTGGTGGCCGAGACGCAGACGGATGCCGAGCGCAGGCGAGTGCTGATCGCCGAGGACGAGGCCCTCATCCGGCTGGACCTCGCTGAGATGCTGGTCGAAGAGGGCTACGAGGTGGTGGGGGAGGCCGGCGACGGCGAAACCGCCGTCCGCCTCGCCGAGGAGTTGAAGCCCGACCTCGTCATCCTCGACATCAAGATGCCGATCATGGATGGGCTGGCCGCCGCCGAGCGGATCGCCGGCGCCCGGATCGCTCCGGTGATCATCCTGACGGCGTTCAGCCAGCGTGACCTGGTCGAGCGGGCCCGGGCGGCCGGCGCGATGGCGTACCTGGTGAAGCCCTTCCAGAAGAGCGACCTGGTCCCGGCGGTGGAGATCGCGCTGTCGCGCTACTCCGAGGTCGCGGCGCTCGAGGCCGAGGTCGCTGGCCTGACCGACCGCCTGGAGATCCGCAAGACGGTGGAGCGCGCCAAGGGCGCGCTGATGACCACCTACGGAATGACCGAGCCGCAGGCGTTCAAGTGGATCCAGCGCACGGCGATGGACCACCGGATGACCATGAAGGAGGTCGCCGAGCGGATCCTCGCCGAGACCGCCGGCGGCGAGGTGGCGCAGCCGATCGTCTGAGCGTCCGGCGGGCTCCGCGTCCACCGGCGGATCGATAGCATCGTATGGGTGACCGGTCGACGTGGGATCGCGGTGCTCGGGGCCGTCGTCGTGCTGCTCGGCGGCTGCCGGTCCACCCGGGACGAGAGCCCGCCCGAGCCCGTCCGGCCGATGTGGCAGGCCGCGACGCTGCCGGTGCCGCCGGGCGCTCCGGGTCGGCTCATGCTGCGCGACGCGGCCGCCTGCGCGGGCCGGTGGTACGTGGTCGGTGCCATCGGTGGACCCGATGGGGCGACCCGACCGGCCGCCTGGCGGAGCACCGACGGTCACACCTGGTCTTCGCTGCCGTTGCATCCGATCAGTTACTACGGTGAGCGGGCGATCCTCTATGCCGTCGGCTGTCACCAGGGGCGGATCTCGGTCATCGGAGCCAGGGCGGGGGGTGCCCACGGCAATCCCCGCGTACGGACGTGGCGGCAGGACGCCGAGGGCGGCCTGGTCGAGGTGTCGGCGGAGTTCGAGGTCTACGGCGGGCCGGAGGCGGTCAGTGCGAGCCGCATCGCCGGGGGCGCCGGAGGCTGGTTGATCGCCGGTGCCCGGTCCGGCGGTGCGGCGGTGTGGCTCTCGGCGGATGCCACCGATTTTCGGCTGGTCGACCGGGCTCCGGCGCTCGCCAGCGAGCCGGCCCTGTCGACGCTCGCCACCGACGCGCTGGCGGTGTCGGGCGGCTGGTTGGTGAGTGGTGCGGGGCGGCCGACTGAGCGAGCCGACCGTGATCCGTTTGTCTGGTTCTCCGCTGATGGCCGAGGGTGGGCGCGGGTGGCGCTCCCATCGACGGTCGACGACGAGATCGTTCAGCGTCTCGTGCAGGTCGGCCCGACCGTGTACGCCGTCGGGGTGCGGGGGAGTGCGTTTCAGGCGTGGGTGCTCGATGCCGGAGCCGCTCCGTCGGATGGTGCGCGCTGGCGGGTGGCCGGGCGGTTCGGTGCCACGGGGGTGGGTGCGGTGGCCGGGGTAGAGGCGGCAGCCGGCGCCGGTGCTGTCCTGCTAGCGATGACGCTGGGCGCTGCTGATCATCGCCTGTGGCGCTCCGACGCTGGCGGCACGTCCTGGGTGTCGGTGGTACTACCGATCCAGGCTCCCGCCGGTGGGGACACGTCGGCGACGGTCGCGGTGCTCGACGGACGGGTGGTGATCGCCATCGACGGCGGTACGGCGGCGACGCTCTGGTCCGCACCCCTGGAGCCCACCTGATGAGACGTCGGCCCCGGTTCGATGTGACGTTGAAACGCGAGTTGCGCCGCTCTGGGTAACGGTTGAGTCAATGCCGCCTACGACACCTTACGGTGAGTAGTGCTTGTGGGATAACGTCCCCGCCCAGACCGGGTCAACGGTCCGGTCCGTTGCCGCCTCGGCTTTCGCCAGGCGGCACCGGACTTCTGGACGGAGGAGGGTTTCCAGCCTTGAGGCAAAACTTCGTGCGCGTCCTCGGCAGCGTCGCCATCGCGACGCTCATCGCCGGCGGCGCCAGCGCATGCAAGCAGGACGAGGGCACGTCGGGTGGTTCCGCCAACAAGGCGTGCGACCTCAAGATCGGCTTCTTCGGGGCGCTGTCCGGCGCCGACGCTGGCCTGGTGACCCCGATGAAGCAGGGCGCCGACCTCGCAGTGGAGAAGTACAACGCGGAGAACGCGGACTGCAAGGTGACCGTCGCGCCGTTCGACTCGCAGGGTAAGGCGGACCTCGCGGGTGGTCTGGCGACCAGCGCGGTGGCCGACACGAAGATCGTCGGCATGATCGGCCCGGCCTTCTCCGGTGAGAGCGAGGTCGGCAACCCGATCTTCGACACCGCGGGCCTGGCCACCATCACCCCCTCGGCCACTCGGCCGAGCCTTTCGAGCAAGAACTGGAAGGTCTTCCACCGCGGCGTGGGTAACGACTTCTCCCAGGGTCCGGCGATCGCCAGCTACATCAAGAACGTGCTGAAGGCCGAGAAGGCGTTCGTCATCGACGACCAGTCGGCGTACGGCGCGGGCCTGGCCGACGAGGCCAAGAAGGGCCTCGGCTCGGTGGTCATCGGCACCGACAAGGTGGTCGACAACGCGCAGGAGTTCGGCGCGCAGATCTCGCGGGTCAAGACCAGCGGCGCGACCGTCCTGTTCTACGCCGGCTACACCGAGGAGGCTGCGCCGTTCCTCAAGCAGCTGCGGGCTGGCGGCTGGAAGGGCACCTTCATCGGCGGCGACGGCATCAACGACGCCAACATGCTGTCGGTGGCCGGTCAGAAGGACGTCGAGGGCACCATCGCGACCTGCCCGTGTGGCCCGGCCACCGCGGCCAAGGGCACCTTCGTGACCGACTTCAAGGCCAAGTACAGCGTCGACCCGGGCGTGTACGCGGACGTGTCGTTCGACCTGGCGAACATCTACCTTGAGGCGATCAAGGCCGGCAAGACCAGCCGGGCCGACATCCAGGCCTTCCTCTCCACCTACAACAAGGCCGGTTCCGCCTCGGGCGTGACCTACAAGTGGGAGCCCAACGGCGAGCTCGACCCGGCGCAGGTCAAGGTGTGGGCCTTCAAGGCCGTCAACGGTGCCTGGGCTCCGGATGTGGAGATCCCGAAGGCCTGATCCCGTTCGGGGTTTCCAGGTTTGAGGGCGTGACGAAAAGAGTTGTCCGGTGCGGTCGGGGTGCAACCCCGGCCGCACCGCCTCAACGCAACACCCTTCGGAGCATCGGTGGACTTTGCAGAACTCGTCCGGGGCTTCCCGGAACTGACCACAACCGGGTTGGTGCAGGGTGCGATCTACGCGCTCATCGCCCTCGGCTACACCCTCGTTTACGGCGTACTCCGCCTGATCAATTTTGCGCACTCCGAGGTCTTCATGATTGGCACGTTCGCTGCCATCTGGACCTGGGCCGCGTTCGGTCTTGACAGCAACAGCGGCGCCCCCTCGGTGTCCCGTGCCCTGCTTCTGATCGTTCTCGCGATCCTCGCTGCCGCGCTGCTGTCCGGCAGCGTCGCACTGCTGATCGAGGTCACCGCGTACCGGCCGCTGCGCCGGCGAAACGCACCACCGCTGGCCTTCCTGATCACCGCCATCGGTGCCTCGTACGCGCTGACCGAGCTGCTGGGGACGCTGACCCAGCGCCGCCAGGTCGGCTCGCCGGCCCTGCTGCCCACCGAGACGCTGATCGACATCGGTGGCTGGCACGTCACGCCGGTGCAGGTGCTGACGTTGGTCGTGGCCGTGCTGATGATGATCGGCCTGGACTGGTTCGTGAACCGCACCCGCTTCGGTAAGGGCATCCGCGCGGTCGCGCAGGACGCGAACACCGCCGCGCTGATGGGTGTCAACAAGAGCCGCGTGATCGCGCTGGTCTTCGTGCTGGGCGGCCTGATGGCCGGTGTCGCCGCGGTGTTCAGCGACATGAAGAGCGGCAACACCCGCTACAACATCGGCTTCCTGCTCGGCATCAAGGCGTTCTCGGCCGCGGTGCTCGGAGGCATCGGTAACCTGCGCGGCGCGGCGATCGGTGGTCTGCTGCTCGGCCTGGTCGAGAACTACGGCTCGGCGCTGTTCGGCTCGCAGTGGCGGGATCTCATCGCCTTCCTGGTGCTGATCGCGCTGTTGATGTTCCGGCCGACCGGCCTGCTGGGCGAGTCGTTGGGGAGGGCGCGAGCATGACCGCTCTGCGAGAGCGCTGGCATTCCGCGTCGGGTGCTGTCGGTCGGCGCGTGGACGCGCTGCCGAAGTCCGCCCGGATCACCGGACTGCTGGCCTTCATTGCCTTCCTCTACGTCCTGCCGAACAAGTGGTTCTACGAGTACCTGAACATCCCGGGTATCTGGATCCCGCTCTACACCACCCGTAACGACATGGCCGCGGTGCTGTTCTACTGCGCCTGGATCGTGCTGCTCTCCCTCGGCCTCAACGTGGTCGTCGGCTACGCGGGTCTGTTGGACCTCGGGTTCTTCGGCTTCTTCGCCGTCGGCGCGTACACCGTGGCGTTGCTGACGTCGCCGGAGAGCAAGCTCATCACCGAGTACAACTGGTTCGAGAGCCCCTGGCCCTGGCTGGTCACGGTGCCGATCGCCATCGCTCTGGCGCTGCTGTCCGGTGTGCTCCTGGGCGCCCCGACGCTGCGGCTGCGCGGCGACTACCTGGCGATCGTGACGCTCGGCTTCGCCGAGATGATCCGGATCATCGCGAAGAACCAGGACTGGGTCCTCAACGGCGACCGCGGTATCCCGCAGGTGGGGCACCCGCCGGGCAACTACCCGGACGGGAAGGCCATCTTCCAGTTCGAGTTCAAGCCGTACTACTGGCTGCTGCTCTCCGTGATCATCATCGCCGTCCTCCTGATCCGGAACCTGGCCAACAGCCGGGTCGGCCGGGCCTGGGTGGCGATTCGTGAGGACGAGGACGCGGCGGAGCTGATGGGCGTACCGACGTTCCGCTTCAAGCTGTGGGCGTTCGCCATCGGCGCGGCGGTCGGCGGTCTGTCCGGCTCGTTGTGGGCCGGCCAGGCCAACTTCGTCAACTCCTCGACGTTCTCGTTGGAGAATTCGATCCTGGTGCTGGCGGCGGTCCTGCTCGGCGGTGCGGGCAGCATCGGCGGGGCGATCCTCGGTGGCTTCCTGGTCATCTACATCCCGGAGTGGCTGCGGTCGGTGGGTGACGTCTTCGGTCTGCCGGAGGTGGCCACCATCTTCGGCAGGGACTTCGACGTCAGCCCGACGTCGCTGCGTTACTTCATCTTCGGGGTACTGCTGATCATCGTGATGATCTTCCGGCCGCAGGGTCTGTGGCCGAACCGGCGGCGGGCCGCCGAGCTCAAGGATCGGCAGAAGGAGGTGGCTGTCGTTGAGTGAGCCACAGATGGGTAGCGCGCGCGACGTCACCAGCGAGCGCGACATGGCGCTCGACGCACGGACGACGGTGGGTAGCCCCCCGGAGACCTCGTCGACGCCGGACGACAGGGTGGGCGAGCCGGCCCCGACCGACGGCCGCAAGCCGCTGCTCGAGGTCGATCACGTCACGCTGCGCTTCGGCGGCGTGGTGGCCCTCAACGACGTCAACTTCACCCTCTACGAGGGTGAGATCCTCGGCCTGATCGGGCCGAACGGCGCGGGCAAGACCACCTGCTTCAACGCGATGACGGGCGTCTACGCCCCGACCACCGGGCAGATCCGGTTCCGGGGCGAGAAGGTCAGCGGCCGCAAGCGGTTCCAGATCACTCAGCTGGGTATCGCGCGTACCTTCCAGAACATCCGGCTGTTCCCGGAGATGACGGCTCTGGAGAACGTGCAGGTCGGCGCGGACGCGAACCACAAGACCAGCGTCCCGAGCGCGCTGCTCCGGCTGCCGCGGCACTGGCGGGAGGAGCGGCAGGGCCGGGAGAAGGCGCGCGCACTACTGGACTTCGTGGGCATCCAGGGTCGGTCCGGGGATCTGGCCCGGAACCTGTCCTACGGTGACCAGCGTCGTCTGGAGATCGCCCGGGCCCTGGCCACCGACCCCGCGCTGCTCTGCCTCGACGAGCCGGCCGCCGGCTTCAACCCGGCCGAGAAGGTGGCCCTGCTGGAGCTGATCCGCAAGATCCGCGACACGGGGACCACCGTCCTGCTGATCGAGCACGACATGCGACTCGTCATGGGCGTGGTGGACCGGCTGGTCGTGCTGGAGTTCGGGCAGAAGATCGCTGAGGGGTCGCCGGCCGAGGTGCGCGACAACCCCAAGGTGATCGCCGCCTACCTGGGAGGTGCCGAGGATGCTGCTTGAGATCGAGAACCTGAAGCTGCTCTACGGCCGCATCGAGGCGTTGCACGGCATCAGCCTGCATGTCGACCAGGGCGAGATCGTGGCACTGATCGGTGCGAACGGTGCGGGCAAGACCACCACCATGAAGGCGATCTCCGGGCTGCACGCCATCTCCGGCGGCAGCATCAAGTTCGATGGCACCGATGTCAGTCGGCTCCGCGCCGACCTGCGGGTGATCCGGGGGATCGGGCAGTCGCCCGAGGGGCGTGGTGTCTTCCCGGGCATGACGGTGCTGGAAAACCTGGAGATGGGCGCGTACACCCGCAAGGACAAGGCCGGCATCACCTCGGATCTCGCGATGGTGTTCGACCTGTTCCCGCGGCTGCACGAGCGTCGCAAGCAGGCCGGTGGCACGCTCTCCGGCGGTGAGCAGCAGATGCTCGCGGTCGGCCGGGCGCTGATGACCCGACCGAAGCTGCTGCTGCTGGACGAGCCGTCCATGGGGCTCGCGCCCAAGCTGATCCAGCAGATCTTCGAGATCATCACCCGGATCAACGAGCAGGGCACCACGATCC
Organism: Micromonospora sp. CPCC 205539; assembly: GCF_036906815.1. NCBI lineage: Bacteria > Bacillati > Actinomycetota > Actinomycetes > Micromonosporales > Micromonosporaceae > Micromonospora > Micromonospora sp. CPCC 205539. Next base: position 45,844 of record NZ_JBAKHW010000036.1, on the reverse strand, counting down.
TGCTGGTTGAGCAGAACGCCCAGCAGGCGCTCTCCCGGGCGCACCGCGGGTACGTGTTGGAGACCGGCCGGATCGTCAAGGAGGGCACCGGCCAGGAACTCCTGCACGACCCGGCGGTCAAGGAGGCGTACCTCGGCGTGGCCTGACGGCACCGCTGGCGCGGGGGTGGGCAGCGACGCTGCCCGCCCCCGCGTCCGTATCACCCGCGTTCGTGTCGGTCACCGGCTGCGCGTTCGCGGCGATGTCGGTGCGACGGACTAGAGTCGCTGCCGTGACAGCTACGACACCGCGCCTGCTTCTCGTCGACGGACACTCCCTGGCATACCGGGCTTTCTTCGCCCTGCCGGTGGAAAACTTCTCCACCACGACGGGGCAGCCGACCAACGCGGTGTACGGCTTCACCTCGATGTTGATCAACGTGCTGCGTGACGAGCAGCCCACGCACATCGTGGTCGCCTTCGACGTCTCCCGCCGTTCCTTCCGCACGGACAAGTACGCGGAGTACAAGGCCGGCCGTAGCGAGACGCCGACCGACTTCAAGGGCCAGGTCAGCCTGGTCAAGGAGGTCCTGGCGGCGTTGCAGATCCCCGTGGTCGAGAAGGAGGGTTACGAGGCCGACGACGTCATCGCCACGTTGGCCTGCCAGGCCCGCGACGAGGGCATGACGGTGCTCATCAGCAGCGGCGACCGGGACGCGTTCCAGTTGGTCGGCGACCAGGTCACCGTCCTCTACCCGCGTAAGGGCGTCTCCGACCTCGCGCGGATGGACCCGGCGGCGATCGAGGCGAAGTACGGCGTCGGGCCGGAGCGCTACCGCGACCTGGCCGCCCTGGTCGGCGAGACCAGCGACAACCTGCCCGGCATCCCCGGCGTCGGCCCGAAGACCGCGGCCAAGTGGATCACCACGTACGGCGGGGTCGAGGGCGTGATCGCCCGCGCCGACGAGATCAAGGGCAAGGCCGGCGACAGCCTGCGCGAGCGGCTCGCCGACGTGATCCGCAACTACGAGCTCAACCGCCTGGTCTCCGACCTGGAGCTGCCCCTGCGCCCGGAGGACACCCGGTGGACCGGCTGGGACCGGGAGGCCGTGCACCAGGTCTTCGACACCCTGGAATTCCGGATCCTGCGTGACCGGCTCTACCAGTATCTGGAAGCGGTGGAGCCGGAGGCCGAGTCCGGCTTCGACCTCACCGGTGAGCTGCTCACCGAGCCGGGCGCGCTGACCGGTTGGTTGGCCGCGCACGCCCCGTCCGGCACCCCGGTCGGGTTGGCGGTCAAGCTCGACACCGGCCCCAACCGCCGGCACACCGCCTCGGTCACCGGTCTGGCGCTGGCCACCGCCGGCGGCGCGGCGGCCTGGGTCGACCCGACCGGGCTCGAGCCGGCCGACGAGGGCGCGCTGGCCGGTTGGCTGGCCGACCCGCAGCGGCCCAAGGTGCTGCACGACAGCAAGCCGGCCGTGCTGGGCTGCGCCGCGCACGGCTGGGATCTGGTCGGCATCGTCCGCGACACCCAGATCGCCGCCTACCTGGCCCGTCCCGACCAGCGGTCGTACGACCTGACCGACCTGGCGCTGCGCTACCTGCACCGCGAGTTGCGCGTGGACGTGCCGGAGACCGGCCAGCTCACCCTCGACGGGCTGGGCGACGAGGGCGTGGCCGAGCAGAACCTGATGCTCCAGGCCCGGGCCACCCTCGACCTGGCCGACGCGATCGACGCCGAGTTGTCCCGCGACGGTGAGCAGTCCGCCCGGCTGATGGCCGGTGTGGAGCTGCCGCTGATGCGGGTGCTGGCCAGCATGGAGAGCACCGGCATCGCCGCCGACACCCACTACCTCTCCGAGCTGGAGGCGCACTTCGCCGCCGAGGTGAAGGCCGCGGCTCAGGGCGCGTACGAGGCGGTGGGCCGGGAGTTCAACCTCGGCTCGCCCAAGCAGTTGCAGGAGATCCTCTTCACCGAGCTGGGCCTGCCCAAGACCAAGAAGATCAAGACCGGGTACACCACCGACGCGGACGCCCTGCAGTGGCTGTACGCGCAGAATCCGCACCCGGTGCTCGCTCACCTGCTGCGCCACCGGGACGTGGCGAAGCTCAAGTCGACCGTCGACGGGCTGCTCAAGTCGGTCTCCGACGACGGCCGGATCCACACCACCTTCAACCAGACGGTGGCGGCGACCGGGCGGCTCTCGTCCACCGAGCCCAACCTGCAGAACATCCCGATCCGCACCGAGGAGGGCCGGCGGATCCGCCGGGCCTTCGTGGTGGGGGAGGGCTACGAGTGCCTGCTCACCGCCGACTACAGCCAGATCGAGATGCGCATCATGGCGCACCTGTCCTCGGACGACGCGCTGATCGAGGCCTTCAACTCCGGCGCCGACTTCCACGCCGCCACCGCCTCGTCGGTCTTCGGGGTGCCGGTCGACCAGGTCACTCCGGACCAGCGGCGCAAGATCAAAGCGATGAACTACGGCCTGGCGTACGGGCTGAGCGCGTTCGGGTTGTCCCAGCAGCTCAGCATCAACACCGAAGAAGCGCGCGGGCTGATGGAGAACTACTTCGCCGGCTTCGGCGGGGTGCGCGACTACCTGCACCAGGTCGTCGCCCGGGCCCGCCAGGACGGCTACACCTCGACCATCCTGGGCCGCCGCCGCTACCTCCCCGACCTGGTCAGCGACAACCGGCAGCGCCGCGACATCGCCGAGCGGATGGCGCTCAACGCCCCGATCCAGGGCTCGGCGGCCGACATCATCAAGGTGGCGATGCTGCACGTCGACACCGCGCTGGGCGAGGCCGGGCTGCGCTCCCGGATGCTGTTGCAGGTGCACGACGAGTTGGTCTTCGAGGTCGCTCCGGGTGAGCGGGAGGCATTGCAGGCGTTGGTCCGGCGGGAGATGGGTGCGGCGTACCCGCTGTCGGTGCCGCTGGAGGTGTCGGTCGGTGAAGGTCGGGACTGGAACAGCGCGGATCACTGAGTCCTTGGTGGTTGCGGTGTGGGGGTTCCGGGGCAGCCCGACCCACTCCGGGCGGTCAGGCTTGATCCCTGCGCGGGTCAGGCTGCCCCGGAACCCCTGACCCGGTCGCCCTGGTCGCGGCCCCCGTGGCGTGGTGAATCAAAGTGGTGGGGCTGGCCCTGCTGGGCCAGCCCGTCAGTCATTTCAGGGGGTCGTGGCCCCAGTTCATGAGTGACCAGCGCCATTTGGTGTCGCGGACGTCGCCGGAGGGGCGCTGGGCCATGTGTCGGTGGACGTAACCGACCACCTTGCGCATGTGCTTGTAGTCGCCCTCGGACAGGTCGGCGCGCTTGCGGCGCAACAGGTTGATGATCTTTCGGCCGGATTCGTGCCCGACCGACTCGCCGCCGCCCGAGCGACCGCCCTTGTGCCAGCCAACCTGCTTCGACTCGTCGCTCTCCAGCCACGTGGACAACTCGCGGGGCTTCATGTTCACCGCCTCGGTGAACTCCCGGTAGGTGTCGCGGCCATCGTCACTTTTGCTCATGACGCAGCGCCTCCGGTCGATGGGCCACCTCGCGGTCCGTTTCGTCGCTGCGGACCCGGTACTGCGGGTCGTCGGCGGACGCGTTCACCGCCCGCCCGCGGATCCGCGTCCGCTCGGTGATCTCCTCCTGCACCACGCCGTACGCCCGGCTGCCGTGGCTCGACCAGGAGACATGGTCGCCCTTGTGGAACCTCTGCTCGGCCATGCGCCTCGGCTACCCGCCACCAACGTGGCGAAACAGCAGGTCGGGTGACGTGGCTAGGGGGTTATCTCGGCGATCGGCAGTTTGATGTCGAACGGTTCGCCCAGCTCGATCACGTCGGCGCCGTCGGTGATCAGCTCGTACTGCCGCTCACCGCCGGGACCCACCCGGTCGCCGATCCGGTACGCGTAGACGTGCACCGGGTCCTGCTCGATGCGCCAGTAGTAGGGGATGCCGGCGGCGGCGTACTCGCCGGGCTTCGCGAACCGGTCGATTCGTCGCGTGCCGGGCGAGACGATCTCCACGGCGAGGACGACGTCCTCCGCCCGCAGCTTGGATCGGGTGGAAGCAACACTCGCTCGCCGCAGCAGGACGTCTGGCTGTCGGCTGGTGTTGGAGCTCAGTCCGACCCCGATGGCTTGGACGACCCGAAGGTCAGCCGGCACATGCTGCAGCAGCCAGTGTGCGAGTAGTAGTGAGATGTCTTGATGGCCCAGGGTGGGGGAGGGTGTCACCTGGATGACGCCATCGACGAGTTCGACGCGGGGGGCGTCGTCCGGCAGGTCGAGCAGGTCCGCGACCGTGTAGTCGGCCTGCTGCTGCCGCATCAGGTCGGGCTGCCAGAGGCCCGGTGGCGCCGAGGCCGGCCCTGCGTTCATCTGGACAACGTAACGCCGGTCAGTCCGGTGCCCATCGGACCGCGGGTCCGACGCGCTCAGTCGTTGGGCTTTTCGGTGACGAAGATGGCGGTGCCGGGGAAGAGCCGTCCGCGCAGCGGGCTCCACTGCCCCCAGATCCCCTCGTGGTCGTCCGGCCACTCCGGCTCGACGAGGTCCAGCAGTCGGAACCCGGCTCCGACCAGTTCGCGGATCCGGTCGCCGAGGGTGCGGTGCTGCTCGACGTACGTGGCCGCGCCGGCCTCGTCCTGCTCCACATAGGGGGAGCGGTCGAAGTACGAGTGCACCGCGGTCAGCCCGCCCTCGCCTGGATCGTCGAGGAAGATCCAGCGCATCGGGTGGGTCACCGAGAACACCCAGCGGCCGCCGGGGCGCAGCACCCGGTGCACCTCGGCGAGCAGGGCCGCCGAGTCGTCCACGAACGGGATCGCGCCGAACGCGGTGCAGGCGAGGTCGAACGACCGGTCGGCGAACGGCAGGGCGAGCGCGTCGGCCTGCACCAGCGGCACGCGTACCCCCGTGCGGTCTGCGGCCTCGGCGGCGTGCCGCAACATGCCGGCGGACAGGTCGAAGGCGACCGGCCGGGCACCCTGGGTGGCCAGCCAGCGAGCGGCGGCCGCCGCGCCGCAACCCACCTCCAGCACCTGCCGGCCCGGCAGGTCGCCGAGCAGCCGGGCGTCGGCCTCGCGCAGCCCCTCCGGGCACCAGACAAAGTCCACGTCGCCGAGGAACGCGCCGTGCTCGGCCTGGTAGTCGTCGGCGTCGGTGTCCCACCAGCCGCGGTTGGCGCGGCGGGCCTCGGCGTCACCCACCCGGCGCCGGGTCACCCGGCTGTCGTCATCCACGCGCTCACGCTAGGCCCCGGCGTCACCTCCGTGCGCCCTGGGCCGGGCCGACCCGCCGGAGTCTTGCCGTCACTCCTGCGGTGGTGCTGGCGGGACGGCTGTGACGCACGAGACAGGAGGGGTCGTTTCCGGGTGATTGTTCGCCTTTCGCAGGTCACCGCACGTCGAGGAGACGGGAGGGCTTGCACGCTGTGGTAATGCGCACGGTAGGCTAGACGATGCGCTCGCGGATCGTGTGTCTCGGCAGGGAGCAGGTGCGCGGTCGACGGAGCACATCATGATCCCACTAGGTGATCTCTCGGTGTGCCCGGCGACGGATCCGCTGGCGCGAACAGGTCACTGCGACACCAGCCTGCTGTGACAACCCATCCGACCGGAGCAACCGCCCACATGACGAGCAGCATCGAGGCCCCCTCGAGCGCCACCCGGGTCACCCACGACGATCTCGGTTCCGAGGAGGCTTTCCTCGCCGCGATCGACGAGACCATCAAGTACTTCAACGACGGCGATATTGTCGAAGGCACCGTCGTCAAGGTCGATCGGGACGAGGTCCTGCTCGACATCGGCTACAAGACCGAGGGTGTCATCCCCTCTCGTGAGTTGTCGATCAAGCACGACGTGGACCCCGCCGAGGTTGTGACGGTTGGTGACCACATCGAGGCCCTGGTCCTTCAGAAGGAGGACAAGGAGGGTCGTCTGATCCTCTCCAAGAAGCGGGCGCAGTACGAGCGGGCCTGGGGCACGATCGAGAAGATCAAGGACGAGGACGGCGTCGTCCGCGGTTCGGTCATCGAGGTGGTCAAGGGCGGCCTCATCCTCGACATCGGGCTGCGCGGCTTCCTGCCCGCCTCCCTGGTCGAGATGCGGCGCGTGCGCGACCTGCAGCCGTACGTCGGGCGGGAGCTCGAGGCCAAGATCATCGAGCTGGACAAGAACCGCAACAACGTGGTTCTGTCCCGCCGTGCCTGGCTCGAGCAGACGCAGTCCGAGGTGCGCACCGAGTTCCTCAACAAGCTGCAGAAGGGCCAGGTCCGCAAGGGCGTCGTGTCCTCGATCGTCAACTTCGGCGCCTTCGTGGACCTCGGCGGCGTTGACGGTCTGGTGCACGTCTCCGAGCTGTCCTGGAAGCACATCGACCACCCGTCCGAGGTTGTCGAGGTGGGCCAGGAGGTCGAGGTCGAGGTCCTGGACGTCGACCTGGACCGCGAGCGGGTCTCGCTGTCGCTGAAGGCGACCCAGGAGGACCCGTGGCGTCAGTTCGCCCGCACCCACGCGATCCAGCAGATCGTGCCGGGTAAGGTCACCAAGCTGGTCCCGTTCGGTGCGTTCGTCCGGGTGGACGACGGCATCGAGGGCCTGGTCCACATCTCCGAGCTGGCCGAGCGCCACGTGGAGATCCCGGAGCAGGTCGTCCAGGTCGGCTCCGAGGTCATGGTCAAGGTCATCGACATCGACCTGGAGCGTCGTCGGATCTCGCTGTCGCTCAAGCAGGCCAACGAGGGCTTCGTCGAGGGCGAGGAGCACTTCGACCCGACCCTCTACGGCATGGCCGCGACGTACGACACCGAGGGCAACTACATCTACCCGGAGGGCTTCGACCCCGAGACGGGCGAGTGGCTCGAGGGGTACGACAAGCAGCGCGAGACCTGGGAGAACCAGTACGCCGAGGCCCGTCAGCGTTGGGAGGCCCACACCAAGCAGGTGCAGACCTCTCGCGCCGCCGACGCCGAGGCCGCTGCCAACCCGGCTCCGCCGGTCGCCACTGGTGCCAGCACCAGCACGACCTCCTCGTCCAGCCCGGCCCCGAGCCGGCAGGCCGAGGAGCCGGCCGGCACCCTAGCCACCGACGAGGCGCTCGCCGCTCTGCGGGAGAAGCTCGCCGGCGGTAAGTGACCCGCTGAACGACGACGGGCCCCGTCCCCGCGATCTTCGGATCGTCGGGGGCGGGGCCCTCGCCGTTACCCGCGCTGCGCGCGTCGCGCGCCCGCCCGCCTGCGCCCGCGCGATCGTGCTCGATCCTGGATGTAGTGGGGTCGCCGTCGTCCGGAGGCCACTACATCCTGGATCGAGCGCGATCATCCGCTGCGGGACGGCTCGGCCGACCCCGATCGTGACGGGTTTGGCGGCGGGGCTGGTGATCCGGTTGACTGGTCCGGTGCTGAGGGTGGGATTGACCGGTGGGATCGGGTCGGGCAAGAGCGCGGTGGCCGCGCGGTTGGTCGAGCAGGGTGCGGTGCTCATCGACGCCGATCGGGTGGCCCGGGAGGTCGTCGCACCGGGCACCGAGGGGTTGGCCGAGATCGTCGCCGCCTTCTCCGGGCGGGTGCTGACCGCCGACGGTGAGCTGGACCGCGCCGCGCTGGGCGCGGTCGTGTTCGCTGACGAGACCGCCCGTCGCCGGCTGGAGGCGATCACCCATCCTCGGGTTCGGGCCCGCACCGCCGAGCTGGTCGCCGCGGCGCCACCCGACGCGATCGTCGTGAGCGACGTACCGCTGCTGGTCGAGGTGGGTCTCGCTCCCACGTACCACCTGGTGCTCGTGGTGCAGACGGCCGTGCCGACCCGACTGGCGCGCCTGGAGCGCGACCGGGGGATGGATCGCGCGGAGGCCGAGCGGCGGATCGCCGCGCAGGCCGACGACGTCCGTCGTCGCGCGGCTGCGGACGTGGTGCTGACCAACGACGGGAGCCGCGAGGACCTGCACGCCGCCGTCGACACGATCTGGCGGCAGCGGCTGGTGCCCTACGAGCGCAATCTGCGGGAGCGGCGGGTGGTCCCGCCGTGCCGGGTCGACCCGGCCGAGACCGACCCGAGCTGGCCGGAGCAGTACGCCCGGCTGGCCGCCCGGATCCGGCACGCCCTCGCCCCGGCCGACCTGAGGGTCGATCACATCGGCTCGACCGCGGTGCCCGGCCTCGTCGCCGATGACGTCATCGACGTGCAGGTGGCCGTCCCCAACCTCGCCGAGGCCGACGGGCTGCTGGCCGACCGGTTGGCCAACGCGGGGTTTCCGCGGGTGCCCGGGCAGTGGTGGGACGATCCACGGCCGGCTGGCAGCGGCCGGTGGGAGAAGCGGCTGCACGGCGGTGCCGACCCGGCCCGTCCGGTGCGCGTGCACCTGCGGGCGGCCGACTCGCCGGGCTGGCGGTACGCGCTGCTGATGCGCGACCACCTGTGCGCCGACCCGGGCCAACGGGCCGCGTACCTGCTGCTCAAGCGCGAGCTGGTCGATTCGGCGCCGGCCGTCAGCGGCCCCGGGACGGCCCGCGACCCCTGGTTCGACGAGGAGTATCTGCGGGCCGAGCAGTGGGCCGCGCAGACCAACTGGCGGCCCTGACCGCCCGTCGCGCGGCCTGACCCCTCAGGGTGTGCCGGGTCGTCGGCCGGCGGCGGGTCGCGGTTTGCCGGTCGGTCGGGTGGCGGCCGCCGGGCGCGGTGCCTTGCCCAGTCGAGGCACCGCTGCGGGCGTGAGGTCCAGCTGCGCCCACGCCCCGGGGCCGGTGCGCAGCTCCAGTCGGCGCAGCGAACCGCTCCGATCGATCCAGTAGCGCACCGACGATATGCCCGCGGGTAGCTCGATGACGTCCACGACCCGTCCACCGGCGACGTCCTCCCGGATCCGCACGGGCGCGCCGCTCTGCCCGGTGGCGCCGTCGAGGGTCACCGCCGTGTTGAGCAGCAGGCTCAGGTCGTCCGCGCCGGAGCGGGTGAACGTCCACGCCCGGCCCGGCGTCGCCGGTAGTGGTGGGCGCCCCGGCGACTCCGCGGTGCCGCCGCCGCCGGCCGTGGCGGGCACGTCCGCCCGGCCGAGGCCGGCCGTGTCCCGCCACAGCAGGGTCCGTCGATCCGGTACGCCCAGGTCGGCGACCGCCAGGTAGGCGGTGCGGGCGGTCCAGCTCAACCAGCCGGTGCCCCGCAGATTGGTGTCGGTGCCCACCGGTGCGGTCAGCGTCAGCGCGGCGCCTCTCTCGACCCGCAGTCGGGCCGGTAGCCGGGTCAACCGGTTCTGCTCGGCGTTGGTCAGCGCGCGGGGCAGCCCTGGTCGGCCACCGAGCGCGTCCACCGGGCGCAGCGTCGGCCGGTCGGCCCGGTTGAGGGTCACCGTGACCGGGCCGACGCCGGGCAGTCGGGCAACCAACTTGTGCAGCCGGGCGTCCCGGTCGAGCCAGTAGCGGGGTCGCTCGTCCGGGGCGTCGCCGGTCGGTCCGGTGCTCGCCGCGCTGGCCGGGGCCGGGCCGCTGGCGGTGGGCAGCGGCGCCTGGAGGACGTCCACCGGCTCGGCCGCGATGGTGTCCCGGGCGACCCAGCGGGCACCGCCGTGCGGCGGCGTCGGGGTCGGGTCCGGGCGGTCGGCGGCGAGGCCGAGGAGCAGGTCCAGCACCGGCGCCAAGGGCCGGCCGGGTGGCAGGTCGTGCAGCCGCCAGCGGTCCGATGGCGGCACCAGTGGAGGCGCCGCGGGGGTGGGCACCGCCGCCGGGTCCGGCCGGATCATCACGACCGGGCCGGCGGTCTGCAGCAGGCCCCGCTCGGGGCCCGCGCCCGGCCCGCCGACGTCGAGGTAGAGCAGCGGCCGCGACCAGTCCACCCAGCCCACCAATTCGGTACGGGCGGCGCCGGTGCCGGCCGTGACGCGGACCCCGGCGCGCAGGTCCCGGAGGTTGGTGACCCGCATCGCGGCCAGCCGCTCGCCCTCCGAGACGGTCAGCGGCCGGGCCGGCTCGGGTGGGTCGGGGGCCCAGCTCAACAGCCCGATCACCAGCGCTGTCGCGGACGTCACCGCGGCCAGGCCGAGCAGCAGCAGCACCGTCCGCCGACGGCGGCTGACCGGGGTCGGGCCGGCGGCGTCGGTGATCTGGGACGCGCCCCGGGGATCGGTGTCGGGTGCCGGGGGCGCAGAGGTGTCGTCCACGGAGGTGAAACGGGCGGAACGGCGCCGGGGTGACGAGATAGGGGCGCTCGCGGCGGCCGGTCTGCGCCTCGAGCGCGACCACACGGGTGCGCACGCCGGACGCGCCGGGTGCTGCGACCGCAGTGCCGGGGGCGGCCGGCCGTGATGACGGCCCGGCCACCGGCCCGGTCGGCCGCCGCGAGCGGCCTACATCGAGAGGGTAGTCCCGGTGACATGTGCCACACAATGGGAATATTGAAGCTGATCACGTACCCGGCGTGACGGCCGATCCTGTCGGACCTCCGGCGTACCGTTGGAGTCATGGCGCTTGACATTCCCCGGCTCGACAACCGCTTCCAGGTCGTCAGTGAGTTTCAGCCGGCCGGCGACCAGCCGGCCGCCATCGACGACCTTGAGCGTCGGGTCCGGCGCGGCGACCGTAACACGGTGCTGCTCGGCGCGACCGGCACCGGCAAGAGCGCCACCACCGCGTGGTTGATCGAGCGGCTGCAGCGCCCAACGCTGGTGCTCGCCCCCAACAAGACGCTCTGCGCGCAGCTCGCGAAGGAGTTCAGCGAGCTGCTGCCGCACAATGCCGTCGAATACTTCGTCTCGTACTACGACTACTACCAGCCCGAGGCGTACATTCCGCAGACCGACACCTACATCGAGAAGGACTCCTCGATCAACGAGGAGGTGGAGCGTCTGCGGCACTCGGCGACGATGTCGCTGCTGACCCGCCGCGACGTGATCGTGGTGGCGACCGTGTCGGCGATCTACGGCCTGGGCACCCCGGAGGAATACCTCAACCGGGCGGTCCGGGTGCAGATCGGGCAGGAGCTCGACCGCGACCAGTTGCTGCGCAGGCTGGTCGACATCCAGTACACCCGCAACGACATGGCCTTCAACCGGGGCACCTTCCGGGTCCGCGGTGACACGCTCGAGATCATCCCGGCGTACGAGGAGCTGGCGATCCGGATCGAGCTGTTCGGTGACGAGGTGGAGAAGCTCTACTACCTCAACCCGTTGACCGGTGACGTGGTCCGCGAGGTCGACCAGCTGGTGATCTTCCCGGCCACCCACTACGCGGCCGGTCCGGAGCGGATGGAGCGGGCGATCCGCGACATCGAGGTGGAGCTGGCCGAGCGCCTCGCCGAGTTGGAGCGGCAGGGCAAGCTGCTGGAGGCACAGCGGCTGCGCATGCGCACCACCTACGACATCGAGATGATGCGGCAGGTGGGCTTCTGCTCCGGCATCGAGAACTACTCGATGCACATGGACGGGCGTCTGCCCGGCAGCCCGCCGCACGCCCTGCTCGACTACTTCCCTGACGACTTCCTCACGGTGGTCGACGAGTCGCACGTGACGATCCCGCAGATCGGCGGCATGTACGAGGGCGACGCCTCGCGCAAGCGGATGCTCATCGACCACGGCTTCCGGCTGCCCAGCGCGGCCGACAACCGGCCCCTGCGCTTCGACGAGTTCCTGGAGCGGGTCGGCCAGATGGTCTATCTCTCCGCGACCCCGGGCTCATGGGAGATGGAGCAGGCCCAGGGCGAGTTCGTCGAGCAGGTCATCCGCCCGACCGGTCTGATCGACCCGGAGGTCGTGATCAAGCCGACCAAGGGCCAGATCGACGACCTGATGCACGAGATCAAGCTGCGTACCGAGCGGGACGAGCGGGTGCTGGTCACGACGCTGACCAAGAAGATGGCCGAGGACCTGTCGGACTACCTGCTCGAGAACGGCATCCGGGTGCGCTACCTGCACTCCGAGGTCGACACGCTGCGCCGGGTGGAGTTGCTGCGCGAGCTGCGCAAGGGCGACTACGACGTGCTGGTCGGCATCAACCTGCTCCGTGAGGGTCTCGACCTGCCCGAGGTGTCGCTGGTGGCGATCCTGGACGCCGACAAGGAGGGCTTCCTGCGCAGCGGCCGGTCGCTGATCCAGACCATTGGCCGGGCCGCCCGTAACGTCTCCGGCCAGGTGCACATGTACGCCGACAAGATCACCCCGTCGATGGCGAACGCGATCGACGAGACCGATCGGCGTCGGGCCAAGCAGATCGCGCACAACGAGGCGCACGGCATCAGCCCGGAGCCGCTGCGTAAGAAGATCCACGACATCCTGGACGACATCTACCGGGAGGCGGAGGACACCGAAAACTCCCGTGTCGGTGGCGCGGTCCGCCAGCTCTCCCGGGGCAAGGCGCCGGTGAAGGAGACCCGCAGCCGGAGCCGGGCCGCCACGACCACCACCTCGCGGGAGGGGATGGCCCGAGCCGACCTGGCCCAGCTGATCCAGGAGCTCAACGACCAGATGCTGGCCGCGGCCCGCGAGCTGCAGTTCGAGCTCGCGGCCCGGATCCGCGACGAGGTCGTCGACCTGAAGAAGGAGCTGCGCGGCATGGACGCCGCCGGCGTGAAGTGACACCACCCCGGCGGCCCTGACCCCGCACAGGGGTCGGGTGCGGCCGGTCGGGACGCACGGAGGGCGGCGGGGTGACGGCGCTGGAGCCAGTGGGCGAGTTGGTTCTCGGGCTGCCCGATGCTCGGTTGCGCCCCTTCGTGACCCGGTACGTCGGCTACCGGGAACGCGCGGCCCTGCCGCTGGTCCGCCGGGAGACGGCGGGCGCCTTCGTGGTGCTGATCCTGGGCTGGGGGGCCCCACTGGACGTGACCGACCCGCGCAGCGCCGAGCGCGGTGCCCACCGGGTCGACTCCTTCGTGGCCGGCACCTTCGACGGGTGGTGCACCACCCGCACGGTGGGCCTGGGGGAGGGGGTCGAGCTGCTGCTCGCGCCGCTGACCGCCCGCCGGCTCCTCGGCCTGCCGCTGAGCGAGCTGACCAACCGGGCGGTGGCCGTCGGGCACCTTCCGGGCGGGTGGTTGGGCCGGCTGCGCAGCCGGCTGGGCCACGCCGGCGGCTGGCCCGAGCGGTTCGCGCTGCTCGACGCGGCGCTCGCCGCCCGGCTGGCCGCGTCACCGCCGGTGGACGCCCGGCTCGACTGGGCATGGCGGTGGCTGGTCGCCAATGGCGGGCGCGGCGGGATCGGGGCGCTCGCCGACGAGCTGGGCTGGAGCCGCCGGCATCTCGCGTCCCGGTTCCGGCAGGAGGTCGGCCTGCCGCCCAAGACGACCGCGCGACTGCTGCGCTTCCAGCACGCGTACGCCGAGCTGACCAGCGGCGGGTCGGCGATGGGCGCTGGGCAGCTCGGGGGCGTCGCGGGGCTGGCAGGCGGGTGGGCCGAGGTGGCGGCGCGCCACGGCTACTACGACCAGTCCCACCTGATCCGCGATTTCCACCAGTTCGCCGGGGTCACCCCGGCCGCGCTGTTGGCCGCGAAGTCCACGCCGGTCGGCTGACGCCGCTCCCGGGGCGGACGGGACCTGGTCACATTCGTCCAATCCCCACCCGCGCTGGCAGGTGCAGACTCAGGACATGCGAACCATCTATCCCATCTTCCGGTACCCCGATCCCCATGCCGCCATCGACTGGCTCCGCTCCGCCTTCGGTTTCGAGGCGCACGCCGTCCACGAGGCACCGGACGGCAGCGTCGCGCACGCCGAGCTCGTCCTCGACACCGGCATGATCATGTTGGGTGGTCGGGCCGCTGAAGCGCCTCGGCCGGCCGACGACGGCTGGTCGGTCTACGTGGCAGTGCCGGACGTCGACGCGCACTGCGCCCGGGCCCGTGCCGCCGGGGCGGAGATCATCCGGGAGCCGTACGACACCGACTACGGCTCCCGGGACTACTCCGCCCGCGATCTGGCCGGCAACGTCTGGGCCTTCGGCACCTACCGCCCCTAACCAACCCCGCCCCCCGCTCGGTCGATCATGGGGTTGTGGTGGGTGTTCGATGCAGACCTGCGCCTTTCGCGCGGCACCGCAACCCCATGATCGACGCGGCGAGGTTGGGCGGCTCGGCGACGGTTGGCGCGGCGGGGAACGGCAGGTGCGGGCCGGTTTGGTCGGTCGACGAGGCGACCGGATCGGTAGCGGTGTGCGAGCACGCTATTGCACTGGGTGATCGTCCTGCGTACTCTCCCTCGGTGGGGAGGCCGGGATGCCGCTGCCAACAAGTCCTGTCATTCGACGCGCACGTCTCGGCGCTGAGCTGCGTCAGCTACGTCGACGCGAGGCGCTGACCCTGGAGCAGGTCTGTGACCGGCTGGGCTGGGCGTCGACGTCGAAGCTGTCCCGCATCGAGCTGGGTCAGAGCCGACCGGATCTCGCCGATGTGCTGGACCTGCTGGACATCTACCAGGTGGCGAGCCCGGCCCGGGAGGCGCTGATCGTGATCGCCCGGGACGCCGCCACCAGCCGTGGCTGGTGGAAGACGCTGGGCGAGATGAGCGAGCGGCAGCGCACCTACGCCGAGCTGGAGGCGGGCGCGGCCCGCATCGTGGAATACCAGCCGGCCGTCGTGCCCGGGCTGCTCCAGACGCCGGCGTACGCCCGGTTGCGGGTCGCCGCCGGGGCTCTGCTCACCCCGGAGCTCGACGTGGAGGCCGAGGTACGGGCCCGGGGGCTGCGGCAGGAGGTGCTGCGCCGCACGGACCCGCCGCACTACACGGCGGTGCTCGCCGAGGCGGCGTGCGACCCGGTCGACCTGCCGGTCTCGGTCTGGCGGGAGCAGTTGCGGCACCTGGTCGCCGTGACCGGGCTGGCCCACGTGACGGTCCGTCTGCTGCCCCGCAGCGCGACGGCCGCCGGCGGGCTGCACCCGCTCACCCCGTACTCCTGCTACGCCTTTCCCGACCCGGCGGACCCGCGGACGGTGATGCTGGAGGCGTTGACCACCGACGTCCGCCTGGCCACGGTGGTCGACGTGGACCGCTACGAGAGGATGACCGAGGTGCTGCTGGCCGCTGCGCTGTCACCGGAGGAGACGGTCACCGCGCTGGCCCGCCGCGTCGGCGAGTAGGGCCTGAGGGGCCGCGTCGCGCGGCCACCGGGCCCGGCGCCCCCGAGCCCGCCGGGACCGGTGGTCGGCGCGTGCGAGGGGCACGATAACCGCGGGGTACGACAGCTCCACTCAGGCCGGTACGTCGATGAAGTGCTCGACCCGAGGCGGCCCGTCGAAGTGCGGCCCGATCAGCGCGCGCCACTGCGTGAACCGATCGGTGGCCCGGAAGTTCTTCTCGTGCGCCTCGACCGAGTCCCATTCGACCAGCAGCACGAACCTCGACGGGGACTCGATCCCCCGGGTCATCCGTACCGAGTGGAGGCCGGGCGTGCCGGCGAGCACCGCGTGCGCCTGGGCGTACGCGGCGGCGAAGGCGTCCTCGTGTCCGGGCAGTACGTCGATGAGCGCGACTTCAAGCACCATGCGGGAAGCCTCCCACGGCGGGTGTTTCCGACCGTGCCGTGGGGTCTGTTCCGCCGTGGGCGGTGGCCCTATCGTGAGTGCCCGGGAGGGCATTGTGATCATCGATTGGCTGTCCGGCACCGCGTTCCAGGTGGCCGGCACCGGCACCACCTGGGCGGAGCTGCTGGGGTTCGCCACCGGCGTGCTCAACGTCTGGCTGGTGGCCCGGCAACGCATCGCGAACTGGCCGGTCGGCATCGCGAACGTGCTGCTGCTGATGCTGGTGTTCTGGAGCAGCGGCCTGTACGCCGACGCCGGGCTCCAGGTCGTCTACGTGGCGCTGGGCTGCTACGGCTGGTGGCACTGGCTGTTCGGTGGCGAGCAGCGCACCCGGCTCACGGTGAGTCGGACCGGGCGGCGGGAGTGGCTGGCGCTCGCCGTCGTCGGGGTGCTGCTCACCGGTGGCATCTGGGCCCTGCTGGACCGGGCCACCGACTCGACCGTGCCGCTGCCGGACGCGTTGACCACGGCGTTGTCCCTCCTGGCCACGTACGGGCAGACCCGCAAACGGGTGGAGAGCTGGTGGCTGTGGATCACCGCTGACCTGATCTACATCCCGCTCTACGCGTACAAGGGGCTGCACCTGACCGCGGCCCTCTACGTGGTCTTCCTCGCCCTCTGCGTGCTGGGGCTGCGCGCCTGGCGGGCCGACCTGCGTGCGGCGGACCGACCGACCCCGGTCGCGCCCGGCCCAGCCCCGGTCACCTCGTGATCGAACGGATGGCGGGCCGTCGGCCGACGCCGGGCGCGGCGGAGTTCGGGCACGGGATGGTGGTGGGCAAGTTCTATCCACCGCACGCCGGGCACCACGCGCTGATCGCGGCCGCCGCGGCCCGCTGCGCCACGGTCACCGTGGTGGTGGCGCCCGCGCGTCGCGAGTCGATCCCGCTCGAGTCGCGGCTCGATTGGTTGCGGGAGGTGCACGCGGACACCCCGTGGGTGCGGTTCGTGGGCCGGTACGACGACCACCCGGTGGACTACGCCGACGCGGCGGTCTGGGACGCGCACTGCGCGCTCTTTCGCGAGGCGGTCGGTGCGGAGGTGGTGGACGCGGTCTTCTCCTCCGAGGCGTACGGCATGGAGTTGGCCCGCCGCTTCGACGCCGTACCCGTGTCGGTGGATCCGGACCGGCGGACCGTGCCCGTCTCGGGCACCGCGGTGCGCGCGGACCCGGCGGGTCACTGGCGGTGGCTCAGCCCGCCGGTGCGCGCCTGGTTCGTGCGACGGGTGGTGGTGGTCGGCGCCGAGTCGACCGGGACCACCACGATGGCCAGGGCGCTCGCCGCGCACTATCGCACTGGCTGGGTGCCGGAGTACGGCCGGGAGCTGACCGCCCGCAAGCTGGCCCGACTGCGCGAGCATTCGCCTGCGGCGAGCGTCTTCGACGTCACGTGGGACCGGGACGACTTTCGCGCGGTGGTCCGCGAGCAACAGGCCGCCGAGGACGCGGCAGCCCGCTCGTCGGGGCCGCTGCTGATCTGCGACACCGACGCGCGGGCCACCGCGGTCTGGGAGGAGCGGTACCTCGGCAGCGCGTCGTCGGCGGTCCGGGCGGCGGCCCGTCGGCCGGCGCTGTACCTGCTGACCGATCACCGGGATGTGCCCTTCGCCGACGACGGGCTGCGCGACGGGGAGCACCTGCGCGCCTGGATGGCCGGGCGGTTCCGCAGCGAACTGGCCGGGTGTGGCGTGCCGGTGGTGGAGCTGGTCGGGTCGCACGACGAGCGGCTGGCCCGGGCGGTGGCGGCCTGCGACGCGCTGCTGGCCGCCGGCTGGGCACTCACCGACCCTCTCGTCGCACCCGACTCGCACTAGCCTCCTAGGACGCCCGAGCGGGTGTGCCACCCGACACGCGGGTGTGCCGCACGACGAGGTGGCCGGGGACACCGGGTGCCCGAGGTGCGATCACGGCGCGTGGTGGCGCACAATGGTGATCGAGGAGGGGAGTATTCCCTCGCGACGAAGTCGTCAGCACGGTCGACCGCCGGCACCACGGTGGCCCGACCCGGCTCCGTCGGTCGCCGTCCGTTCGTGGTCGGGGGCGGAAGAGACCTCCGACAGTCACCAGAGTGAGCGACAGCGGCACACCGGCCCTTCCGAGGGCGATACGGTGTGCCCGACGCCGCGTGTCTGCCGGAGGAATGAACGTTGGACGTGTCCGGATTGGTGTGGGCGGGGACCCTCGTCGCACTGACTGCGGTTCTGCTCGTCGACCTATTGATCATCGGTCGGCGCCCGCACGAGCCGAGTGTGCGTGAGTCGAGCCTCTGGGTCGCCTTCTACGTCGGCTTGGCCCTGCTCTTCGGCGCGGGCGTCTGGCTGACCGCAGGGGCGAGCCCGGCCGGGCAGTTCTACACCGGCTGGCTGACCGAGTACAGCCTGTCGGTGGACAATCTCTTCGTCTTCGTGATCATCATGGCCCGCTTCGGGGTGCCTCGGCAGTACCAGCAGAAGGTCCTGCTCGTCGGGATCGTGCTGGCGCTGGTGATGCGCGGCGGGTTCATCGCCGCCGGCGCCGCGTTGATCTCGCAGTTCTCCTGGGTCTTCTACATCTTCGGCGCGTTCCTCATCTACACCGCGATCAACCTGGCCCGCCAGGGCGAGCCGGACGAGGACGAGTTCTCCGAGAACCTGTTGATCCGGTGGAGCCGCAAGGCGCTGCCCATCTCCAAGAACTACGACGGCGCGAAGCTGACCACGCACTCGACCGGCCGGCGGCTGTTCACCCCGATGCTGATCGTCATGATCGCGATCGGCACCACCGACCTGATCTTCGCTCTGGACTCGATCCCGGCGATCTTCGGTATCACCCAGGAGCCGTACCTGGTCTTCACCGCGAACGTCTTCGCGCTGATGGGCCTGCGCCAGCTCTACTTCCTGCTCGGTGGGCTGCTCGACCGGCTGATCTACCTGAGCTACGGGCTGGCCGTGGTGCTCGGCTTCATCGGGGTCAAGCTGGTGCTGGAGGCGTTGGCCGACAACAACCTGCCGTTCATCAACGGCGGGGAGCACGTGGGTTGGGCACCGCACATCCCGATCTGGCTCTCGCTGCTGGTCATCCTCGGCACGCTGGGTGTCGCCACCGCCGCGAGCCTGATCAAGTCCGCTCGGGACCGCCGTCGGGAGCTGACCGAGGCGCGGGGCTGACCCGGCGCCGGCCGGGCGCGGGGACGCGCCCGGCCGGGGTCAGACCCGGTGCGCGCCGACCAGGGTGGCGGTCCGCTCGGCCGGCAGTGGCTCCTCCAGCACCCGGCGGTGCCGGTAGCAGGCGTGCAGCATCCGTCGGTGGTCGTGGTCGCCGGGGGTGGCGGTGACGATGCCGATGTGGTGGATCTTGCCGCCGGGGCGGGCGAAGAAGTAGAGGTCGCCGGGGCGTTCCGCGCCCAGCGGTAGCGGGGTGGTGGCGACGGCCTGGTCGTCGGCGTCGCGGGGCAGCATCACCCCGAACCGCCGCCAGGCCAGGTGCACCAGCCCCGAGCAGTCGATGCCGTACGCGGAGAGCCCACCCCACACGTAGACCACGTCGAGCAGCCGCTGGGCGACCGCGAGCACCTCCTCGGCGCTGGGCGGGCCGGTCGGCGCCGAGGCCAGCTCGTCGTCGGGCAGCCACAGGGGCGCGGCGTGACCGGGGACGTGCAGCGGTCGCCAGCCGGCCTCCGCCGGGCCGGCTGGGACGAGGCGGGTGCCGATGACCACGCCGGGCAGCACGACCGGGCCGGCCGGTGCGGCGCGCAGCTCGGTGACCGTCGCGTCCACCACCAGCGGGTCTCCGGCGCTGGCCGGGTCGACGGGGGCCAGTTGGTCGGTGGGCAGCCAGCCCGGGTAGCCCCGCGGGTCCAGTTTGGCGGCCGGCTGCTCGACGGCGACCACCCGCGCCCAGCCGTCCGGGCGTAGCTCGGTGACCAGCACGCGTTCGCCCAACAGGAGCTGGCTCAGCACGCAGTCGCCGACCTGCTCCTCGGTGTCCATGCCGGAGACCCAGGCCGGGATGTCGGTTTGTGCGGTGAGGGCCGGCCGGTCGACCTGGCGGACCGCCTCGGGGGAGGTCCACAGAGTCGCCACGGCGACCCGGACGACGGCCTCGCGGCCCGGTTGCAGCTCCACGTCAACCCCCAGCTCGTCTCGGCCGTTCTTCGAAACCTTATGAAAGAAACCAACGGGCTTCAACCGTGGGACTGAATCTTTACTTCATCCAGCCCGGAGATGCCCAGGCCGGGAGCGTCCGGCAGCACCACGGAGGCCGCCTCGTAGCGGATTCCGCCGCGCACCGGCGACCAGGCCAGCCACCAGGCGGCGTCGAGGTCGGAGACCGCGGTGGTGCCGTACGCGGCGACGAGGCTCGCCGCCGCGCCGATGCCAACCTGGCTCTCCATCATCGACCCGACGACGGTGCCCATGCCATGGGCGGCGGCCAACTCCAGCAGGGTGCGTGCTGGCTGCAGCCCGCCGCACTTGGCGAGCTTGACGTTGACCAGGTCGGCCGCTCGGCGGCGGATCACCTCGACCAGGTCGCGGACCCCGAAGACCGCCTCGTCGGCCAGGATCGGCACGGTCACCCGATCGCTCACCCAGGCCAGCCCGTCGAGGTCCCAGCGGGCCACCGGCTGCTCGACCAGTTCCACGTCGAGTCCGGCGTCCTCGATGCCGCGGATCACCCGGACCGCCTCGCGGGGCGTCCAGCCCTGGTTGGCGTCGAGCCGGATCAGGGCCTCGGGGCCGACCGCCGCGCGGACCGCCCGCACCCGGTCCAGGTCACCGGCCGCGTCGGTGCCGACCTTCAGCTTGAGCACACCGAAGCCGTCGGCCCGCCGCTGCCGCGCGGCCGCCGCCAGGTCCACCGCGTCGCCGGCGGCCAGCGTGACGTCCGTGGGCACCCGCAGGGTGGTGCCGCCGAGCAACCGCACCAGGGGTACGCCCAGCCGACGGGCCGCGAGGTCGTGCAGGGCGACGTCCACCGCGGCTTTCGCGGCCTCGTTGCCGACGACCGCGCGTTGCACCTCGGCGCAGCGGGCCACCAGGTCGTCCGGGTCGCGGCCGATGAGCAGCGGCCCGAGTAGTTCCCGCACGCACGCGGTGGCGCCGCCGACGGAGGCGCCGGTCACCTGCCAGACCTGCGGTGCCTCGCCGAAGCCGGATCGGCCGTCGGTGTCGACCAGCTCGACGACCAGTGTCTCCACTGTGGTCGTACGGCGTAGCGCGGTCACGAACGGGGTGTGTAAGGGGGCGGAAACCCGGTGGGTGCGTACCGCCGAGATCGTCATGTGGGGCACCCTATACGGAGGCAGGCGGCGGGAGGGGAGACCGGATGACCGGGCGGGACTGGGCGATGGTGGGTGCGCCGAACGCGCGTGACCTAGGGGGTCTGGTGGGTGCGGGCGGCCGGCGGGTGCGGTCGGGGCAGTTGATCCGTACGCCGGCTCTGGGTCGGCTCACCGACGAGGATCTGCCGGTGCTGGCGAAGCTGGCGCCCGCCTGCGTGCTCGACCTACGCGACGGCACGGAGATCGCGGTCGCCCCGCCGGACCGGCTGGTCGGCGAGCCGCGGGTGGTGCACCTGCCGGTGCACGACGCGGAGCACCCGGTGTTCACGTACATCTCGGCGGTGTTGCTCGGTCACGACCTGGACGCGTACGCGGCGCTGGCCCGTCAGGGCACGGCGGCGGCGATGGCGGAGATCTACCGGTGGTTCGTCACGGGTGAGTCGGCGCGGGCCGGGTTCAGCGAGGCGTTGCGGTTGGCCGCCCGGCCGGAGAACCTGCCGTTGGTCTACCACTGCTCGGCCGGCAAGGACCGCACCGGCTGGCTGACCGTCGTCCTGCTGACCGCGTTGGGGGTGGACGAGGCCGCGATCCGCGCCGACTACCTGCGTAACAACCCGCTGACCGACAGCCTGCGCGCGGTGATCGTCGAGGCGATGCGGCGGCGGCAGCCCGAGTTGGCGGTCGACGCGGTGCTGCCGGTGCTGGAGGTCCGCCCGGAGTACCTCGACGCGGGCTACGAGGAGGTGCGTCGGGTGCACGGCTCGTTCGACGCGTACCTGCGCGACGGGCTCGGGCTGACCGACGAGACTCTCACGGCGCTGCGGGCGCAGCTGCTGGAGTGAGCGGGGCGGCCGGTGGCGCGGGGGTTCGGGCGGCCCAGCCGGTGACGATCAGCGCCTGGCCGGCCGTGTAGGTCGCCATCACCAGCACCGCCGCGCCGGGCATCTGGAGCACGCCGGCGACCCCGGCGGCGATCAGCAGGTCGGAGCCGAGGAACAGCGCGGCGCCGAGGCCGACCCGGGCGCCCTGGGTGGCGGCGGTGCTGGCCATGGCGGCCAGCGCGAGGGCGTAGCCGGCCACCGGGATGGCCAGCCCGGCGTCGGTCAGCCCCGCCCACATCCAGGTCAGCGCGAGGACGGTCAGCACCGCGTACCCCAGTGGCACCGCGACCAGGGGCGGGCGGCGCAGCGCGGTCGCGGCGCCGTGTCGGGTGAAGGCCGCGAGGTAGCAGAGGTGGGTGCCGAGAAAGCAGGCCATGCCGGCGAGGAACCAGCCGGTGCCGGTGATGAGCAGTGCCACGTCGCCGGCGGTGGCGCAGGCCAGCGCGGCGAGCATCAGCCGGTCCGGGTGGGCTCCACGTTCGGTGGTGGCGCGCCAGAGGTACGCGGCCAGCAGTGGCATCAGCAGGGGCTTGGTGAGCGCGAAGACCACGTCGTTGCCGGTGGCGTTCGCCAGCAGGTTCGCCGTGGTCACGGCGAGGAGGGCGGCCAGCAGGAGGCGGCTGCGGGGCATCGGCGGCTCCGGGGTGGGGGTGTGCGCAGCCTAGCGGGGTTGGTGGGCGTCCGCTCAGAGCCGGTGGCGGGCCGCCCAGACCTGTGCCGAGACGTGTGCGATGAGCCGGCAGGCGTCGTCGTCGATCACGTCGTCGTTGCTGCCGCCGTCGGCCAGGTCGGTGGTGGTGCAGACGACGATCAGGTACGGCGGGGCGTCGTCGGGGAACACGACGCCGGTGCCGTGCCGGACGCCGTGGATCCAGCCGCCCTTGTGGGCGATCCGGGTGCCGTGGGGCAGGCCGGCGGCGAGGTCCTCGCGGTGCTCCTGTGCGACGAGGACGTCCAGCATGGCCGCGCAGCCGGCCGGTGACGCGAGTGGGCCGGGGGTGGACGCGCCGCTGGCCAGCGCGCCGAGCAGGGCCGCCAGGTCGGCGGCGGTGACCACGTTGGTGATGCCGGCCTCGCGGGCGGCGAAGTCCTCGATGCCCCGGCCGGTGATGCTGTGCCGGGCGCCGGTGCGCGCCCACACGTCGGCCACCGCGGGCAGGCCGACGTGGGCGATGACGAGGTTGGTGGCCAGGTTGCTGGAGCGCACGATCATCCGCTCGGCGAGCCACCGCAGCGTGGCGGTGGCGCCCACCCGGTCCCAGACCGCGTCGTCGTTGTCGTAGGCCCGC
Organism: Micromonospora sp. CPCC 205539; assembly: GCF_036906815.1. Taxonomy (NCBI): domain Bacteria; kingdom Bacillati; phylum Actinomycetota; class Actinomycetes; order Micromonosporales; family Micromonosporaceae; genus Micromonospora; species Micromonospora sp. CPCC 205539. The sequence goes on along the minus strand of NZ_JBAKHW010000036.1, from coordinate 22,933 downwards.
TCGTTGGTGAATCGGGGTGCGCCGGGCTGTGCCGAGTCGAACTCGTTGACCACCGGGATCTCGGCGTCCAGGTCCAGGGTGCCGGCCTCGGCGCGGCGGTACAGCGCGGCGAGCACGGCCGTCTTCATGGTGCTGGCCGCGTAGTGGGTGGCGTCGGCGTGCCGGGTCCAGGTGGGTGGCGTGTCGAGTCGACCGACGTACGCCGAGACGGTGCCGGGTGCCCGGTCCAGGTGGGCGTCGAGATCATCCCAGGTCATGACGGTGACCGTAGCGGATCTTCGGCGGGCCGGCGGGGCGGGTCCGCGTACCCCGGTCGGGGAAAGCGGGCGGGCGCGCCGGCCGCAAGCGGCCGACGCGCCCGTCGTCGGGGTGCTGGTGGGGTCAGGCGTGCTTGCGGCGGGCGGCGGCCCGGCCGCGCAGCTGCTGGTCGAGCACGACCTTGCGGATCCGCACCGTGGCCGGGGTGACCTCGACGCACTCGTCCTCGCGGCAGAACTCGAGCGCCTGCTCCAGGGAGAGCTTGCGCGGCGGGACCAGCTTCTCGGTCTCGTCGGAGGTCGACGCCCGCATGTTGGTGAGCTTCTTCTCCTTGGTGATGTTGACGTCCATGTCGTCGGAGCGGGAGTTCTCGCCGACGATCATGCCCTCGTACACCTCGGTGGTCGGCTCGACGAAGAGCTGGCCGCGCTCCTGCAGGTTGATCATCGCGAAGGCGGTGACCGCGCCGGCCCGGTCGGCGACCAGGGAGCCGTTGTTGCGGGTACGCAGCTCGCCGAACCACGGCTCGTAGGACTCGAAGACGTGGTGCAGGATGCCGGTGCCCCGGGTGTCGGTGAGGAACTCGGTGCGGAAGCCGATCAGGCCGCGCGCCGGGACCAGCCACTCCATCCGGATCCAGCCGGTGCCGTGGTTGACCAGCTGCTCCATCCGGCCCTTGCGGGTCGCGAGGAGCTGGGTGATCGCGCCCAGGTACTCCTCCGGGGAGTCGATGGTCAGCCGCTCGACGGGCTCGCAGGTCTTGCCGTCGATCACGCGGGTGACCACCTGCGGCTTGCCGACGGTCAGCTCGTAGCTTTCGCGGCGCATCTGCTCGACCAGGATGGCCAGTGCCAGCTCACCGCGGCCCTGCACCTCCCAGGCGTCCGGCCGCTCGGTGGGCAGCACCCGCAGCGACACGTTGCCGACCAGCTCCTTGTCGAGCCGGTCCTTGACCATCCGCGCGGTGACCTTGGCGCCCTTGACCCGGCCGACCAGCGGCGAGGTGTTGGTGCCGATGGTCATCGAGATGGCTGGTTCGTCGACGGTGATCAGCGGCAGCGCGACCGGGTTGTCGGCGTCGGCCAGCGTCTCACCGATCATGATCTCGGGGATGCCGGCGACAGCGATGATGTCGCCCGGGCCGGCCGTCTCGGCGGGCTTGCGCTCCAGGCCCTCGGTCATCAGCATCTCGGAGATGCGGACCCGCTGGGTGCTGCCGTCGGTGCGGCACCAGGCGACCGTCTGGCCCTTGCTGATGGTGCCCTGCCGGACCCGGCACAGCGCGAGGCGGCCGAGGAACGGGGAGGCGTCGAGGTTGGTGACGTGTGCCTGCAGCGGCGCGTCGTCCTCGTAGGCGGGTGCCGGGATGGTGTCCAGAAGGGTGCGGAACAGCGGCTCCAGGGAGGTGCTGTCGTCCGGCACCGAGCCGTCGGCGGGCTGGGTCAGCGAGGCGATGCCGTCGCGGGCGCAGGCGTAGACGATCGGGAAGTCGATCTGCTCCTCGTCGGCGTCCAGGTCGAGGAAGAGCTCGTAGGTGTCGTCCACGACCTCCTTGATCCGGGCGTCGGGACGGTCCACCTTGTTGATCACCAGGATGATCGGCATCCGGGCGCGCAGCGCCTTGCGCAGCACGAACCGGGTCTGCGGGAGCGGGCCCTCGCTGGCGTCGACGAGCAGCACAACCCCGTCGACCATGGTCAGGCCGCGCTCGACCTCGCCACCGAAGTCGGCGTGGCCGGGGGTGTCGATGATGTTGATGGTGACCGGGTCGGAGCCGTCGGCGGGCAGGTAGCGCACGCCGGTGTTCTTGGCGAGGATCGTGATGCCCTTTTCGCGTTCCAGGTCACCGGAGTCCATCACCCGCTCGGTGTTCTCGCCCCGGGCGCCGTACGCCCCGGCCTGCCGCAACATGGCGTCGACCAGGGTGGTCTTACCGTGGTCGACGTGGGCGATGATGGCGACGTTGCGGAGGTCGGTGCGAAGCTGCATACCCTCTATCCTTCCGCCTGCGCTCGCGCAGGCTGCGTCGGGGTCACCCCCAGGTGCCCCTGATCTCTGGTGAAACTGCTGTCCGGGTCGTTCCCCCGGCTGGCATGCTGGCTCCCGTGTCCCGGGGGCCTGAGTGCACGACCTGCTGACCATGGTGCAGGGTCTGCCCACCCTGTGGATCTACCTGGTCGCCGCGCTGATCGTGGCGGGCGAGACCGCGGTGATCTTCGGCCTGCTCGTGCCGGGTGAGGCTACCCTGCTGCTGGTCGGCTTCCTCACCTACAACGGTACCTTGCGGCTCGGGCCGGCGTTGGTCGCGATGATCGTCTCGGCGGTCGTGGGTGACGCGCTGGCGTTCCGTGCCGGCCGGCGGTACGGCCCCCGGCTGCGCGCCGGGCTGGGCCACCGGGTGGGGCCGCAGCGGTGGAGCCGAGCGGACGCCATGCTGGCCAAGCTGGGTGGGCGGGGCGTGTTCGCCGCCCGCTGGGTGGCCTTCGCCCGCACCCTGGTGCCCCGGCTGGCCGGTGCCACGGGCATGCCGTACCGGCGGTTCGCTCCGTGGAACCTGGCCGGCGTGGCGACCTGGGTGAGCGCCTCGGTGCTGGTCGGTAACCTCGCCGGTGAGTCGTACGACACGGTCTCCCGGCTGCTGGGCCGGGCCACCGGGGCGGCGCTGGTGCTGCTCGCGGGTCTGCTGGCGGTGGTGCTCGCCGGTCGGTGGTTGGGCCGCAACCCCGATCCGGTGCGGGCGCTGCTCTCCCGCGCGGGGGCGTTGCCCCCGGTGCGCTGGCTCAGCGCCCGCTACGGGGTGCTGTTCTTCCTGGTGGCCATCCGGATCGGGCCGGCCTGGACGTTGCTGCTCAACCTGGCCGCCGGGCTGTTGCTGCTCTTCGTCGCCGGGCTCGCCATCGCCGGGCTGCTCGCCCTGGTGGTGCGCAACAGCGGATTGGCCGCCCTGGACGGGGCGATCGGTGACTGGTTCGCTGACCGGCGTACCCCCGGTGCGGCCGAGGCCACGTTGGCGGTGGTGTCGATGGTGCGCGGGTGGGTGCTGATCGTGCTGGTGGCGTTGGTGGCGGCGGTGCTGGCCTGGCGCAACCGTCCCTGGCGGACGGATCTGCTCAGCGTGGTCGGCACGGTGGGGGCGTTCGTGCCGCTGCTGCTGCTGGCCGTGGTGACCGAACTGACCGGATCGCCGGGGTCCGGGCCGGACGGCGGCGACGCGGTCCCGTTCCCCACCCAGAATGCGGTGGTCGCCGCCAGCTTCTGCACCCTGGCCTGGCTGCTGTCCCGGGGGGCGCGCTGGCCGGTCGCCGTGGCCGCGTGGACGGCCGCCGCCGCAGGGGTGCTCGGAGTGGGCGGCGCGCGGCTGTACCTCGGGCTGGACACGACGAGCGGGACGGCGGCGGCGGTGCTGCTCGGGGTGCTCTGGACGGTGGTGTTCGTGGTCGCCTGGGCCACCCGGGACCGGGCGATGGGAGATCGGGAGCCGCCCGTGGAGCCCGTTCGGCCGCCGCCGCAGGGGCCCCGCCGCCCCATCGAACCTTGCTAGGTGCGGCCGGGTGGCCGGCGCCCCCGTCGCCGTTCAGCCGCGGCTGGCGGCCGGCTCCGGTGCCGCCGCGGTGTCCGCGTCCGGGTGGGCGTCGATCCGACCCGGCCACCAGAAGCGGTCGCCGAGCAGGAACGCCAACGCCGGCACCAGGACGGTACGGACCAGCAGGGTGTCCAGCAGTACGCCGATGCAGACGATGATGCCGATCTGGGTCAGCGTGATCAGCGGCAGCACCCCGAGCACGGCGAAGACCGCGGCGAGCAGCACCCCGGCGCTGGTGATCACCCCGCCGGTGACCCGCAGCGCGGAGAGCATGCCGGCGCGGGTGCCCGCGCTGCGGGCGTCCTCTCGGGCCCTGGTGACCAGGAAGATGTTGTAGTCCACCCCGAGAGCCACGAGGAACACGAACGCGAGCAGCAGCACGCCGCTGTCCAGCGCCGGGAAGCCCAGCACGTGGTCGAAGAGCAGCCATGCCGCGCCGAGGCTGGCGAAGAACGACGCGATCACGGTGAGCACCAGCAGCACCGGTGCGAGCAGGCCGCGCAGCAGCAGCACGAGCACGGCGCCGACCAGCAGCAGGATGATCGGCAGGATCAGTCGCAGGTCGCGGTCGTTGGCGTCGTCGGAGTCGTAGGTGGCTGCCACGGACCCACCGACGATCGCCCCGGACGGCGCGTCGGCGCCCGCGACCGGCGGCGGTGCCGAGCCGGGGACCGCGGCCACCGCGTCGCGCAGCGCCTCGATCGTGCGGTCGGAGGCGGCGGTGCCGGGTTCGGCGTCCAGGACCACGTCGACCTGGGCGACACCCTGGCCGGCGTCGCCGGGCCGTGCCGAGGCGACGCCCGGCACCGCGGCGGCGGCGTCGGTGACCGCCCGCACCGCCGCCGGGGCGGTGAGCACGGCCACCGGCTGGGTGCTGCCGGCGGGGAAGGCCCGGGCCAGTGTCTGTGCCCCGGTCACCGCCTCGGGCGCGGCCCGGAACTGCTCGGTCTCGGACAGGCCGGTGCGGATACCGAGCCCACCCAGAGCCAGTCCACCGAGCAGCAGGGTGGCCAGCGTCGCGACCACCACCGGGCGGCGTTCCACGGCCGCGCCGAGCCGGCCCCAGAGCCGGCCCTCGCGAACCGGGCCGCCGACCCGGGGGACGAACGGCCAGAACAGGCCGCGACCGAAGAGGATCAGGACGGCAGGGAGCACGAACAGGGCCGAGAGCATGGCGAAGACCACACCGGTGGCGCAGGCCACCGCCAGTGCCCGGTTGGTCTCCTGCTCGCTGAGCAGCAGGGTGAGGACGCCGAGCACCACGGTGCCGCCGCTGGCGAGGATGGGTTCGGCGGTGCGGCGTAGCGCGGCGCGCATCGCGGCGAAGCGGTCCTCCTCGCGGCGCAACTCCTCCCGGTAGCGGGCGATGAGTAGCAGGGCGTAGTCGGTGGCGGCGCCGAAGACCAGGACGCTGGCGATGCCGGTGACCTGGCCCTGCTGGAGGTGGATGCCGACGGCCGGCACGATCGTGTCCACCGCGCGCAGCGTGAGCTGCTCGGTGGCCGCGACCACGACCAGCGGCACGATCCACAGGAACGGGCTGCGGTAGGTGATGAGCAGCAGCAGCGCGACCACGGCGGCGGTCACCACGAGCAGGGTGACGTCGGCGCCCTCGAAGACCGAGGAGAGGTCGGCGGTGAAGGCGGGGGCACCGGTCACCTCGACGGTGAGCCCGTCGGGCAGCTCCGCCAGCGTGGCGCGCAGCTCGGTGACGGTCGCGGTGACCTCGTCCTGGCCGCCGTCGGTGCGCAGCGGGACGGCGACCAGCGCCACCGTGCCGTCGGGGGAGACCTGCGCGGGGCTGACCTGTCCGCCCTGCGCGAAGCGGCCCAGGCTGTCCGAGCGGGCGGCGACGGCGGCCCGGTCGGCCTCGCTCAGCGCGCCGCCGTCCGCGCGACTGACCACCACGATGGCCGGCTGGACCTCACTCGACGGGAGCTGGTCCTGCAAACGCTCCACCTGGGTCGACTGCCACTGCACGGACAGGCCGGTGGCGGAGATCGGCGCGGGATTGTCCGCCCGGGGGAGCCCGAAGACGGCCGCGCCGACGACGATCGCGGCAGCCACGGTGAGCCAGGCGGCCAGGCGGCCGCGGGCGACTCTGGTGAACGCGGACATCGCAGGCTCCCTTGAACGCCAAGTATCTTGATTGCCGAGATTATCGGTGCCTGTTCTATGCTGCAACCCGGGAGACCGACGACGGGGGAAGCAGTACGACGTGGCGACTCACGGCATGTACCGGCGGCGCGAGACACGGCGCGAGCAGCTGGTCGCGGACATCGCCACCAACCTGCGGCGGTACGCGGTGGACGCCCAGCAGGTCGGTCACGCCTTCGCCAACCTGCACGGCCTCAACCCCACCGATCTGCACGCGCTGATCGCGGTGATGGACGCCGAACTGCTCGGTGACCCGATCACCCCCGGTCGCCTCGGCGAGCAGCTCACCCTCTCCTCCGGCTCGGTCACCGCCCTGATCGACCGCCTCGAGCGGGCCGGCCACATCCGCCGGGACCGCGACACCGTCGATCGGCGCAAGGTGCTGCTGCACTACGCCGACCAGGGCGCCGCGCTGGCCATGGAGTTCTTTCAGCCGCTGGGCGCCCGGACCGACTCGGTGCTGGCCCGCTTCGGCGAGGACGAGCTGGAGGTGGTGCACCGCTTCCTGGCCGAGATGAGCGCCTCGGTGCGGACCCACCGCGACGCGGTGCGCGCCGCCCGGCCCGAGCCGCCCCGCCGCCCGACGGGCTGACCGGTGCCGCACCGGCTCGCCGCCCGCCTCGCCGGCGCCGCGCTGCGGCTGCCCGCGGTCCGCCTCGGCCCGGTGCGGGTCACCCGCGACATCCCGCTCCGGGTCCGCGACGGCGTGGTGCTGCGCACCGACCACTACGCCCCGGCCGTCCCCGGCGCGCCCACCGTGCTGATCCGCACCCCGTACGGGCGGGGTGGACCGCTGCGGCTGCTCGGCCGGCTGCTCGCCGCGCGGGGCCAGCACGCGGTGATCCAGTCCTGCCGGGGCACCGGCGGCTCCGGCGGGACGTTCGCCCCGCTGGTGCACGAGCGCGACGACGGGGTGGACACGCTGGACTGGCTGCGCCGCCAGCCGTGGTGGGCGGGCGCGCTGGGCATGTTCGGCATCAGCTACCAGGGCTTCGCGCAGTGGGCGCTGGCCGCCGACGCCGGCGAGGAGCTACGCGCGATGGTCGCGGTGGTGACCGCCTCGGCCACCCGCGACTCGACGTACGCCGGGGAGTCCTTCGCCCTGGACGCCGTGCTGACCTGGGCGGAGCTGCTGCACGCGCAGACCGTGCCCTGGCTTGCCCGGCAGCGGGAGCTCAAGCGCGGGCAGCCCCGGCTCGCCGCCGGGCTGGACCACCTGCCGCTGGCCGGGGCGGACCGGGTGGCCACCGGCGTGACCATCCCGTTCTTCCAGGAGTGGCTGTGCCACCACGCGCCGGCCGCCGACTACTGGCGGACCCGGGTCTTCGCCGACCGGGTGGCCCGGATGCGGGCACCGGTGGTCATGGTCACCGGCTGGCACGACATCTTCCTGCCCGCGCAGCTCGACGACCACGCCACCCTGCGCGCCGCCGGCGCCCGGCAGCGCCTGGTGATCGGCCCGTGGACGCACGGCAGCCCCGGGCTGTTCGTCGCCGCCCTCACGGAAGGGCTGGCCTGGCTGGACGAGCACCTGACCGGACCGGCGCAGGCGCGGCCCGGACGTGCCGGGTCAGCGCCCGTACGGGTGCACGTGGGCGGTGTCGGTGGTGGCTGGCGCGACCTGCCGGACTGGCCGCCACCGGCGGTCGACACGCACTGGCACCTGCATCCGGGTGGCGAGCTGGCGGCGCGACCCCCGGTGCCCTCCGCGCCGGACGAGATCCGGTACGACCCGTCCGACCCCACCCCGTCGCTGGGTGGCCCGCTGCTGGTGGCGAAGCGGGCCGGCCCGGTCGACAACCGGCCGATCGAGGCCCGCTCGGACGTGCTGAGCTACACCAGTGCCCCGCTGACCCGGCCCGTCGAGGTGATGGGCCCGGTGCGTGCCGAGATCCACGTCCGCAGCGACCTGCCGTACCTGGACGTCTTCGTCCGACTGTGCGACGTGGACGGTCGCGGTCGCTCGTGGAACGTGTGCGACGGGCTGGTCCGGGTCGACCCCGACCGGTTCCCCGTGGACCCGGCCGGGGTGGTGCGGGTGCCGGTGCCGCTCTGGCCGACGGCGTACCGCTTCGCCGCCGGACACCGGTTGCGCGTACAGGTCTCCGGCGGCGCGCACCCCCGTTGGGCGCGCAACCCCGGCACCGGTGAACCGCTCGGTGATGCAGTCACACTGCGTGCAGGTTGGCGGGCCGTCCTGCACGACCCGGAGCACGCGTCCACAGTGGTGCTGCCCGTCGTCCAATCTGGCTAATTTGAAATCAGATCGCTCTGACCTGGGCATTCATGTTACAGCGGGCTATGGTTGGGTCAACGCCCGGCCATCTGAATCAGTTAGGCCGAGCCCACCTGAGGCCCCGTCCCCCGCGTACGCGGTGTGACGTCGCGTCTGGTCCCCACACATCTGAGAGGGGGGCCGATGACCCGCGCCCCTTCGAATTTGTCAGCTGTCCGCAGCCTGCTCCTCACCCATCTCAACGTCGACCCGAACACCGTCCGCGCTCAGGATCTGGAGCCGGCGGAGGTCGGCATCGTCGGTGACCCCGCCCACCGTGGTGGCTACCACTGCGGCTCGGACCGGGTCGACAGTGGCGACTACTCGGTGGACGAGTCGCCCCGGGACAAGGCCGGTCTGACCCTCGACGCGGCCGCGCTCGACGTCGGCAGCTTCGATGTCCGCTCCGGCGGTCGGACGAACACCCTGCCGAGCTTCTCCATCTGGTGCGTCGCGCAGTGCGCCGCGAACGCGGCGGACGCCCGCGACATCCGCGAGATCATCTACAGCCCTGACGGCAGCACCGTGAAGCGGTGGGACCGGCTCGGCAAGCGCAGCACCGGCGACAGCACGCACCGCTGGCACACGCACTTCAGCTTCTTCCGCGACGCCGTTAAGGCGGGACGAGACCAGACCCCGCTCTTCCGCCGCTACCTCAGCACCATCGGACTACTGAAGGACAACGACATGACCCCCGAAGAGCACACCTGGCTGGCCACCGTCCACCAGAGCCTGACCGTCCTGGACGGGCGCAACCCGATCGGCCAGACCTACACCCGCATGACGACGGGCACGGACGCCACCGTCACCAACTACGTCGCGGCGCACCCGACCCTGAAGTCGCTCGCCGCCCAACTGGCCACCCTGCAGGTCGGGCTGACCACTCTCTCCGCCAAGGACCTCACCGACGAGCCGGCCATCATCCAGGGCGTGCTCGCGGGGCTCTCGCCGGAGGACATCGCCGCGGCGATCCCGCCGACCCTGGCCCGGCAGGTCGCTGACGAACTGGCCCGGCGCCTGGTTGTCTAAGCCACGCGTCCCATCCCACAACAGCAGTTGCGCAATAAGTATTGCGCAACTGCTGTTGCTAATGCATGCTCGAGGGCATGGAACCCCGCGAGGTACGCCAGGTCACCGACTCACGAGTGCTCGCCGCGATGGCCCACCCCCTGCGTCGCCGGCTGATGGACGTGCTCAAGGTGTACGGGCCCTCGACCGTCGGCATGCTCGCCGAGCGCACCGAACAGGCGCCCGCGAACGTCAGTCACCACCTCAAGGTGCTCGCCGCCGGGGACCTGGTCACCGAGGCGCCGGAGCTGGCCCGGGACCGGCGCGAGCGGTGGTGGCGGCTGGTCGACCAAGGTGTGCGCTGGTCCAACAGCGACTTCGACGCCGACCCGGCCGCCCGGGCGGTCGCCGACGCCGCCACGTCGCTCAACCTGGACCGGCACGTCGCGCTGGCCCGGGCCTGGCACGCCGTCGACGAGGCGACGCAGGCCGCCTGGAATGACAGCCCGTTCTCCACCAACAAGTGGCTGCACCTCACGCCCGACGAGCTGACCGAGCTCGGCCAGGAGGTCATCGACCTGCTGGCCCGCTGGGCCGACCGACAGGTGCCCGACGACGGCCGCGCACGCCAACCCGTGTTCGTGTTCGCCCACGGCGTCCCGGCCCGCCCGTGACCACGGCCGCCCGCACCGAGCCCCGCCCGGCCCGACCGTCCGGCGGGCTGCTGCGCCATCGGGACTTCCGGCTGCTCTGGACCGGCCAGGCGATCAGCAGCATCGGCAGCAACGTCACCACGGTCGCGCTGCCGCTGGTCGCGGTGGCCGTGCTCGACGCCGGCACCTTCCAGGTGGCGGTGCTCACCGCGGCGGCCTGGCTGCCCTGGTTGCTGATCGGCCTCCCGGCCGGCGCGTGGGTGGACCGACTGCCCCGCCGACCGGTGATGGTGATCTGCGACCTGCTCTGCGCGCTGGCGTTCCTCAGCGTGCCGCTGGCCGCCGCGCTCGATCGGCTCACCGTCTGGCACCTGCTGCTGGTGGCGCTGGGCGCCGGCACCGCGCGGGTCTTCTTCGAGACCGCCGACCAGGTGTACCTGCCGGTGCTGCTGCGACCCGACCAGGTGCCCGAGGGCAACGCGAAGCTGCACGCCACCCAGACCGTGAGCTACGTCGTCGGGCCCGGCCTCGCGGGCCTGATCGCCCAGCTCACCGGGGCGGTCGCCGCGCTGCTGCTGGACGCGCTCACCTTCCTGCTGTCCGCGGTCTGCCTGCTGCGGATCCGCACCGTCGAGCCGCCCGTGCAGCGGACCACCGAATCCCGGTCGTTGCGTCGGGACATCGCCGAGGGGCTGCGCTTCGTCATCCGGGACCCGTACCTGCGGGTGCTGGCGGTCTTCGGCGCGGCCTGCAACATCGGGCTCACCGGCTACCAGGCCGTCCTGGTGGTCTATCTGGTCCGCGAACTGCGGCTCTCGCCGGGCCTGGTGGGCGCCCTGGTGGCGGTGATGAGCGTCGGCGGGATCGTCGGCGCGCTGCTGGCCACCAGGCTGGGCAGGCGCTACGGCACCGCGCGGGCCCTGCTGCTCGGTGGTGTGCTCGCCGGCCCGCCGGCGCTGCTCATCCCGCTGGCCACGCCCGGCCTCGGACTGATCTGGCCCGCCCTCGGCGGGCTGCTGATCGGCTTCGGCGTCGCCATCGGCAACGTGGTCAAGAGCAGCTTCCGACAGACGTACACACCGCACCACCTGCTTGGCCGGGTGACGGTGAGCATGCACCTGCTCAACTTCGGCACCATCCCGCTGGCGGCCGTGCTGGCAGGAGCCCTCGGCGCGCGCTACAGCGCCGGGACCGCGATCGGGGTGATGACCGCCTGGTTGGCGCTCACCCCGGCAATTCTGTTGATGGGGCCGCTCCGGCGGCGGCGGGACCTGCCCGCCGCCCCGGCGGCGTCGTGAAGTGCACTGCGGCGGCGGCCGTCAATCAGCCGCCGCCACCGGCACGGGATTACAGCGGGCGGACGTTGTCCGCCTGCGGACCCTTCTGCCCCTGGGTCACCTCGAACTCGACCTTCTGGCCCTCGTTGAGCTCCCGGTAGCCGCTCGACGCGATGGCGGAGTAGTGGACGAACACGTCCGGCCCTCCACCGTCCTGCTCGATGAAGCCGAAGCCCTTTTCCGAGTTGAACCACTTAACCGTGCCGGTTGCCATGCATCTCTCCCTGTTCAAAGCGGCTGACCCGCGGCCTGTGGCCGATGATCGCCCGTACCTGTTCGACAGTAACGGGCAAAACCCCGATCCGCTGGCCGAAGTGCCGCAGGCACTTGGGTGAACTCTACGTGGCGGCACGCGAAAGTCGCCCCCGCCACCCTCCTCTGGGGCATGCTTGCGCCGATGAAGGGTGCCGCAGCCACCGCGCTGTCCGAGCTGGAGCGCGAGATAGACGCGCCCGGCGCCGGCCTGGACCGCCTTCGGCTGGTCCCCACCCCGTTCGTTCCGGAGGTGCGGTTGTACCTCGCCGAGGACGCGATCGTCTGGTGGGCGCGCATGGAGGCCGAGGCGGGACACGCCCTCCCCGCGCCGTACTGGGCCTCGGCCTGGGCCGGCGGACAGGGGCTCGCCCGCCACCTGCTGGACCACCCGGAGTTGGCCGCCGGTCGGCGGGTGCTCGACCTCGCCTCCGGGTCGGGCCTGGTGGCCATCGCCGCCGCGCTGGCCGGTGCCGCGCACGTGGTCGCCAACGACATCGACCCGTACGCTGTGGCGGCCGTCACAATCAACGCGCGCGCCAACCGGGTCGCCGTCACCGTCACCGGAGACGACCTGCTCGACAGCGCCGGCGCGGAGGCGGACCTGGTGCTCGCCGGCGATGTCTTCTACGACCGCGCGATGGCCGACCGGGTGCTGCCGTTCCTGCAACGGGCCACCGCCGGCGGTGCCGAGGTGCTGGTCGGTGACCCTGGCCGCGGGCACCTGCCGGCGGGTCGGTTGGCGGTCCTGGCCGACTACCCGGTGCCCACCACCGAACCGTCGGTGGACTCGTCGCTGCGCCGGGTGCAGGTGCTCCGACCCACCTGAGCCCCGGGTCGCTCAGGGAGGACCCCGAGGCGGATACCAGGGGACCCTGGGGGGTGCGGCCCGATGTCCACACTGGTGCGGCGGCCCTAGCCTACGAGGCATGACGCAATGGCTGGCCCAGGTTGACGAGCTGCCGATCCTGCTGTTGATGGGTGCACTCGGGCTGGTCATGCTCTTCGACGCCGTACCGCTGCTGGGCGTCCTCATCCCCGGCGACGTGGCGATCCTGGCCGCGGTCGGGGTGGGGCGCCCGGCCACCGGGCTGGCCACCTTCGCCGCGGTGCTGATCGGCTGCCTCGCCGGCTGGTCGCTGAGCTTCCTCGTCGGGCTCCGCTACTCCGACCAGCTACGGCGCAGTCGGATCGGCGCCTGGATCGGCGAGGCGCGCTGGACGGCCGCCGAGGGGATCCTGCGCCGCGGTGGCGGCCGGATGGTCGTGGTCGCGCCGTTCCTGCCGGTGTTCAACGCGCTGCTGCCACTGGCCGCCGGAGGGCTGCGGATGTCGTACCGGCGCTTCCTCGGCTGCGCCGCACTCGGCGGGGCGTCCTGGGCGGGTCTCTACCTCGTGCTGGGCACGGCGTCCCGCTCGCTGGCCGGGCTGCTGCCGGGGGAGGCCAGCCCGCTGCTGGTGACCATGGCTGTGGGGTTGGTGCTGGCGGGCGTGGTCGTGGTGGGGATGCGGCGGCGGTTTGCGATGGTCGCGGTGGAGGGCGGGGGCCTGCCGTCCCCGGCTCCGGGCGGTCAGGCGTGATCCCTCCGCCGCGCACGGCAGGCCCCCGCGCGGGGTGACCCTTGGTGGGTTCTCGGTTACCAGCCGCGGGCTTTCCACTGGGGGAGGGCTGGGCGCTCGGCGCCCAGGGTGCTGTCGTTGCCGTGGCCCGGGTAGAACCAGGTCTCGTCCGGCAGGCGGTCGAACAGCTTGTGCTCGACGTCGTCGATCAGCGCGGCGAAGCGCTCCGGGTCCTGGTCGGTGTTACCAACGCCACCCGGAAAGAGACTGTCGCCAGTCCAGAGGTGCGGGGTGCCGTTCGGGTCGCGGTAGAGCAGCGCGATCGACCCCGGGGTGTGCCCCTTGATCTGGATGACCTCCAGCGCGCAGTCGCCGACCGGCACGGTGTCGCCGTCGGCGAGCCGGTCCGCCTCGATCGGCAGCCCCGCCGCGTCGTCGGCGTGCACCAGTGCCCGGGCGCCGGTCTTGGCCACCACTTCCTCCAGCGCCACCCAGTGGTCCATGTGCTGGTGGGTGGTGATCACGGCGGTCAGCCCGCCGTCACCGATCAGCTCCAGCAGTCGGGGTGCCTCGTTGGCGGCGTCGATCAGCACCTGCTCACCGCTCGCGGTGCAGCGCAGCAGGTAGGCGTTGTTGTCCATCGGCCCTACCGACAGCTTGCTGATGGTGAGCCCGGCCAGCTCGCGTACCGCCGGCGCTCCGTTGTGGGTGACGTCTCCGCTGTATGTCATGACGTGTCTATATCCATTCCGGTGGAGTCGGTAGGGAACCGTCGGGGGTGACGGCGAGCGCGTCGCCGCCGTCACGGCCGATCAGCCAGGCGGCGAGGTCGGGGGCGGGACCGGCGACGGTCGGGGCGCCCTCGCGTTCCCCGATCACCAGCTCGTGCTGGCTGCCGTCGACGCGCAGCACCATCGACGGCGGTGCCGGCCGGTTGGCGTGATGGGTGGCCACCTCGTGCAGCAGCCGGTGGGTGAACGCCTCAGACCAGTCGGCGGGCCGGTAGCCGGCGCCCAGGTCGAGGTGGTGCACCTCGATCTCGCGCAGCCGACCCCAGACCAGCAGGGCGGCCGGCCAGGGGCCTCGGCGGGTCTGCACCGTCGCCGCCCACGCCTCGACCGGCATGGCCGCGACCGACTCGGCGAACCGGTCCGCGGTGCGCCGCAGGTCGTCCAGGTGCTCGGCGGGCGTCCGGCCCGCGCCGGCCTCGATATCCGACGTCCGAGCTGCCAGCGAGGCGTACATCGGGACCGGCTCGCCGGTGCGAGCCGCGGTCAGCAGGTTGACGAAGCCGTCGGCGTTGCGCGCCAGGTGGGCCAGTACGTGACCGCGCGTCCAGCCCGGCAGCAGCGACGCGGCGGCGAGGTCCGTGGTCTCGAAGGACCCGGCGGTACGCAGCAGCCGGCTGGTCGCGTCGTCCACCTCGCCCGTCAGCAGCAGGGGATCCGTGGTCACGCACAGACCCTAGCGGTACGCCGGCACGCCGTCGCCGCGGAAATCGCTTTCGGCGCACCGACGCGCGCCCTACCGTCGGCGTCATACGCGGCACCGAGACGTCGGACGGAGGTGGTGATCATGCCGGCCGTGGCACGCGTGTTCCGCCATCACCAACGTCGACAGCGATGAGGATGCCATGACGATCGATCTGACCGCCCTCGGCTGGGACGCCGACCGGGCGGCTTACGCCCGGCGGCGCGGCGACCACCGAGCGGGCCGGGTGGCCCGGGTGGACCGGGGGGTCTGCACCGTGCTCACCGCCGACGGCCCGGTTCGGGCCAGCCTGGGCGGCGCGGTGCTGGCCGCCGCGGCCCAGGACCCGTCCATGCTGCCCTGCGCGGGCGACTGGGTGCTGCTCGCGCAGTGGCCGGACCGCCGCACCACCGTCGAGGCGGTGCTGCCCCGACGGACCGCGCTGATCCGCCGTACCGCCGGCAAGGACGCCAGCGGCCAGGTGCTGGCCGCCAACCTCGACACCGCCGCCGTGGTGGAGCCGGTCCACCCGGAGCCGGACGTCGACCGGATCGAGCGGCTGCTGTCCCTGGCCCACGAGTCCGGGGCCCGACCACTGGTCGTGCTGACCAAGGCCGACCTGGCGGCCGACCCGGCGGCACTGGCCCGCCAACTTGCCGTCGTGGCCCCGGGGGTGCCGGTGCTGCCGGTCAGCGCCGAGCGTGGCGTCGGCCTCGATCCACTGCGCGCGGAGGTGGCGCCGGGCCGCACCCTCGGCCTGCTCGGGCCCTCCGGCGCCGGCAAGTCGAGCCTGGTCAACGCGCTGGCTGGGATGGTGGTCATGCCCACGCAGGCGATCCGGCGGGTCGACGGCAAGGGCCGGCACACCACCACCTGGCGGGCCCTGGTGCCGATCCCGGGCGGCGGCGCGGTGATCGACACTCCCGGCGTACGGGCGGTCGGCCTGCTCGACGGCGCGACCGGGCTCGACCGGGCGTTCGCCGACATCGCCGGGTTGGCCGAGGGCTGCCGGTACGCCGACTGCGGGCACGACGCCGAGCCGGCCTGCGCGGTCCGCGAGGCGCTGCGGACCGGGGAACTGCCCACCCGCCGGTGGGAGAGCTGGCAGCGGCTCCAGCGGGAGGTGACGCAGGAGAGCCGGCGGCGGGAGACGCGGCTGGCCGCCGAGCGGCGGGGCGGGTGGCGTTCGGCGCGACGTCGGGCGGCCCGGCCGCCGGCGCCCGGGGGCTACTGACGCGCCGGCCGACCCGCGCTGAGCTGGGGGAATGTGCGGGCGAGGGAAAGTGTCGTACCTCGGGGCTAGAGTTGCCGAGGCGCATTTTCCGCGCCCGCACGACCGCTCGAAATCACCCAGAGCGGGTCAGATCCTCCGCTTCGTCTTCACCCGGGAGTACACGCACCGTGGCCGACCGACTGATTATCCGTGGCGCGCGCGAGCACAACCTGCGTGACGTCAGTCTCGACCTGCCCCGGGACGCGCTCATCGTGTTCACCGGGCTGTCCGGGTCGGGCAAGTCGAGCCTGGCCTTCGACACGATCTTCGCTGAAGGGCAGCGTCGGTACGTCGAGTCACTCTCGTCGTACGCCCGGCAGTTCCTCGGCCAGATGGACAAGCCCGACGTCGACTTCATCGAAGGGCTGAGCCCGGCCGTCTCGATCGACCAGAAGTCGACCTCGCGCAACCCGCGCTCGACCGTCGGCACCATCACCGAGGTCTACGACTACCTGCGACTGCTCTACGCCCGCATCGGTGAGCCGCACTGCCCGGTCTGCGGCGAGCGGATCTCCCGGCAGAGCCCGCAGCAGATCGTCGACCGGGTCCTCGCCATGGCCGAGGGCACCAAGTTCATGGTGCTCGCCCCGGTCATCCGAGGCCGCAAGGGCGAGTACGTCGACCTCTTCGCCGAGCTGCAGGCCAAGGGCTACGCCCGGGCCCGGGTCGACGGCGTGGTGCACCCGCTGACCGAGCCGCCAAAGCTCAAGAAGCAGGAGAAGCACACCATCGAGGTGGTGATCGACCGGCTCACCGTCAAGCCGAGCGCCAAGCAGCGGTTGACCGACTCGGTCGAGGCCGCCCTGGGCCTGTCCAGCGGCCTGGTGCTGCTCGACTTCGTCGACCTGCCGGAGGACGACCCGGACCGGGAGCGCCGCTACTCCGAGCACCTGGCCTGCCCCAACGACCACCCGCTCGCCATCGAGGACCTCGAGCCCCGGGTCTTCTCCTTCAACGCGCCGTACGGCGCCTGCCCGGAG
Source organism: Micromonospora sp. CPCC 205539 (assembly GCF_036906815.1). Taxonomy (NCBI): domain Bacteria; kingdom Bacillati; phylum Actinomycetota; class Actinomycetes; order Micromonosporales; family Micromonosporaceae; genus Micromonospora; species Micromonospora sp. CPCC 205539. The sequence continues at coordinate 6,128 of NZ_JBAKHW010000036.1, read as the reverse complement.
TGCACCGGCCTGGGCACCAAGAAGGAGGTCGACCCGGAGCTGCTGGTGCCCGACCCGGAGCGGTCCCTGCGCGAGGGCGCGATCCTGCCCTGGGCCACCGGGCACAACCTGGAATACTTCCTGCGCCTGCTGGAGGCGCTCGGCGAGGCCCAGCACTTCGACGTCGACACCCCCTGGCGGGCGCTGCCGGCGCGGGCGCAGAAGACGATCCTGCACGGCTCCGACGACCAGGTGCACGTGCGCTACCGCAACAAGTACGGTCGTGAGCGCTCCTACTACACCGGCTTCGAGGGCGTGGTGCAGTGGATCGAGCGCCGGCACTCCGACACCGAGTCCGAGTGGTCCCGCGACAAGTACGAGGGCTACATGCGCGACGTGCCGTGCGCGGCGTGCGGTGGCGCCCGGCTCAAGCCCGAGGTGCTCGCGGTCACCCTGGCCGGCAAGAGCATCGCCGAGGTCTGCAACCTGTCCGTGGGGGAGTGCGCCGACCTGCTCGCCGGCATCGAGCTGACCGACCGGCAGAAGATGATCGCCGAGCGGGTCCTCAAGGAGATCAACGCCCGGCTGCGGTTCCTGCTCGACGTCGGCCTGGACTACCTCTCCCTGGACCGCCCGGCCGGCACCCTCTCCGGCGGTGAGGCCCAGCGCATCCGGCTGGCCACCCAGATCGGCTCCGGCCTGGTGGGCGTTCTCTACGTGCTCGACGAGCCGTCGATCGGGCTGCACCAGCGCGACAACCACCGGCTGATCGAGACCCTGATCAGGCTGCGCGGGCTGGGCAACACGCTGATCGTGGTGGAGCACGACGAGGACACCATCCGCACCGCCGACTGGATCGTCGACATCGGGCCCGGCGCCGGCGAGCACGGCGGCAAGATCGTGCACAGCGGTTCGGTGCCGGCACTGCTGAAGAACAAGGAGTCGCTCACCGGGGCGTACCTGTCCGGTCGGCGGTCGATCCCGACGCCGGCGAAGCGCCGCCCGCAGGACGCGGAGCGGGAGTTGGTGGTGCACGGGGCGCGCGAGCACAACCTGCGCAACCTGACCGTGCCCTTCCCGTTGGGTCAGCTGATCGCCGTCACCGGGGTCAGCGGTTCGGGCAAGTCGACGCTGGTCAACGACATCCTGTACGCGGTGCTGGCCAACCAGATCAACGGGGCCCGGCTGGTGCCCGGTCGGCACACCCGGGTCGGCGGCCTGGAACACGTGGACAAGGTCGTCGGCGTGGACCAGTCGCCGATCGGCCGTACGCCGCGCTCCAACCCGGCCACCTACACCGGTGTCTGGGACCACGTCCGCAAGCTCTTCGCCGAGACCACCGAGGCCAAGGTGCGCGGCTACGGCCCGGGCCGGTTCTCGTTCAACGTCAAGGGTGGGCGCTGCGAGGCGTGCTCGGGTGACGGCACGATCAAGATCGAGATGAACTTCCTGCCCGACGTGTACGTCCCCTGCGAGGTCTGCAAGGGCGCCCGGTACAACCGGGAGACCCTGGAGGTGCACTACAAGGGCAAGACCGTCTCGGACGTGCTGGAGATGCCGATCGAGGAGGCCGCCGAGTTCTTCTCCGCCATCCCGGCCATCCACCGGCACCTCAAGACCCTGGTCGACGTCGGTCTCGGCTACGTCCGGCTCGGTCAGCCCGCGCCGACGCTCTCCGGTGGTGAGGCGCAGCGGGTCAAGCTCGCCTCCGAGCTGCAGAAGCGTTCCACCGGCCGGACGGTCTACGTGCTCGACGAGCCGACCACCGGCCTGCACTTCGAGGACATCCGCAAGCTGCTGATGGTGCTGGAAGGGCTGGTCGACAAGGGCAACACGGTGATCACCATCGAGCACAACCTCGATGTGATCAAGACGGCCGACTGGCTGATCGACATGGGCCCGGAGGGCGGCCACCGGGGCGGCACCGTGCTCGCCACCGGCACCCCCGAGGAGGTCGCCGAGGTGTCGGAGAGCCACACCGGCCAGTTCCTGCGCCAGGTGCTCAAGCTCGACGGTGCGGCCAAGGGCGCGGCGGCCGCCACCACCCGGGCAGCCCGGGCCAACGGGACCACCAAGGCGCGGGCCAGCCGCAAGGCGCCAGCCGCCGCAAGCTGACCAGCGAGGACAGGGGGACGGGCGGGCCGATTCGGCCCGCCCGTCCTATTTCTCGGGTCGGAGTTATGCCCCGGTGAACCATCCGGCACAGTTGCCCGTGTGGAGAAGTGTGGCCGGTCGCTGACCGGCGCAGCGGCCGAGAGAGAGGCGAGGCATGAGTGACGATCAGGCGCTGACCGGTCCGGGTACGCAGACCCGTCGGACCCTGCTCACCGGCGTCGGGGCGGTCGGCGCGGCCGTCGTGCTCGCTGCCTGTGGCAGTGACGACTCCGGCGACGGTGCCGCCCCCACCAGCGGCGGCCCGGCGGTGCCCAGCACCGGCGACGCGGGCGGCGGCGACCGGCAGGGCGCCCAGTCCCTGGCCACCACCGCCGACATCCCGGTTGGCGGCGGCGCGATCTTCGCCGCGCAGGGAGTGGTCATCACCCAGCCCAGCCCGGGGCAGTTCAAGGGCTTCAGCCCGATCTGTACCCACCAGAACTGCCCGGTGTCGAAGGTCGATGGCGGCACCATCAACTGCACCTGCCACGGCAGCAAGTTCTCGATCGAGGACGGCTCGGTGAAGGCCGGTCCGGCCACCAAGCCGCTGCCGGCCAAGGACATCAAGGTCACCGGCGACCAGATCTCGTTGGCCTGACCCACGCCCGTCGGCCGACGGGGTTTTGATCGGCTCGAGTTCCCGGATGTCGGGGTGTTCCGCGCCCGTCGACACCCCGACATCCGCAAGACCGAGTCGATCAAGCGCCTGGAGTGGGCTGTCGGGGGCGCGGACTAGGCTTGTTGGCGTGGCTGACCCCTCGACCTACCGACCCGCACCCGGCACCATCCCGGAGTCACCGGGGGTCTACCGCTTCCGCGACGGCACCGGCCGGGTGATCTACGTCGGCAAGGCGAAGAACCTGCGCAGCCGGCTCAACTCCTACTTCGGCGACATGTGGAATCTGCACGAGCGCACCCGGCAGATGGTCACCACCGCCGAGTCGGTGGACTGGATCACGGTCGGCACCGAGGTCGAGGCGCTTCAGCAGGAGTTCACCTGGATCAAGCAGTACGACCCCCGGTTCAACGTCCGTTACCGCGACGACAAGTCCTACCCCTACCTGGCCGTCACCCTCGACGAGGAATATCCGCGGCTACAGGTGATGCGCGGCGCGAAGCGCAAGGGGGTGCGCTACTTCGGCCCGTACTCGCACGCCTGGGCGATCCGGGAGACCCTCGACCTGCTGCTGCGGGTGTTCCCCGCGCGCACCTGCTCCGCCGGGGTGTTCAAGCGGGCCGGCCAGGTCGGCCGTCCCTGCCTGCTCGGCTACATCGGTAAGTGCTCGGCGCCCTGCGTCGGCACCGTCAGCGCCGACGAGCACCGGGCCATCGTCGACGGCTTCTGTGACTTCATGGCCGGGCGCACCGACACCATGGTCCGCAAGATCGAACGCGAGATGACCGACGCGAGCGAGCAGCTGGAGTTCGAGCGGGCCGCCCGGCTGCGCGACGACGTGGCCGCGCTCCGCCGCGCGATGGAGAAGCAGACCGTCGTGCTGGGCGACGGCACCGACGCCGACGTAGTCGCGTTCGCCGACGACCCGCTCGAAGCCGCCGTGCAGGTCTTCCACGTCCGTGACGGCCGGGTCCGTGGCCAACGCGGCTGGGTGGTGGAGAAGACCGAGGACCTCAGCACCGGCGACCTGGTGCACCACTTCTGCACCCAGGTGTACGGCGGCGAGCACGGCGAGGCCGACGTCCCCCGGGAGTTGCTGGTGCCCGAGCTGCCCGCGGACGCCGACGCGCTCGCCGACTGGCTCTCCACCCACCGGGGCTCCCGGGTGTCGCTGCGGGTGCCGCAGCGCGGCGACAAGCGGGTCCTGATGGAGACGGTGGAGCGCAACGCCAAGGACGCGCTGACCCGCCACAAGCTCAAGCGGTCGGGTGACCTCACCACTCGGGGCAAGGCCCTGGACGAGATCAGCGACGCGCTGGACATGCGCACCTCCCCGCTGCGCATCGAGTGCTTCGACATCTCGCAGATCCAGGGCACCGACGTGGTGGCCAGCATGGTGGTCTTCGAGGACGGGCTGCCTCGCAAGAGCGAATACCGGCGGTTCATCGTCCGAGGCGCCACCGACGATCTCTCCGCGATGTCCGAGGTGCTGCGTCGCCGCTTCGCCCGCTACCTGGACGCGCGGTCCGAGACGGGCGAGGTGGGCGTGGAGTCCGCCGACGACCCGACCACTCCGGGCGGCGCGACTGATCCCCAGGTCGGCATTCTGATCGACCCGACGACTGGCCGGCCGCGCAAGTTCGCGTACCCCCCGCAGTTGGTGGTGGTCGACGGCGGTGCGCCGCAGGTGGCGGCGGCCGCCCAGGCCCTCGCCGACCTGGGCATCGAGGATGTGGCGCTGTGTGGGCTGGCCAAGCGTCTGGAGGAGGTGTGGCTGCCCGACGACGAGTTCCCGGTGATCCTGCCGCGCACCTCGGAGGGGCTCTACCTGCTGCAACGGGTTCGCGACGAGGCGCACCGGTTCGCCATCACCTTCCACCGGCAACGCCGCTCCAAGCGGATGACCGAGTCGGCGCTCGACCGCGTGCCGGGCCTGGGTGAGGTCCGCCGCAAGGCGCTGCTACGCCATTTCGGCTCGCTCAAGCGGCTCTCCGCCGCCAGCGTCGAGGAGATCACCGAGGTCCCCGGGGTTGGCCGGCGCACCGCCGAGGCGATCCTGACCGCCCTCGACGCGTCCGTAAGTTCCGATCCGTCTGTTCGTGCCGATCCGTCTGTTCGTGCCGATCCGTCTGTTCGTGCCGATCCGTCTGTTCGTGCCGATCTGCCGGCGAGTGCTGACTCGTTGGCGGGTGCTGGCCCGGTGGCGGGTGCTGACTCGTCGGCGGGCGCCGATCCGTCTGTTCGTGCCGATCTGCCGGCGAGTGCTGACCCGTTAACGGGTGCTGACTCGTCGGCGGGCGCCGATCCGTCGAGCGGTGTCATCGAAGGCACGCGGGATGACATGGGCATGCGAGGCGACGGCGACGCGAGCGGCACATTTGGCGCGGATGCCGATCCGGCTGCAGCGGCCGATCCGGCAGCGAGTCCCGACGAGAGCACGCGGGCCCACTAGGGGCCGGCGCGAGGCCGGATCTTGTCAGCCGGCGGGCCCATGCCTGCACCATCCGCTGCCGAACACCCCTGACTTGGGGCTGCGGTGGGGGTTCGTCCGATGCCAGCCGCCGCACGATCCGGCGTCGGTCTTGGCTGATCGCCCTCGATCCAGGATGTAGTGGCCTCGGTCGCGCCTGGAGGGCACTACATCCTGGATCGAGCACGATCATCGGCCTGCCAATGCCCGTAGGCGCCCCCGGAATCGAGCAATATGCCCCACGGCGGCCTGTCGGGTGCGCAACTTCGGGGAAACTGCTGCCTCGCCTGCTGGGGAGGCAGCAGTTTCCCTGAAGTTGCGTCCACCAAGCGGCCCGGTGGGCGTGGGGGCGGGTTGAGGTGTCGGCGGGTGGCGGCGCGCGGCCGTCTGCCTTTGGGGTGAGTGTCCGGTTCCGTCTGGGGTGGGATGCGCGCGGTGGGCCGGTCTGTGTCGTGGTGTCCCGTGGGCGGGGCCACTCTGAGGGTGGAATCGTGGCCGGGGCCGGGTCGTTGAACATGGCATACCACCGCGGCTCTCCGAGCCCGGTGCGGCAGCCGCCGAGAACACATGGCAGGCCGCCACGGTTACACCCTCGTAACCACCGGCCGCCGGGAACACCCGCCAAGCCGCCACGGTTACACCCCCAGATCCGGTGGCCGTCGAGACACCCGCCAGGCCCGCGGTTGCACGGTGGCCGTCGGGAACACCCGCCGAGCCGCCACGGTTACACCCCCGGACACCCGAGCAGGCCCCCGGCCGCCGGGCAGATCCCCCCGAAACTTTCCCCCGCACGTCGCGCGGTCGCAGCACGCCGCGCACATCCCCCGAGGCAGAGGAGCACGCCATCATGCGTACCGATCTGATCCGTCGCACCGCTCTGACCGCTGCTGGTCTCGCGTTCACCGGTGG